>JAURXV010000110.1 GCA_030654195.1 Syntrophales bacterium | reverse complement strand
CAGAGCATCTGGCCGGCAAGCCCCACTTTTTTGATCAGATGTACCGACCAGATTTTCTCCGGAAGATAGCTGTCGGGTCCGCCTTCAACGGTAAACCCGCCGATTTTTTCCGTGAAGAGCTTGCCCCCGACAAAGTTTTCCTTTTCAAAGAGCGTAAAGTCGAATCCCTTTTCTTTCAGATCGACGGCGCAGGCCAGCGCGGAGATGCCGCCGCCGACTATGGCTATTTTTTTATCGTTCATCTGCGTTAAACCGGGTTACGACCTCTTTCAAGGCCTTGATGAAAGGCGCACCGGCATTGAGAGAAGGTATGCGCCGGAAGGAAAGTCCCTTTTCCAACGCGTATTGCCGGTGGGTGATATCAATATCGTAGAGCGTCTCGATGTGGTCGGCGGTAAACCCGATCGGAACCTGGATAATGCCTTTGAAACCGGCAGAGGCGATGGCGACTATTTTCTCTTCGACAGTCGGCGATATCCACGGTTCCGCCGCGTTTCCCGGAATGCTCTGCCATCCGAGCGCATGGTTTGCCATTCCGGCGCGGGTGGCAACCAGAGCGACGGTCTCCTCGATCTGCTGCCGGTACGGCTCGCCGGAAAACTTCATCGGCAGGCTGTGCGCCGAAAAGAGGTAAAACGCCCGCTCATCGAACGCGTCGACGCGGATCGCTTCCACCCAGCTTTCGATGAAAAGCGGCTCTTTATACCAACTGTGGATAAAATCCACCGGTACGGAAAGGAATTTCTTTTCGATGTGGCTTTTTGCGACGCCGATGTAATTTCCCGTGGTGACGCTCGTGTAAAAAGGTGAAAGAAGAAAAACAAGAATCCGCGCCACTCCCGATGCCGCCGTGCTTTCCAGCACATCTTCAATGAACGGCCGCGAATGGCGAAAGGCGGGAACGCAGAGATACCCCTTGCCGAGCGCTTCACCCAATGCCTTCGCCTGTTCCTCGGTGATGCGCGCCAGCGGGGAAAAACCGCCGATCAGCCGGTATCGTTCGATGACGGCTTTCATCGCCGGAGGGGGAAGCTCCCTGCCGATGAAATGCTTTATGAACTCCGGGATCTCCTCCGGGCTGCGGGGACCGCCGAGAGTCACGAGGATTACGCCAGTCTTCATTTTCTTGCACTCAACTCGTGAACAAGGTCGATCATGTATTTCGCGTTGTCGGGCGGCACGGTGGGCAGAATGCCGTGGCCGAGGTTGAAGATGTGGCCGTTCCGGTTCCCCACCCGGTCAAGGATCTCCTTTACCCTTCTTTTGATGTATTCCCTCGAGCCGTAAAGAGCAACCGGGTCGAGGTTCCCCTGGATGCACGGCTCATGGTTCAGCGCCTTCCAAGCCGCGTCGATATCCGTGCGCCAGTCCAGTCCGAGCACATCGCCTCCGGCCTCCCGGATCAGCGTCAGCAAATGCGACGCGCCGAAGGCAAAATGGACGTGCGGGACTGACTTGTCCAGGGAGGCCATCAGCCGTTTCTGGTGGGGCAACACGAACTCCCGGTAATCGGCTTGCGACAGGCATCCGACCCAACTGTCGAACACCTGGACGGCCTGGACGCCCGCTTTAATCTGGTCATTCAGGTAAACGATGACCATGTCGGTCAGCTTTTCCATCAGCAGGCGCCATGTATCGGGTTCCCGGTACATCATCGATTTGGTAAACACATAGTTCCTTGAACCGCCCCCCTCGGTAATGTAGCTTGCCAGCGTGACCGGCGCACCCGAGAAACCGATCAGCGGAACCTTGCCGCCCAGCTCGCGCTTCACCATCCGGATGGCGTCCATCAGGTACGCCATCTCTTCCATGGGGTTGATGGCCCGCATCCTTTCCACATCGCCCCGTGTCCGGACGGTGTTGTTGATCCGGGGGCCGTCGCCTTTGGTGAATTCAAAATCGATACCCATTTTTTCCAGGGGCAGCAGGATGTCGGCAAAGAGGATTGCGGCATCGAGTTCAAAACGCCGGATGGGCTGCAGGGTGATCTCCACCACGAGCTCCGGCGTCTTGCACACTTCGATGAAGCTGTGCTTGGCCCTCACTGCGCGGTACTCCTCGAGGTATCTGCCCGCCTGCCTCATGATCCAGACAGGCGTGCAGTCAACGCTCTCTTTTTTACATGCTTTCAGATATCGGTCGGCTCGTGACATAAACGATGATCTCCTTAATAAATTGACAGGGATATATAAACCAGACGGCGCGAAAAAGATAGAAATTAATTGCGTTATCGCATACGGCAGCGAACGAATCCCGGCCGGCTGCATGCGCTGCATCTGCACATGCACGGCCTGTGATTCCTTCGCAAAGCCAAGTCAACGGAGGGGTGGGTCGCCCCCCTCAAGAACAACCGTTCAACCCACGGGTTCGACTCCCTCCTCAGCGAAAGAAAGGCTTTAATCGAAAGAGGTGGGATGATGGTTGCAACCTTCACAACTGTTCAGTGGTAGTTGCTTTTTTCGAAATGAAGGTTACAGATCGAAAGAGAGTAACGATAAAGTTCAGGGGCGCGCGGTTTCATCGTGTGTCCCCTGCGGCGCCAAGTTAGCTTTTTCTCCAAGTAGCTCTCGAAATTCATCTTCAAGCTCAGCAATGGCTATATTAATCTTGCCATTCACCCTTTCAAAAACTTCCCCCCATATCTGTTGAGATTCATCTCTTTTGCTAAGCTCAACACCATAAAGAAACTGATTTATTGCTTGCACCAGTTCGCTGTCAATATTTCGTATATTGATAGCCGTTTTTTTAGGTAGAAATATCTTCTTTTTGGGATAGTACGCACGCAGGGCATCCAGGGCACTAATAACATCTCTTCTTCTTTCCTCTTTTGTTCTATCTCCACCAGGTTCAAAAATCTTCACGTAATCTGCAACTTTCTCGTAAAGATCCTGAAGAAGTGCGTATGTTTCTGCAATTACCTCTGCTCTTGTTTCGTGCAGTCTTGAAAACCTAACTTGGTGCTCAGTTGTTGCAATGCGTAATCTTGACTTTAAGTTTTCTATTGCTACGTCAGACTCAGCTTTAAGTTCAGCCTTGAAAGTTTCCAGCTTCTGGTCATATTCTGACTTTATTGCGTTTTTCAGCCTTTCGCTAATCCATGATTTGGTCAGAAACAATAAAAGCCAGGTGAGAATTGCTCCTACAGCCGCAGATGTTAAAATTGTCAACGCAAATTCGGCCGCCAATTAAAAACTCCTTATTTTATTTAGGTTGCTGGAGGCATGATTTTCTTTTCTTATTTTAAGAAATACTGAGATTGATGGCCATCTTTTCCGTTCCAGTGGAGTTTTCCATTTCCCTTACATGTTACCAATAAATTACGAACATTCCTTCTCCACTTTGGAATATTTGAACCTCGCACCTCTGGTTCGTAATCTTCTCTATCAAGTTTGGCATGAAGCTCGACTATTGTTCGAATTTCACTTACAGACACCCATCTACCTCTTGGCATATATCGAGACATGATCTGCCATATTTCATGTGCATGTAACATTCAACCCTCCTTTTATTTGTCATGAAATTATCTAAGCCCGAGAGTAGGTGTAGTCCAGAAATTTACACCTGTTTACATTTTATGAAAAAATTCAAAAATATAGGACACTAAGGAGAAACCCAATACTAAAACTAAAATCATGAAGAAAGATTTCAGAATTATTGTGATGATAAATTTAACACTTCTCGACAAACCCAAAATAGACATGAACTTAGTAAAGCTAATTTCCCCATAAACTTTATATTGGTCCGGCTTAGCCTCTTCTACTAAATATACTCCTATTGGAATTATTGGAATGAAGCATAAACAGTAAAAAGCTGCTTTGAATTCACGCTCACCCATGTCAACTAGGCTTAATGAACCGAATAAGTTATTGCCACATCCGTTAGTTGTACGTAATGACGGAATATTTGTGGGCTTTTTCATATATTCGAAGAGTCTTTTCTTTAGATTTAATTCTTTAATTATCTCTTCCGCTGCTTTAATTATCTCTCCCGTAGGTCTGCCCTTAACAGCCTCTTTATTCAACTCTTGAGTAGATAATCGTTTATTATATTCAGTCCTTGGACAGCCACATTTAGGGCACGCCGACGAGAGGCTTGATATTTTTTCCTTACATTCTGGACAGTCAATCAAAGCCATATTCCAATTTATCCTTCTCAGGAATGTAGGGGCATCTATTCGGAACGTATTCTACATAAACAATATTGATATATCCATCATTTTTTTGACGAAGCTCTCGGATATGAACGATTTCAAATCTCACTGCGCACGCGCATCTGTTGGCCTGTGGCCAATATTATCATATGTAAGGAACGAATATAATGCAAATATCTCTTGAACTAACTAATTCGTAATCAGTTGGTTGTAGGTTTAGTCAAAAAGGGGCTTAAAAGTTGATCGGTTTTTGTCAATCCCTTGTCATTGTCAAATTAAAACAAATAAATCTCTCATAAAGTGCGGGTTCGACTCCCGCGGACGCCTAAACAGAGCGATAGACGCGGCGCCGTTCAGCCCGAGCGCCTTCGGTCGGGCTGAATATTTTCTGCTGTCCCGATGCCGTATAATGCGACCAAATCTCCTTGACATATAAGGCCGCTTTTCTTACCCTCCTGCCGCATAGAGGAAGACAGATCATCACACCACGGAGGAAACCATGAAGATCACCGACACGATCCACGCCATCCGCCATCCCTTCCGGCTGCTCTTGAGAGAGGGCCGATACGTCGAGAGGTTCGTCTACTCCTACCTGATCGTCGGGAAGACGATTTGCCTGGTCGATGCCAGCGTCGCGGCCACGGCCCCCCCGATCCTCGACACCGTAAAGGAGCTGGGACGCTCACCGCGGCCCGCTGGATTGCCTGTGAGAACCCAAAGCGTCTCGCCAAGCTCGAAAAACGCTACGAGTAAATTTTCTTGAATTTCAAATGATTTCCGGGTAGCATAACTGAACGTCCACAGGAATGGAAAATGTGCTCCCGATTCGCAATGCGTAAACATACCGATTTCTTATCGAGGCTTCGGCGGTCATGACGATCAAAGAACTTCCCAAACGGGAAAGGGCAGCCCTTCTGGCGGTCAAAGAGGAGATTGCACGACGCTATCCCTTGCGCTGGATGAAGCTCTTCGGGTCCAAGGCCAGGGGAGATGCGGACGCCGAATCGGACCTGGACGTGGCCATTGTGATTGAGGAATTGAACTGGGAGATCGAAAAAGGCGTTTACGAAATCTGTTTCTATGCCGGCCTGGAACACGACGCCCTGATATCGCCGATTGTTTATTCCGGACATGAACTTTCCCAGAGCAGAACCCGTTCCACGCCCTTCTTCAAAAACCTGGAACTGGAGGGGCTCCCGATATGAATGAAGACATCAGGGCGTTGATCCATCAAAAAAATAAAATCAATTAAAACAAGTATATATGTTTATTGTGTTATCGCATGTGGCAGCCGTCCGGATTCAGATCGCCTGCCCCTTGAACTGGCTGACGTACAAGTGGTGGTAGAAGCCGTGGAGGGTGAGCAGCTCCCGGTGCGTCCCCTTTTCGACGATTTCGCCGTTGTCGATCACCAAGAGTTGCCCGGCATCGCGGATCGTGCTCAGGCGGTGGGCGATCACGAAACTCGTCCGCCCCTCCATGAGTTTCAGCAATGCCTTCTGGATGCGTGCCTCGGTCCGGGTATCGACGCTGCTGGTCGCCTCGTCGAGGATCAGGATGGCCGGGTCGGCAAGAATCGCGCGGGCGATGGACAAAAGCTGCCGCTGCCCCTGGCTCAGGTTGCCGGCCCGCTCCGCGAGAAGGGTCCGGTAGCCGTTCGCCAGTTGGCGGATGAAGGGATCGGCGCCGGCCATCATGGCCGCCGCGATGCAATCCTCGTCGGTCGCCGCCAGCTGTCCGTAGCGGATATTCTCCATCACGGTGCCGGAGAAGAGGAAGGTGTCCTGCAAAACGATCCCCAGACGGCGGCGCAGGTCGGCCTTCCGGATGGACCGGATGTCCTTGCCGTCAATGGTGATGCGGCCGCTGTCGATCTCATAGAAGCGGGTCAACAGGTTGATGAGGGTGGTCTTCCCCGCGCCGGTCGGTCCCACCAGCGCCAGCGTCTCCCCTGCCCTGACTTCAAGGGTCATATCCTTGATGATGGGTATCCCGGGTCGGTAACCGAAGTTCACATGGTCGAACCGGACCTCTCCCCGGATCGCTTCCAGCGGCACGGCGTCCGGGGCGTCGTCCGCCTCGGCCGGCGTGTCGATGATCTCAAACACCCGCTCGGCCCCGGCCAGGGCGGCCTGGATCGAGTTGTACATGTTCGCAAGCTGCCGCAGCGGGCTGACGAAGTTCTGCGCGTAGTTGATGAAGGTCGCGATGATCCCGACGGTAACCAGCCCCTGCAGGGCCAGCCAGCCGCCAAGCCCCGCCAGGACGATCACGAAGAAGTTTCCCAGCACGTTCGTCAGCGGCATGAGAAGGAAGGCATAGCTGTTGGCCCACACGGCGGCGCGAAACACGTCCTGGTTGCTCCGGCGGAAGGCTTCGATCGCCGACTCGTTCCGGCCAAACGCCTTGACCACCTTCTGCCCGCTGATCGCCTCCTCCATCACCCCGTTGAGTTCGCCGAGGTGCTTCTGAAGCTCCCGGAAACCAAGGCGCGTGTACCGGGCAACAAACTCGGTGAACGCGAACATGATGGGAACGACCAGGAAGGAGGCCAGTGCCAGCCACATGTCCAGAACGAACATCGCCACCAGGATCCCGACGAGCGATAGGACTCCGGCCAGAAGCGAGGTGACATTCTGCGAGACGGCCTGGTTGATGGCGTCGATGTCGTTCGTCAGGCGGCTCATCAATTCACCCGCCGGCTTGCCGTCGAAAAAACTCACGGGCAGGGTCTGCATGTGGGAAAAGAGGTCCCGCCGCAGCTCTTTCAGGACGCGCTGGGAAACGTCGGCCATCAGCCACGCCGAGACGGCCTGGAAGAGGTTGTTCAAAAGATAGACGAGGAGCATCCAGAGGGAGATCTTCGCCAACCCGGCCAACTCCTTCACGGCGATGAACCGGTCGATGGCCACCCCCATCAGGTAGGGACCGATCAGCCCCAGAACCGTGTAGATCACGATCATCCCGCAGACCGCGATCAGCATCCCTCGAAAAGGGCGGAGGTAGGGCAGCAGGCGCCCGAGCGCGTGGCGCGGGTCGCGTGCCGCCTCGATCGTCTCCCGCATCCCCTGCAAACGCGGCCGCATCGCGGCGTGGATATTGCCGGTGGATCGGCTTCGGGACGGGATTCTCATGGTTCGTCCTCCCGCGCGCGGTTGACCGCGTTGCCCGCTGCCGATTCGTCCAGCGGATTTCTCATGCCTTGATCCGCCGAACCCTTTCCCCCCATCTCCCCCGCCGGTTTTCTGATGCCTCCTTCCCCTGTACCCTCGGTAGTCGCTTCCTCCAGGTTCAGATCGCCGCCGAGCTGGGATTCGAAGATCTCCCGGTAGATCGGACTTGCGATCATCAGCTCCCCATGCGTCCCCTCCGCCGCGATGCGCCCCTTTTCGAGGACGACAATCTTATCCGCCTTCAGGACGGTGCTGATCCGTTGCGCCACCACCAGGGTGGTGTGCCGGTGCATCTGCGCCTCCAGCGCCTCCTGGATCCGGGTTTCGGTCTCCACGTCCACGGAACTGGTGCTGTCGTCGAGGATCAGGATCTTCGGCCGGGTCAGCAGCGCCCGCGCGATCGCGATCCGCTGCTTCTGGCCGCCGGAGAGGTTCGTGCCGCGCTCTTCAACATGGGTGTCGTACCCTTTGGAGAGCGCCATGATGAAGTCATGGGCCTGGGCCGCTTTGGCCGCCGCAAAAATCTCCTCGTCGCCGGCGCCGGGGACGCCGTAGCGGATGTTGTCCCGCAGGGTCCCCGAGAAGAGAACCGTCTCCTGCGGCACGATCCCGATCTGCGCCAGCAGGGAGTCCTGCCGAAGCCGGCGGATGTCGATCCCGTCGAGCAGGATCTCCCCGGCGGAGACATCGTAAAAACGCGGCACGAGGTTCACCAGGGTCGATTTCCCCGAGCCGGTCGCCCCCAGGATCGCGACGGTTTGCCCCGGCTCGGCGGTCAGGCTGATCTCCTCCAGAACGGATTCGGCGTGGGCGCCGTTGTAGTGGAAGGAGACGTTTTCGAAGACCAGCCTTCCCTGGACCGGTTCGGGCAGGGAGATGGCGTCCGGGGCGTCCCGGACGTCGGGCACGGTATCCAGGACTTCACTTACACGCTTGGCCGAAACGATCCCGCCGGCCCAGACGTTGGAGAGCACGGTCATCATGATGAGCGGCGTCATGGTCGTCAGCAGGTAGTTCGTAAAGGCGACGATCTGCCCGACGGACAGATTCCCCTGGACGGATTGGATCCCGCCGGCCCAAATGACGATGACCATGCCGATATTCACGCACATCGTCAGGACGGGCGACATGGTCGAGACGACTTGCAGCACACGCACCGATTGGCCGGTGTAGGCCTCATTGGCCTTCTCGAAGCGCTCGCTTTCGAAATCGGCTCGAACGAAGGACTTGACCAGCCGCGCCCCGGCAATGTTCTCCTGCAGGACGGTGTTGAGCCCGTCTAACTTCTGCTGCACGGATCGGAAGAGCGGCTCCATCCGGATGACGAAAAAGACGATGAGCGCGGATGTGACCAGCAGAAGCGGCAGCAGGACCAGGGCCAGGCTGGGGCTGGTGCTGACCATCAGGATGAGGCTCCCGACCATCAGCAGCGGGGCGCGCGTGCCGATCCGAAGCGAAATCAGTACCACGCGTTGGATGGCGCTCGCGTCGCTGGTCAGGCGGACCATCAACTGGCCGGTCTTCTGCTCATCGAGGTTGGCAAACGAAAAGGTCTGGGTCTTCGTGAAAAGCGCATCGCGCAGATCACGGGCCACGCTCTCCCCGACCTGGACAGAGAGGATGTTGTTGCCGACGGCGAACAGCGTGCTCAAAAGCGAGATGCCGAGCATCAGCAGCGCTGTACTGATGACGACGCCCTGATCATGCTGCCCGATCCCCTGATCGATGATCCGCTGGACGAGACGGGGAATCGCGAGATCCATGAAGACCAGCGCGGTCAGCAGGACCAGGGCCAGCGCGGCGCGTTTCCAATAGGGCTTGACGAAAGAGGCGAGTTTGAAGATCTGGTCCATTTTGGATCTTTTTTTACGCAGCCTTGGCCGCCCCGCGGGGAGCGGGGGCGCCCTGCAAAAGACCCTGGGTGCTTAGATCTTCATCAATATCAGGCCAGTGGATTCCGTACCCCGCTCCTGCGACACGCCAGTTCGCGCGCTGCGCGGGTGTCGCATGCAGCAGTTGCGGGTACCAAGCCAAAGGAACCGTTATGGTTCGCCCGTCGAAAAGATCCACGCTGATGGCTTCGTCAGTAACGTGCACGTCCCTGACTCGTTCACCTGCTTTGGGTTCCAAAGTAGTCATTCCATGCCTCCAATAATCCTTTCTGGTGCTCCCAGGTGAGCGCTTCCAATTTTTTCAATTCCCCGGCAGGATAACCGAGGTTGTAGGCCAATGCCACGGGATGGAGCAAAAACTTGGCGGAGAAGGCGTCCCGATCAACGTGGACATGCGGCGGTTCATGCAGATCGTGACTGACAAAGTAGAACCTGTACGGTCCGGTCCTCAGGACGGCTGGGGACATTTGCCCATTCCTCTTTTACCTCTATTGGCTGACGTTTTTATCTTTACGATGCCTTTTAGACATTGTGAAACAAAAACGCAAGTGAGTCAAGGATATATCTGTATCCCACCTTCTCACATCCTCAGATCATCCAAAAACTCCGATGCCGGCGCGACACCCGTCACGAGCAGGCGCCGTGGATGATCAGGTTGTCATCCAGCGAGGGTTTCTGGCCGGGCGCGGGGTGGGATTTGCCGCGTCTACCTTCAACTCGCGGAACGGAAAGCTCAGATGGTGTGAATAGATGAACTGCTTTCCTTTGAATTCCAGTGTCGGCATGGTCGCACGCTCCTTAACCGTTCAACGCATATATTTTGCAGCGGTGGTTCTTTAGCCGAAGCCGCTCCATTTCATGGATCAATGATGACAGACCTGAAGCGTGAGGCGCTCCGCCGAACTGCACACCTTCAGAAGGCTGAGGAAATTCTTGAGGGTCGGGTTCCCCTTCGGGCCGAGCATGCGGCGCAGGCTCTTCTCGTTTACCTGCAATTCCCGGGCGATATCGGCGATAGATTCGGTGGCGTTCAGATAGTCGCGCAGCAGCGCCTTGCCCGCTTCCCTGTCGTCCATCAGGTCCGTATTGCCCGGAAGATCACAATCGTGCTGTTCCTCTCCCAGAGCCTGAGCTCGGCAGGGATCAGCGCATCTTGACGAGGGGGGGGAGCTTTCCGGCAAGTCCCACATGGCCGTTCTTGACAATCATCACGCCACTGACGCCATCGATGGAAACCATTTGATTCAGAGCCGGCTCCACATCGCAGACGGCCTTGACGAGATTGGCGGCCAGGGTCGCCGCGGCATCCGCCAAGGCGGCATCCTTGGCAACCACGGTGGCCAGATCGCATTGGCCCAGGCTCAGGGAGTGGCCCATTTTTCCCGAAGATGAACAGATGGAGAGCGGGGTATCGCGCGCCTGCAATGAAAACGCCAGTCGGCCGATTTGCCCCGACTCGCCCGGATAGAGACCGATGATCACGGGTTCGACGGTTTGCAGATAGATGTCGCCCCCGTTATCCACAATCGCCTCTTCGGCGCCGGCCCGAAGAGCGGCCTCGACCGCAAGCTGGGCCATCGCCCCGGCGACGGCGGCCATCGGTCCGACGCCCACCCTGTTTGCTGCGCGGGCCATCCGCCGCGCGACTTCGGGTGCATCGGCTCTGGCCGCAACGGGTTGAAGCGCGTGTTGAAAATGGGGATGCCGCCGGATATAGTCCTCCAGAATCGCCCGTTGCCGGACGATCTCCCGCGTGACGGCTTCAAACGGCTCGCAGCAGATCCGTAAAACCGCTTCTTTATGAATGAACGTTCTGTAGACGCGTTTGCGCATGGTTTCCGGGGACACGTTCCGATCCCTCCGGGCCGGGGACACCTTGCGGCAAGGTGTCCCCACATGTCCCCGATTCCTCCCAGATACGTAAAACCGCCTCTTTGTGGATGAATGTTCTGTAAACCCGTTTGCGGTTCATGGGCTGCCGAGCGGACTTTGCGAAATGGAATTAGAACGCCGATGTGCACGCGCCAAAGGGACAGATGCGGATGCATGCCAGACACTCGATGCATTCGGATTCGTTGTAGGCGACCTTGCGGGTGGCGCGGTCCTCGATTTTCAGCGCCCCCGGGGGACAGTATGGGACGCAGTAGCCGCAATGGGAGCAGCGCTCCTCGTCGCGGACGACCCCCTTCCCGGAATAATTGACCGTGACGTCGAAGGTCTTTACAAAATCGATTGCGCGCTGGATCGCCTCTTCCGTGCCCGTGACGTCCAGCACAAGGTACCCTTCCTCTTCCGGCGTGACCTTTGCCCGATAGATATTGACGATGAGATGATAATCTTTAACCAGGTGGTAAATGATCGGCTTGTCACATACGCATTTGGGAAAGTAGAACATCAGTTTTTTGGTCACGGAATCGTCGTTCATCGGTTCTTCCCCCTCTTTACAAGCGGCTTCATTTTTGCGTCTTTACGAAGGGGGGCAATCGGAGCAGCAAGCCGGAAATCTCCCCGTCGGATTTCATCCGCCAGCAGATTCGCAACCTCCAATGCCTTAGGATAGGAAGACAACGAGCCGACTTCTATCGTCTTGCCGTCGACCTGGATCTGGCCGGTGCGCAATTGCTCGTAGCTGACGTGACCGATGACGTTGCCCGTATTTTGCGGATAATCGACGCCGTAATCAACCACCGGGGCCAGAATGTCCCGGTCGCGCACGCAGGTTCGCCTCAGGACCTCTTCATTGAGGATCGGGATGGGGATTCCGATCCCCAGCGCAAGCGAAACCCCATATCCGATGAAGCTGACGCCCCGCACGAACTCCTTCTTCATCTGCTTCATGTCGCCGGTCAGCGCCAGTGTTCCGGCCCCTCCCATCGGCACTCCGTCCGGCGTTCTGGCGCCGCCGCCGGCATGTTGCGTTCCCTCCGCGTACACATGTCCGTGGGCGCCGGCCAGCCAGACGCGCGTGCCGACGCCGATGGTTTCATAGAAGGGGTCGTTGAGCAGCGGCGAAAGCTGGCCCGCAGAGCAGTAGTTTCCGTTTTTCTGATGGGGTTCGAGTTTGCCCATGTAGGTGTAGATCGTCCGGTCGGAGCGGTTGATCGCCACATTATAGTTCTGGTAGCAGTTTCGCGGATTGACCATGATCGCCTGATTCAGGTCCTGGATGGAGAAGTAGGTGCGGATCTCCCTCAGTGGATAACAGTCCGTGCCGTAGGAAAGGGCGAAGAGCTGGAGCGTTTTCCCCGCCACAAGATCCTCGATCACGTGACCGCCGCCATACCGGAACTCACCGGGCGGATACATGTTGGCCGGGTCTCCGTGGCGAAGCTGTGTGCACCCCAGGTAGACATCCACGGCGGCGATGCCCGTGTAAACCAGAACATCGGCGACCCATGCCTCGGACATCCGGATCTTCGGCTTGGAGTGTCCGAAGTTCAGAAAGCAGCCCGACGAACACATCGGGCCGAAGGTGGCCGTCGTGACGACATCCACTTCCTTGGCCGCGGCCTGGAGCCCCTTTTTGTCCACGTAATCCATGACCTCATCGGCCGTCAGCACCACGGCTTTCCCGGATTCGATGCGATCGTTGATCTGTTCATAGGTTTTCATGATTTCATTTCCCATCAAAGATCAGCTACGTTCCAGCAATTCAATCCGAACATTTTCAGGCCCGCGGATAAAGGAGATCTTGAGGCCGGGCCGTTTCACGAAGGGCTCTACCACAAATTCCACTCCCCTCCGCTTCAACTCGGCGGCCGCCTCGTCCAGATTGTCTACCCGCAGGCCGAAGTGATCGAGGCCGACGTAGCGCCCGGCGGGAGCGGCCGGGAGGTTTTCCTCGGGGCCGACCGGGAAAATGAAGATGAGCAGGCCGTTCATCTCCACGTCGATCCTGGGTTTTCCGTCAGCCTCCACGCCTTCGATGATTTTTGCATCAAACATTTTGCGGAAATACTGGGCGGTAGCCTTCGGATCTCTGCTCAGGATATGAACATGTTCAAAGTGATAGATTGGCGTCATGAATGCTCCATTGATGATTGTATTTTGGGACGGCATGAATCTACGAAATGCGAAGCTGTATGTCAAGCAATACCGGAAGAGATGTGAAAATCTTCTTGACATACAGGACGCCTTTCCGTATCTTCGAGTCACACAAAAGAAATTTCTTGTCAATTATTTAAAAACACTGTCTGTTCATCTTATTCGAATCAACGGAGTTGGAGAAAAACCCCAAATTGAGGAGACGCTCATGAAACGAAACGTTCTGTTGTTTGTGGTGATCGTTTGCTTGAACATTGCGGTACCGGCCTGGGCCTGCACGACCACGCTGACAGGCAAAAAGGCCTCCGCCGACGGTTCGGTCATGGTGTCCCATTCGGACGACGGGCTGAACGATGCACGGCTGATTTACGTGCCGGCCATGAACCATAAACCCGGCTCGCTACGGCCGGTGTTCTACTCTCACTGCGCTTTGGATTACAAGCCCCAGTGGGGCGCCAGCGAAACGCAGCGCATAGCCACTCGGGATCGCGGACCGGGGTACAATACGCCCGGCGTACCCTCCGGCGTGCCCCTGGGCTTTATCCCGCAGGCGCCCCATACATACGCCTATTTCGACGCCAACTACGGCATCATGAACGAACACCAGCTCTCCATCGGCGAATGCACCAACAAAGCCAAGGTGCATCCCGAGCCCGATCCGGGGAAACGCATCTTCTATTCGGCGGAGCTGTCCCGTGTGGCTCTGGAGCGTTGCAAGACGGCGCGCGAGGCCGTGAAGCTGATGGGGGAACTCATCGAGAAATACGGATACTACGGAACGGGCGAGACCCTGATCGTCGCCGACCCGGAAGAGGGATGGGTCATGGAAATGGCCGGTTACGACATGAACGGCACGGGCGGCGTCTGGGTAGCCGAGCGCGTGCCCGACGACGGCTTCTTCGTGGCGGCCAACCAGTTCCGCATCCGGGACGTCCGCAAAGACGCCAAGGATATGATGTTCTCCGCCAACATCTTCACTGTGGCGGAGAAGAAGGGCTGGTGGAAGCCCAGCGACGGGCCTCTCGACTGGACCAGCGTTTACGGAGACGGCGAGTTTCATCATCCCTATTACTCCCTGCGGCGCGTCTGGCGCGCCCAGTCCCTGGCGTCGCCGTCTCTGAACCTGTCCGCATGGGCGGAGGGGCCTTTCACGCGGGCCTACCCCTTTGCCGTCAAGCCGGATCAGAAACTGACGGTCGAAAACATCTTCGCGATCCACCGCGACAACTACGAGGGCGCCGAGTTCGACTTGACCAAGGGGCTGGCCGCCGGTCCCTTCGGCGATCCCAACCGCTTTGAGGGACAGGCCGAGGGCATGGCGGACAAGGAGGGGCGCCTGACCCCCCTCAAGGGTGAATTCGAGCGGCCGCTGAACATCTACCGCTGCGTGTATGCCTATGTAAACCAGTCGCGCAACTGGCTTCCGGACGCGATCGGCGGCTTGACCTGGTACGGACCGGACCGGCCGGCCACGGCGGTGCTCATGCCGTTTTACGCGGGGGCGACGAACCTGGCGCCCTCCATTCAGAGGGGGGATATCCTCAAGTTCGACCGGAAAAGCATGTGGACGGCCTTCAATTACGTGGCCAACTACGCCATGCTCAAGTATTCGTACATGATCAAGGACATCCAGGCGGTGCGCGACCGCTTCGAGGCCCGCGCCTTCGGAAACCAGCGGGAGTTGGAGGACCAGGCGCTGTCCCTCTGGAAGAAGGGTGAGAAGACAGCCGCCCGCCGGCTCCTGACCCGGTATTCCGATGAATATGCCGCCGACGTGCTCCGGGAATGGTGGAAACTCTCCGAGCAACTCTACCTCAAGTACAACGACGGCTATCTGAACACCAAGGCGGGGATCGCCCAGGCCGTTTTCTATCCCGCCTGGTGGCTCAAGCTGGTGGGCTACGAAGACGGTCCCACGAGCTACGAGAAACCCGCTGCGGGGGAAAGGAAGCCATGAGACCGGCGGACGATCCGATTGCTCTGCCGTACCCGGCGCGTTCAATATCTGCTGTCTGCCGGGAAGGAAGATTGTTAGCATGAACATCATTGTTTCCGGATCACTGGCATATGACCGAATTATGGTTTTCCCGGGATACTTCTCCGATCACATCCTGCCCGACAAAATCCATGCTTTAAACGTCTGTTTCCAGGTAACCGGCATGAAGGAAAAATACGGCGGCACGGCGGGCAATATTGCCTATGCGCTCACGCTGATGGGCGAAAAACCCGTCATCTCCGCCACGATCGGCCATGATTATCAAAGGTACTTCGAATGGCTGACGAAAAACGGGATCTCCACGGAAAACATCAAAATCATCGATGAAGAATTCACGGCTGGCGCCTATATCACCACCGACCGGGCCGACAACCAGATCACCGGATTCAACCCCGGGGCCATGAAATATTCCTCTGCATTGGACTTCGACAAGCTCCCGCCCAAAGAAACCATTGTGATCGTCTCTCCCGGAAATCTTGAAGACATGATGAATTACCCGCGGACCTGCAAAGCCAAAGGAATCGATTACATATTCGACCCCGGGCAATCTCTGCCCATCTGGGAGGCAAAAGAACTGGTTAGGGCCATGGAGGGGTGCAGGATCCTCATCGTCAATGATTACGAGTTGAACCTGATCATCAGCAAGACCGGATTGAACAAGGAAGCCCTGCTGGGGATGGCCGGGACGATCATCACCACCCTCGGAGAGCTGGGGTCGCAGGTTTCCATGCCGGACTCTGAAATCGGCATTTTCCCCGTCAAGGCAAAAAGGGTGGAGGACCCGACAGGCGCCGGCGATTCCTACAGGGGCGGCCTGATCAGCGGCCTTGTTCAGGGCAGGGATATTGAACAATGCGCCCGAATGGGCAGCGTATGCGCTTCCTTTGCCGTCGAGTGTTACGGCACTCAGGAATATCGTTTCACCCCTGATGAATTCCGCGAGAGGCTGAACGGCTGATCATCAAAAACAGAAGGAGGCTTCGTTTCATGGCCCTTTCTTGTTCATGGGAAGCCAGTCAAAAGAACAGCCGCCGTCCAGCACGCCCAACGCTCGCCATAACCGGCAGCAAAAGGCGTCGCTCCTTCGTCGCGACGCTTTTTGCTGCCCGAGTTGATGACGTTGTTGGGCATTTATATAACGCCAGCATTCGGTGTTGTTTTACGCAGTTCACATCTTCGCACTATGGTTCAATCTTCGTTCCCAGCACTTGCAGGAATTTGGCGAGCCAATCAGGATGAGCAGGCCAGGCCGGCGCGGTCACCAATTTGCCGTCCACGTGGGCCTTGTCCACTGGAATATCTACATACTTGCCGCCCGCGCAAGTTACATCTGGCCCCACCGCCGGATAAGCGGAGCAGGCTTTCCCCTTAATGACTCCGGCTGCGGCCAGCACCTGTGCGCCGTGGCAGATGGATGCAATGGGCTTGTTTGCTTGTGAAAAGTGCCGCACGATCTTCAGCACTGTCTCGTTCATGCGAATGTATTCCGGTGCGCGCCCACCGGGGATGACCAGCGCGTCGTAGTCTTCGGCCTTGACCTCTGCAAAAGTAGCATTCAGCACAAAGTTGTGACCGGGCTTTTCGCTGTAGGTCTGGTCTCCCTCGAAATCGTGTACCGCGGTGCGCACCTTCTCGCCTGCCTTCTTGTCGGGACAGACCGCATGAACTATATGCCCCACCATCAAGAGTGCCTGGAAGGGCACCATTACCTCGTAGTCTTCCACGTAGTCGCCGACGAGCATCAATATTTTCTTTGCACTCATAGTGAACTCCTTTCTGTTGTCTTGCGTTTTGCGAACTGCCGACATCTTTGGGCAATTTTCCGGGATGAAGTCTATATAGTAAGGAACTACGTGATATTCACCTCCTTTCTTGCCGTTCTTATGGGCATTGTATCCCACTCTCTGTGGCGATGGGCCGTCCAACGGCTGCCATGACGCGCGAGGGATGCGTCTCGTTTTCATATGCACAACGTCCGCGTTGAGCGGCTCGAATAAGTGAGCGAAGCGACGCTTGAGATCGTCCGTTTTCGAACGCGTTGTTCGATCGCACGGGAGCTACCCGTTCCATCGATATGGGTAATCCATCTGGGCAGCAATTCGGACGCGCGCATCCGGACCAGCCAATCTCTCCACGAGATGCAGGCCCGCGTCGATGGCGGATGAGACGCCGCCCGCGGTAATGATGTCTCCCTCATCGACCACCCGCTCGTGGACAACCTCTCGACAGTACTGTTCCAGTTCCTTGAGCGCGCCCGGATGTGTCGTCGCGCGCTTGCCCCGAAGAAAGCCTGCGGCTCCGAGAAGGAGAGCGCCAGTGCATACCGATACCTTAAGCCGCGCGGCACCAGCCGTTTTCAACCAATCGACAAAATTCCCGTCATGTTGGAGACTCCTGGTGCCGAACCCCCCGGGCACAAAAAGAATGTCGTAGGAACTAAGGGGCTCAGCTATGGCGTCCGCTCCAATCCGAAGCCCTCGATCGTCGACGACGTACTCGGTGGTTGCGCAGATACGCCATTCGAAATCGTCAATGATGTTCATCGACTTCAGGCGCGTTACCGGGTCGTAGAACCCGATGAAGTCCAGAGATGTCATGCGGTCAAATACGACAAATGCAGCTTTCACGGTAACAACCTCCCGCGGTGTTGCACGAGCGAACAACGGTAAAACTAATCTGCGTTGAGCTTGCGGAGCATCCGCTTTCATGGCCTGGTTGGGCCTTCCCGCTCTGCCGTGTCCTTTAGCCGCTTTCGCCAGTAGAAAGGTCGTCGTTTCTGGTGAGCGCACGCTAAGATTCGAATTCGATCTGGATAAACAGCGTAGAGCAAATTGTAGGGAAACCGCCACAAAGACTTCCGTCGCACTCTCTTTCCGATTCGCTGCGAAGCCTCGGGGTTCGTCAAAATCTTGTCGAGTGCTCGTTCCACTTCTCCGAGCAAGTCCGAACCAAGGCCTGACTT
>JAURXV010000072.1 GCA_030654195.1 Syntrophales bacterium | reverse complement strand
AATCATTGTCATCTATTTTATACGATTCATGTTTCTTTCGCACCGCCCTGCCTGGATTCCGTCCCCCTTTCTCCCCGCCGGCCCGGAACGTGGAACCTTTCTTGGGATGCCGCGGAGCGGCCGATCCGAACGGCTAACTCTTCAAAGCCTCCTGCAGGAGCTGGACCGGATGCAACACCCTGATTGCCGGATCGAGGTGGTTGGAGATGGTCAGGTTGCACCCGGGGCAGCAGGTGGTCAGCACCTGCGCCTTGGTCTCCCGGATACTGTCCACCTTCCGTTTCGTGATCTTTCGAGAGATCTCGGCGTGTTCAACCTGGAAGGAACCGCCGCCGCCGCAGCAGTCATTGGCGCCCGGGAGTTCCACATATTCCACGCCGGGTATCGCCTTGAGGAGGTTCCGGGGTTGGGCGCTGATCTTCTGACCCATCACCAAGTGGCAGGGATCGTGGTAGGTGACGCGGCGCTTTTTGCCGTCGGCTTGCATTGCAGGCAGCCACGCCTTGTGTGCGTCGATAAAGACGGTCACATCCGCAAGCTTGCCGGCCAGCAACTCCGCCGCCTGGATCTCCTCATCCTTGACGTTCTCGCCCAACTGACGCAGGTCGCGGAGCAGGTGGGCGTATTCGTTCTTGAGCGCCGCACCGCAGGTTGCACAGTCGACGACGACGGCGTCCACGTCCGGTCGGGCAAAGAGTTTCAGGGTGTCCCGAATGCACTCGATTGAGGTTTCCCGATCTCCGGACATGAAGATGGGAAGACCGCAACAGGACTGATCCTTGGGAATGATCACCTCGACACCCATCTTTTTCAGCACATCAACCACCGCCCGACCGATATCGCCATAGAGATAGTTGGTGGCGCAGCCGTGGAAGTAAAGCACCCTCCCCCTGGCCTCGCCTTCCGGCTTCACCACTTCCGGAACGGTCTCGGAGAAGGGCTTCTCATTGAAGGCCGGAATCCGTTCCACATTCAGCGCGCCCGCGTTGAGCTTCGATTCGATCCAGGGACCGCCGAACATCTTGCGGGCCCACCTGCCGAACCAGGCCGACGTGGACATCTTCCATTTGCTGGCCAGGAGCTGGAACATCATCTTCTTCTTCCAGTCGATGCCGTAGCGCTGCACGGTCCGCCAGCGCACGCCGGAGAAGAGATGGTCGCCGTGGACGCCGCTGGGACAATTGGCCACGCATGATCCGCACAACAGACAGGTAGAGAAAAACGCATCCTTAACATCCTCGGACAGATCCAGCCCACCCTCGGAAAGGTAGCGGGAGAGCTGCACCTTGCCCCGCGGCGTCGCCTCTTCCAGCAGAACCTCCTTATAGACCGGACAATGGGCGATGCACAGACCGCATTTGATGCAGTGGTAGATATTTTCTCGGGTATTTTCACCGAACAATTCTTGCTTTTCCATGACTCTATTCCCTCTTCATCGGCTCTTTGGGCGGGGACACGATGCCTCATCATGACGGGGACACGATGCCACATCATGTCCCCGTCATGATGAGGCTACAGTCTCAGATACCCCCGACAAATCGCCCGGGATTCAGAACGCCGCCCGGGTCCACCGTCTCCTTCAGGCGACGCATCACCACATTATCGCTCCGCGGCCGCCCCCAGACGCTGACCCTCTCCTTCAGGTCGCGCGGAGAGGACTCCACAATCAGATTGCCTTCATGTTTCGCCGCTTCGTCGGTGAATTTGCCGATCAGATCGACGACCGGACCCATCTTCGCAGCGTCGTAATCCAGGATATAGCTGGTGAGGATTCCATTTCCGGCATGACCGATCAGGGCGCACCCAATCCCGGCGGTCTGCGCCATTTTTTCATAATTCCCCAGGATCTCCGCCAGTTTGGAGATGACAACGTTGGATCGAAGAATCACGGGTAGGGGCGCGATTAATCGCGCCCTTACTGAGGCGAGCGCAAAGTCGCGAACCCGGATCCAGAAGGTCCGATCATCCTCCCCCTTCAGAACCTTTGTGTCGACAGCCCCTTCCCTCTTCGCCAGCTCTTCGATTTCCGCCACCTGCCGGTCAACGGCCTCTCCGACCCCCTCCAGGCTGAAAGCGACCAGATATTTCGCCTTTTCCCCGATCTGACCCGCGGCCCTGCCATCCATCAGTTCCATGGCCGAGGGAAGGAGCACCGAATGGAGGATCTTCCGCGTCAGCGACCCGGCTTTGGCCAGATCCCCAAAAGAGGCCAGCAGCGTCGCCGAGGCTTCCGGCAACGGGAGGAGTTTCGTCGTGATTTCGGTAATCACCCCCAAAGACCCCCAGGAACCGATCATCAACTTGGTCATGTCATACCCGGATACGTTCTTCACGGTCTTCCCGCCGAAGGCAACCACATCGCCATGGGGGGAAACGGCTTTGAGGCCCAGAAGCAGATCGCGGGCGGAGTTGTAGAGATACCGCCGCGGTCCGCTGCTGTTGGCGGCAATGATGCCGCCGATGGTGGCCTGTTCCGAATAAGGCGGATCCAGGGGCAGGAACGAACCCTTGCCGGTACCGGCCAGTTTTTTCTGCACTTCCGCCAGCGTGATCCCCGCTTCCACGGAGAGGCTCAGGTTGGGGATGTCGTGCTCGGTAATCCGATGGATCCGCAGCATGGACAGAACCAAATCGATCTTTCCGGGAATCCCGCCCGCAGCCATTTTGGTGCCGTTGCCGCGGGGGACAACGGCCAGTTTTTCCAGATGGGCATAGGACAGCAGCCTCGATACCTCTTCCACTTTTCCGGGGATGACGACGGCCTTGGGCGCCAGGCCGTCGACGGCATAGGCCTTGAGCCGATCCGGATCCTGTATCACATTGGGTTCTCCAACGATTCCGTTCAAGGCGGAAACCCATTGATTTGAATTGGACATACCCGGGCTCCTTTCCCCGCGTTATGCGGCTTTTTCCGTCTCCGGCAGCACCTTCCCCGGATTGAACAGGTTCAACGGATCGAAGGCCGCTTTGACCTTCTTCATCGCGGCGATGTCTCTGGCGCTGAAAATGAGGGACATCCCCTGAATCTTTTCCACGCCGATGCCGTGCTCGCCGCTGATCGTTCCTCCCATATCCACGCAAAGCTTCATGATCTCCATCGCCGCGGCATGGACCCTCGCCAGTTCATCCTTGTCCCGCTCATCGAACAGGATCAGCGGATGCAGATTCCCGTCTCCGGCGTGGAATACGTTCGCGATCGGAAGGTTGTATTTTTTGCCGATTTCAACCACCTTGGCCAGCGTCTCCGGCAATCGGGTTCTGGGCACGGTGCCGTCGTTGACCAGATAGTTGGGACGCAGCCTGCCGACGGCGCCGAAAGCCCCCTTCCGGCCGGCCCAGATCTTGTCACGCTCCGCCTGGTCCTTGGCAACCCGGATTTCCCGCACATGGTTCTGCCTGCAGATATCGAGGATGCGCTCCGTGAGTCTCTCCATGCCATCCTTCAGGCCGTCTAACTCAATAATCAGGATGGCCGCCGCATCGGTGGGGAAGCCCACATGATAGGCCTCTTCGACCGCCTTGATGGTCAGGTTGTCCATCATCTCGAGGGTGGCGGGAATGATGCCTTCCCCGATGATCGCGGTTACCGTATTGCCGCCGTCTTCAATGGAATTGAAGATGCAGAGCATCGTCTTGACCGCCTCCGCCTTCGGCATGATCCGGAGCACCGCCTGGGTGACGATGCCCAGCGTCCCCTCGGAGCCCCCCAGAACGCCCATCAGATCATAGCCGGGATTGTCCAGGGCCTTGCCGCCCACCTGGACGACCTGGCCGTCGTAGAGGACCAGTTCCACCCCTAAGACATGGTTGCTGGTCACCCCGTATTTCAGGCAGTGGGGACCCCCGGAATTCTCAGCGAAATTCCCCCCGATCGTGGTCACTTTTTCGCTCGCCGGATCAGGCTGGTAGAGATAACCATGCCTGGCCAGCACATTCTTCAGATCCAGCGTCACCACGCCGGGCTGGACCACCACACGCAGATTCTCGATATCCATGTCGAGGATCCGATTCATTTTCGTCAGGACGATGGCGATGCCGCCTCGAACGGTGACGCTTCCGCCGCTCAGGTTCGTACCCGCTCCCCGAGCGATGACGGGAATCTTGTGATCATGGGCGAATTTGACGACCTTCGACACCTGTTCCGTCGATGTGGGAAGAACGATGCAGTCGGGTTTCGAACGGATCAGCGACGCGTCGTATTCATAGAGCTTGAAATGCATATCGGAACTCAGCACATTCTCCCTGCCCACCAGCCGGACCAGCTCACCGATCATGCTATCCTTTTCCATCTTGAACTCCTTCGCTCTCTCCACCCCGGGAGGAAACTACTTCTTCCGCGTTGCTTCCATCTCGGCGATTTCCTTCATCGTTGCCAGGATCTGCCTCGCATTCTCGTAGACCGGCGTGTCCACCATCTTGCCCTTGAAGGAGACGGCGGCGGCGCCCTTGGCGATCCCCTCTTCCTCGAAGATCTTCACAACGCCGGTCGCCCATTCGATATCGTCGGCCGACGGCATGTAGAGCTTGTGGGAGGGTTCGATCTGGCTCGGATGGATCAGCATCCGGCCTTCGTATCCCATCTGGCGGCCCTGCATGACACTCGCCTCGAATGCCTCGACATTCTTGAAATCGACGAACGGGCAGTCGATGGCGACGCAGCCGGCGGCGCGGGCGGCCACGGCGGTATAGTAACGTCCGTAGAGCTGCTCGACGGCTTCGGAGGTCAGCTTCACCCGCATGTCCTTCGTGTAGTCGACGGCGCCGAAGATCAGGGAGTTGACGCGCGGGCTTGCGGTCGCGGAGGCATAGGCGTTGATCATGCCCTTGGCCGTTTCGATCAGAAGCTGAATCGCGATGCTGCCCACCTTCAGGCCCCTTCTGCGCTCGAGCTCCTCGAGCTTCCAGTCGAGACGTTTCACGTTGTCCGCCTCGCCGGTCTTGGCCAGGCAGACACCGGAAAGACCTTCGTGGACGATCGCTTCGAGGTCGTCGTTGGTCATCAGGGTCTCCCAGTTGTTGATCCGCGAATAGACCTTGGAACCGCCGGTGCCGGCGAATTTCAGGTTTTCCCGGACGCACTCGCGCGCCTTCACCTTTTCGGCGGGGGGAACGGAGTCCTCCAGGTCCAGGGTGACGATGTCCGCCGGAAATTCAGGCGCCTTGCCAACCATCTTCTCGTTGTTCCCCGGAATATAAAATACTGATCTCATGACTGCCATAATCGCTTCTCCTTTCATTCTTGTGGGTTATTTTACCCTTAGTTTCCCCTGCTGGTTGAGTTCCTTCAGCCTCCCCGGGATCTCATTGGGATTGTCCATCACGATGATTCCCGCTTCCCTGAGCCGTGTAATTTTGTCCTGCGTGGAGCCGCTGCCGCGCTCGACGATCGCACTGGCATGGGAGAACTTCATTCCCGCGGGCGCCCAGGCGCCGGAAACGTAGATGATGATCGGTTTGGTGAACTTTCCGGACTGCACCAGTTGCGCCGCCTCCTCCTCGTGTGAACCGCCCATCTCGCCGAAGATGGCCATCACATCCGTATCGGGATCATCCTGAAACAGCGGGAGGACATCGGAGAAGGACATGCCCGTCACCGGCTCCGTTCCGACGTGAAGGACGGTGCTGACGCCGAACCCCGCCTGGGCGATCACATAGGGTAGCGTGCCCGACTGCCCGCCGCTGCGGGAGATGACCCCGACATGTCCCGGCACGAAATGCCGGTTGGCGAATTCGACCGAACCGCCCAGCCAGCCCAGCGCGCCGATCCCCGGGGTGTTCAGCCCGATGGAGCCGGGACCCAGCAGCATTGCACCTTTCTGTTTCCCGTAGGCCACCATCTCCAGGATATCGTACAGCGGCACCCGCTCGACCGGCATGACCAACCATTTGATGTCGGCGTCAAGCGCTTCAAAGACGGCGTCCTTGAGGCCCGTTCCGGGGATGAAGGTCACGGAGACATCGAAGAGACCGTGGTTTTTCACCGCATCCTTCACCGTATTGTAAACGGGGATCCCGTCCACCTCCTCGCCGCCGCGACCCGGGGTGACTCCGGCGACAACGTTCGTTCCGAGGCGCCGCATGAACTTTGCCCGCATGGAACCTTCACGGCCCGTAATCCCCTGAACCACCACTTTCGTTGTTTTCGTCAGCAAGATAGCCATATTTTCACCACCTTCTTGGTTTAAGATATTCCATGCTTCTTACGGTACTCTTCCAGCCCCGGTGTGGGGGCCTCGATCTTGATCGCCCCTTTTCCCCTGAACCAGCACTCATATTCACACGCCAGGCATTCCGTACCCAGTCGCTTGGTATCGCCCTCAACTGCGGGTACGCCGTCCTTCAGCACCAAAAGCCCCCGGGCGTAGGTTTTGCAGGCCGCAATGCAGGCCTTGGATTCGCACTCCGTGCACTTGCTCTCATCGATGATCACCTTGATCGTCTGTTCCTGAAACTCCATGGGTGGCCTCCTTTACCCTTTTCTTTCCTTCTTGTATTCGAGAACCATCTCCTTCATCTCCGCCGCAAGCCCAACGGTGTCGTACACGCGCTCACCGCCGTAGATCCGGATCCTGGCGTTGAGATCCTTCGTTCCCTCCCGCAGGATTTCCAGGGACTCCTTCTCCTTGTTGCCTGCCAGAAGAAGCATCACGGGGAAACCGGGACGTTTGGGCAGTTCCTCCCGCAGGGCCTTGACGATGCCGTGGGCGTGATGCCACTGCTCCTGGTTGGCCGCCATGAATCCCCCCAGCATGTAGCCGTCGATCCCCGGCTGGGAGAAGACAAGTTTGGCCGCGCGATAGACCTTGGAAGCCGGCGGGTTTCCGCTCGTATCGGCGAAGTCCGGCACCCGCAACCCCTGCTTGTTGAGACCGTCCACGCCTAACATCGCGCCGCCGCCGCCCATGCCGTGATAACCGATCGTGCCGAAGCACTCCCCTTGGATCTGATTGTTCATCTCGGCGAAATAACAGGTCCCGCGCAGATCCTTTTCCTCGACCCACCAGGCGATCTTGTCGAGCTCCGTGGGGGGCGTGCCCGACTCGCGGGCCACCGAGATCCCCAGTTCGGGATGACGGATGGCGGAGGAGTCGTCGATGGAGATCCGGCAGTCGCCGGCAAGCACTTTTCCGTCCTTCGTGATCACCATCGGGTTGATTTCGATAAGACGCGCTCCGTAATTTTTGAAGGTTTCATAGAGGCCGAGGATGAGCCGGGCGACCTGGGTGATATGCGCACTGGGGACCTTGACCTTGTTGGCGAGGTTCAGGGCGTCGTAGATCTTGAATCCGCGGATGACATCCACGTTCATCATCGCGATCTTGTCGGCGGGAACCGATTCGATGTCCATGCCGCCTTCGGTCGAGAACATGACCACGGGACAGCGCGCGTCCGCCTGGGCGTTGACGATAATCCCGGCATAGTACTCCTTGGCGATATCCAGCTTTTCTTCGACAAGGACCGCTTCCACCAGGAGGCCCTTGATCGTCATGCCAAGCAGGGCGGCCGCGATCTTTTCCGCCTCTTCCGGCGTATCGGCGAATTTTACGCCGCCCGCCTTCCCCCGTCCTCCGGCCCAGATCTGAACCTTGATGACCACGGGTTTGCCGATCTTTTCCGCAATCTGTCTCGCTTCCGCGGGTGTCTTTGCAACCGCTCCCTGAGGGATCGGCATCTTGGCGATCTTGAACAGCGCTTTCCCTTCATGCTCCTGTAATCGAGCCATAGCTACCTCCTAAGACGTTCTATCGTTCCATCATCTGATCCGATTGCTCGGATTGTCTCCCCGGTTCTTCCGACCCCTCTCCAGCGTAATACGGTCCCGCAAATCATCGGTTCCAGTAAAAAGCGACTCTAAAGATCAATAAGCATTCCATAAGTTTGTAACAGACGGATCGGTGAATGTCAATATATAAAGCCTCTTGCCCAATTCATCGCGTAGAATCGGGGCAGACAGCGAACGCAAGGCAATGAATGAATACTGAGCAAGATGAGTGCCAACAGGGACAACCGCCCGCCGGATAATTCAATAACCCGACATACCTGTTTTATCTATTGATAACTAGTGCTTGAAGCCGGCGGGAATCGTGCGGTCCGCTGCGGAAGGCCGTCCAACGTAAACCAAATGGTCGGTGCCGGAAGCGGGAAGTGCGACAATCGCACTCCCTTGCGCTGTCGGACCGGAAAACGGAAGGCCCATGAATGGCCCCGTCCAGGAAGTTGCGGTGTTTTTTCGATCACCCATGGATATCGTTCGCCCGGCGGCAGGCCATGAAATTTCACCGGATTATCACGGGGACGCTCGCGTGCGCATCTTACACTTCCGTGCTCAGAAAGCACGTTCTGGAAGCCCATCGCCGGGCGTCACCAATCCCCGCTTTTCGACTATCCGCCGCAGATGATTGAAAATGATAATTGCGCAAATTTTCGATAGCGAAAATGTAGCAAAAAACTATCACTTTTCTACGTTCGTTTCAGGTAAGATCAACGGCTTAGCCTTAAGGAGCCTGTAATACATTACCAACGCTGATAAAATCATTGAAGAGAGCCAAGCGAGCTGCGTATTCCCACTCGCTATTTTGAATACAGTAAACGTTAAACCCAGTCCCAATATCCACCATAGTGCTCCTTCGAGATACCATTGCCCCAAGGCGGGGAAGAAGAAAGCCAGTAGCATCCCGATCCATATTCGTCTTGGATATTTTTTTCTCAGAAAATACGATAACCACAAGGGCAAAGCTACCGATCCGATAAGAATAGCGATTACCAGTAATTCTGGTATGCCAACTTCACCCATTTTATCCCTCCTGCTTTAGTTATCATTCGTGTTCAACAATTGAATCCCATTTCATAAGTCTGACCACTTCATCTACGGCAGATCGAAGAGCATCTGCAGCAGCAGCATTCGGCAGGTTGTATGCGAGACGGCATCCGCACGTACGAATACCGTTTGACCAACGGACAGAAGTTACAGACAGTCCGCGCAAAAGACATTCGCGCTTCGCTTTTTTCGATGGTTCCGTTTCGGGAGCCGGGGTACCCCTTCCTTGCGCAGTCCTGGGGAACCAGAGGATGGCATTTGGGACCACGTCAAAGAAGCAAAGCAGTTCGGCAAGGCCAGGGTATGGAGATCTAAGCCCAGGGGGATCGATCAGCAAGAGGTCTGGCTTGCAATCCGTGAAGTCATCCGCTCTCGCAGGCCGAGGATAAATCGTCACTTGTTGTTTGTCGTATGTTTCCATCAATTGCTTGATTACTGCGGGAGAGGTGTCCCATAGTCGAGCCCGAAAGTTGCGTTTATTGGACATGCAAAGTTTGAAAATGAAGAGCGAAGAACCGGGATAAACAGAACCGAGCAGCCCAGGTTTACAGTTCCACAAGTCACGCCAAAAAGTCACATTGACGTTGTCGCATGTGCTGCCAGATTGCCAGAGCTTGCCGATTCCGTACCGCCATTCGCCAGTCGATTGAAGCGGATTGAACGCGTAACCAGCAAAGGTATCCGCATAGTGGAAGTCGCCGCTGGAAGCGGTGATCATTGCGTCAGCAGCAGCAAGCAACGCAGTGTGCTTCACGACGTCGCCCTGATTTCCAGCTTTCTCATTGTGATCATACATATGCATACTCTATTATTGATTGTTATCTTGAATACTTTCCAATATCCGTCAATCATTGATGAAGCACGCAAGAACCGGTTGAATCTCCCTATTGAAATACCGGGCACGCAGGTTTCGCCGCCGGTCAGATCGATCGACCGATCACCCTTTGGCTTCTCTTTTCCCTGATGTTCAGCTCCAGCCAGACCGTACATACCGCCCGGCGCGTTTCCTCCGGTGAATCCCCATTGCAAATAACGATATCCGCCCAGCTTGCGGCGATCGATCATCCGGTCCTCGTGGAGAATCACTTCTCAAAACCATTATGAATAAATGAGCTCATAACCGACGGACCTGCCCTTTCCGATCCGTTTCAACACCCCCAGTTGATGAAGTTGATCCAGCTCCCTGTATGCGGTAGCCGGGCTGACTTTTGCGATTGCGGCATATTTCCGGGTCGTCAGCTTTCCTTCAAATCCGCCCGGTTCGTCGAAAATGCGGTTGATCACCTTGCGTTGCCGCTCCGTCAGCGGCGTTTGGAGGTGTTGTTGCCAAAACCGGACCTTCGAAGCCACGTCGTCAAGAACCGTCTCGGAGTGCTCAACGGCTCTTTTGAAACAATCCAGGAACCAGAGCAGCCAATCAGTGACATTACCACTCGCTTTTGATGTTTTTTCCAGAATTCCATAATAATCGTCTCGATCGGCCATGATCTGCGCCGATAAGCTGTAATAGCACGAGACGAAATGGATGGACCTGAAAAAAAGGAAGCTTGCCTGTTGAAAAGTGGGGCACGCAGGATTCGCGGCAGGGCGGATCAGGATCAGCCGGTCCCCTCCTGGAGGCTTCGTTCCCGGTTGTTCAGCTCCATCCAGACCTCAGATACCGTCCGGCGCGTCTCCTCCTGTGAACCCCCATTGCGGATAACGATATCCGCCCAGTGGAGTTTCTCGTCGATCGGCATCTGCGCGGCAAGCCTCCGCTCCGCCTCTTCCCGGCTGAAACCGTCGCGCGCCATCATCCTGCGAATCTGCTCTTCGGGCGTGATGCAGACGAGGAGAACCAGATCCACCATCCCCTTCATGCCGGCCTCGATGAGCAGCGGAATATCGGAGACAACGATGGCGTCCGCGCGCCTCTCCCGAATCTCCGCCAGCCGCCTTTGCCACTCCTCAAAGATCGCCGGATGGACGAGGCTGTTGAGAAGTTCCCGTTTCTCCCGATCGGCGAAGACCGTTTCGCCCAGCTTGCGTCGGTCGATCGTCCGGTCCTCGTGAAGGATCTCCTCTCCAAAATGGCGGATGATCTCCCGCCAGACCGGCCCTCCCGATTCTTCGACGGCATGGGCCATCTCATCGAAGTCGATCAGAACGGCCCCTTTCTCCGCCAGCATCCGGGCGACGGTCGATTTACCGCAGGCAATCCCCCCTGTCAGGCCCACATTCAGCATTGACTTTCCCGTAGATTGTTTAGCCCCGGGCGATGCGCGGGAGAAATGCGTGAAGGGTGGAGTTTTTTCGCCCCTCGCCTTACACCTCACGCCTTACATTTTTCAGGTTCCGCATGAAGATGATCCGCAACCCCTCGATGGTCAGCATCTCATCGACCACATCGATCTGTTTCGCCTCTTTGGCGATCAGATTCGCCAGTCCCCCGGTCGCCACGACAAGCGGTTTGGAGGCGCTTTCCGCCTTCATCCGCTCGACGATCCCGTCCACCAGGCCCGCATAGCCGTACATGATGCCCGCCTGCATGCCGCTCACCGTATCCTTGGTGATGATCAAGCTTGGCTTGCAGAGTTCTACCCGGGGGAGCTTGGAAGCCCTCTCGAAGAGGGCCTCACTGGAGATCATGATCCCCGGGGCAATGCAGCCGCCCATGTATTCCCCCTTGGGTGAGATGTAATCAAAGGTTGTCGCGGTTCCAAAATCGACGATGATCATCGCCCTCTGGTATTTTTCATAGGCGGCAACGGCATTGACGATCCGGTCCGCCCCCACCTCCTTGGGGTTGTCGTAGAAGATGGGCATGCCCGTCTTCACACCGGGCCCGACGATGAGCGGTTCGATGCCGAAGTATTTCTGACAGACAGGCTCAAGTATGTTCAGCATCGGCGGGACGACGCAGGAGATGATGATGTCCTTGATCGCCTTTGAACTGATCCGGCTGTTCTTGTAGAGGTTCAGGATCAGCATCCCGTACTCGTCGACGGTGTGATCGATGACCGTCCGGATCCGCCAATCGTGGACCAGTTCCTCCCCGTCGTAAAGGCCGAGGACCGTATTCGTGTTCCCCACATCGATGACCAGAAGCATATCTCACCCCTTCATGATCGTGGCGTCGCCGGCGGTGATCCGCCGGACGGCGCCCTGTTCGTCGGCGATCAGAAGCGCCCCGTCCCGGTCGATGCCGGCAAACAGCCCCTCCCGCACCTCATCACGGAAGAGGACCCGGAGGCGCTTCCCCGCCATCTCCGCCCGGGCGAGCCATTCCTCTCTCACCGGCGCAAATCCGTCGTGCAGGAAGATCTCATACCACGGTTCGAACCGCTCACAAAGCAAAACCAGCAAATCCTCCCGGGAATGCTCCCGACCCGTCTCCTCCCGGAGCGATGTGGCGGTCTCGCGGTGCGCCGGATCGAAATCCGCCTTTACCATGTTCACGTTCAGACCGATCCCGACGATAACCGAATCGATCCCCCCCGCGACCGTCCTCGACTCCGTCAGGATGCCGCAGACCTTCCGGCCGCCGATCAGCAGATCGTTCGGCCACTTGATCCCCACGCGTTCGGGGCAGACTGCGGAGATCGCCTCCGCGACCGCCACCCCCGCCAGGAGGGTGATCTGTGCGGCATCGTTTGGCGGAATCGCCGGCCGGAGAATGACGGAAAGATAGAGATTGCACCCGGCTGGCGACTGCCAGCTCCTTTGCAGACGTCCTTTTCCGGCGGTCTGACGATCGGCGAGAACAACCGTCCCCTCGGGGGCGCCCCCCTGCGCAAGCTCCATGGCGACGCGGTTTGTCGAATCGACCGTCTCCTCGTAGTGGAGCCGGCAGCCGATCCTTCTCCCTGTCAGCCGCGACTGCAAGGTCTTTTCGTCGAATTGCATCCCGCCAATAATCCAGTAAGGAGTTTGTTTGAGGAGCCGGCCGTTGAGATGCCATTACGCCTCACGCCTCACGCCTCACGCCTCACGCCTCACGCCTCACGCCTCACGCCTCACGCCTCACGCCTCACGTTCTTTCACCTGGACCACGTTGAGGGAGATATCCGCCGCCGCCGCAGAATGGGTCAGGGCGCCCACCGAAATCAGATCGACACCCGTGGACGCGACCTCCCGGACCCTCTCCAGCGTGATGTTTCCCGAGGCCTCAAGAGGGATCTTTCCCCCGACCCGCGTAACCGCGGCGGCCATCTCCGAAAGGCCCATGTTGTCCAGCATGACCGAGTCGGCGCCGGCAACCAGGGCCTCCTCTAATTCCGCCATGTTCTTCACCTCGACCTCAATCAGAAAGGTGTGGGGAACCCGGCCTCGGACCCGCCGCACGGCCTCTGCGATCCCGCCCGCTGCCGCGATGTGGTTGTCCTTGATCAGCACCCCGTCATAGAGGGCAAAGCGGTGGTTGCAGCCGCCTCCCGCGCGGACGGCATACTTGTCGAGGATCCGGAGACCGGGCGCGGTCTTCCGGGTGTCCAGGATTTTTGCACGCATTCCCGCGATCTCATCGACATAGCGCCGGGTGAGGGTGGCAATCCCGCACATCCGCTGCAGCAGGTTCAGGGCGACCCGCTCCGCGGTCAGGATGGAGGCGAGGCTGCCGGAGATCTCCGCAAGGAGATCGCCTTCCCCCGCCTTCTCCCCGTCCCGCCGGTGGCCCGTGAAGTTCAGGGTAGGATCCAGCGTCCGAAAGACCTCTCCGAAGACCTCGATTCCGGCCACCACCAGCTCCGCCTTGGCCGTCGCCCGTGCAAGGCCCGTCTCATTCCCCCGGAGCGCCGCCCCGGTCGTGACGTCCCCCGCCCCGACGTCTTCCGCGAGGGCGTTCCGGATCAATTCCGTCAACACGTGACGCGGCCACATGATCTTTCCTCCTACAGCATAGTACGGCGTCTCTGACATCACCCTGCAATTTTGTCATTCCGGACTTGATCCGGATCCCACATGGGGACAGATTTAAAATCTGTCCCCGAGTTCCCGCTTTCGCGGGAATGACAGCGCTGAGATTATTGTTAAAGAAGGGTCAGAGAAACTAAACCAGCGATGCGATTCTCTGCAATGCCGCATCCAGCGCTGCCATCTTATCACCAAACACGCGGGCCTTCTGCTGCTCCTTCTTCACGACCGCCTCCGCCGCCTTGGCCAGAAAGTCCGGATTGGCCAGCTTCTTCGCGACGACGGCCAGCTCCTTTTCGACCTTGCCGATCTCCTTTGCAAGACGGCCCTTCTCTCCCTCGATATCGATTACACCCGCGAGAAAAACGTAGACATGCACCGGACCGGCCACCGCCGTTGCGGCCCCCTTTGGTTCCGCCATTTCACCGGTGATCTCCAGTCTCTCCAGATTGGCCAGATTGGCGATATAGACCCGTCCCTTCTCCAGAGAGATCCGCAGCTCTTCGGAGGGCGCCGTCAGGGCCGCCTTCAGCTTCAGCGACGGCGCCACGTTCATCTCCCCGCGGATGTTCCGGATGCGGGTGATCACCTCCATGATCTGCGCCATCTCCTCCTCCGCCTCGGGATCGGAGAAGGCTTCGTCCGCCGCCGGGAATTCGCTGACCATGATGGAGGTGGTATCCGCAACCAGGGTCTGCCAGATCTCCTCAGTCAGGAAGGGCATGAAGGGATGGAGCAGTTTGAGCGATGTCGTCAAGACCTCCAGAAGGGTCTTCTGGGCCGCGCGCCTTCCCGCGGGTTTCTCCTTGCCGTAGAGGAGCGGCTTGGTCAGTTCCAGGTACCAGTCGCAGAATTCATGCCAGACAAATTGGTAGACCGCCGCCGCCGCGTCATTGAAACGGTATTCGTCCAGCCCCCGGATCACCTCGGCGACGGTCCGGTTCAGCCTCGCACGGATCCAGCGGTCGGCGATCGAAGCATCCTCCTTGCCGACGGGAACCGCGGCATCGTAATCCTCCAGATTCATCATCGAGAACCGCGTCGCGTTCCAGATCTTGTTGACGAAAAACTTGTACCCCTCGATCCGCTCCTCCGACATCCGGACGTCACGCCCCTGCGCGGTGAAGGCGGCGAGCGTGAACCGGAAGGCGTCCGTTCCGAACTTGTCCATCATCTCGAGGGGATCGATGCTGTTCCCCTTCGATTTACTCATCTTTTCGCCGTTCTCGTCCCGGACGAGGGCATGGAGGTAGACATCGCGGAACGGGACCTCCTTCATCACGTAGAGCCCCAACATCATCATCCGGGCGACCCAGAAGAAGAGGATGTCGAATCCGGTCACGAGAAGCGACGTGGGATAAAAAGTCTTGAGCGCTTCGGTGTTCTCGGGCCATCCCAAGGTCGAAAAGGGCCACAGCCCTGAACTGAACCAGGTATCGAGGACATCTTCCTCCTGCCGCAGCTTCGCGCCGCCGCAATCGGGGCAACGGTCGGGGTCCTGCGCGGCGACGATCAGCTTCCCGCACCCCTCGCAGGTCCAGACCGGAATCCGGTGGCCCCACCAGATCTGCCGCGAGATGCACCAGTCGCGGATGTTGTTCATCCACTCGAAATAGGTGGCCTCCCAGGTGGGCGGAACAATTCGGGTCTTTCCGGTAACCACCGCGGCTACGGCTTCTTTGGCGAGCGGGGCAATCCGGACAAACCACTGCCGGGAAACGGCGGGTTCGATGTCGGTCTTGCAGCGGTAGCATTGGCCGATGTTGTGCGTGTAGGGCTCGGTCCCGACGAGGAAGCCTCCCTGCTCCAGATCCCGGAGGACGTTTTTCCGGCATTCGTAGCGATCCTGCCCCCGATAAACCCCGCCGTTTTCATTGATGACCGCGCCGTCGTCCATGACCCGGAGGATAGGAAGCCCGTGGCGCCCGGCCATCGCAAAGTCGTTCGGGTCGGACGCGGGCGTGATCTTAACGGCGCCGGAGCCGAATTCCATCGTGACGTAGTCGTCGGCGATGATCGGAATTCGGCGGTTCACGAGGGGAAGGATGACCTCCTTCCCGACGAGATGGCGGTACCGATCGTCGTTGGGATTGACAGCCACCGCGGTATCGCCTAACATCGTCTCAGGCCGCGTCGTGGCAACCACGATCCCCCCCTCCCCCTCCGCGAAGGGATAGCGGATGCTCCAGAGATGCCCCCCCTCCGGATGGTACTCGACCTCCAGATCGGAGATGGCGGTCCGGCAGCGGGGGCACCAGTTGACGATATAATCCCCCTGGTAGATGAGGCCGTCGTTGTAGAGGTGGACGAACACCTCGCGGACGGCCTTCGAAAGCCCCTCATCCATCGTGAAGCGCTCGCGCGCCCAGTCGCAGGAACAGCCGAGGCGCTTGAGCTGATGGATGATAACCCCGCCGTATCGGGCCTTCCACTCCCACACCCGCTCGATGAACTTCTCCCGGCCAAGGTCGTGACGTGTGAGACCCTCTTTCGCCAGCTCCTGTTCGACGACGTTCTGCGTCGCGATTCCGGCATGGTCCATCCCCGGCATCCAGAGGACGTTCATCCCCTGCATCCTCCGATATCGGCAGCAGATGTCCTGGAGGACGTTGTTCAGGGCATGCCCCATATGGAGCATCCCCGTGACATTCGGCGGTGGGATGACAATCGAAAAAGGCTTTTTCGAACTTCGGTCTGCCGCACGGAAGAAATCATGATCCAGCCAATACCGATACCATCTGGCCTCCGCTTCACGAGGCTCATAAACCTTGGGTAGCACATCGTTCCCCATTCATTCTCTCCGGTCAGTCCTTAAGGAGCGAAGGGTAAGGAGGGTTAAGGAGGGTGTTACGCCTCGCACTTCACGCCCCACATTCTCAAGGCATTAAAAATCAAGGGGCTTCCGGCACAGAGAAGCCGACGCCAACCGCGACGCGCATCTGTGACCGCAAGCCCCTGTCCTGTCCGCATTTTCGCTTAATAACGCAACTCTTCCCTCATCTTGCGGATCACGAGCAGCGCGTCCGCTCCCCCCACCGGCTCCAGCGGCGAAAAGGCGCCCGATACCATATCCCTCGCTTCCATGAGACCCCGCGAGGTCACCACCATCACCGCATTGAAATAGGGAAGATCGGCCCGCAGGTCGGGAAAGGGGGAAGAACTGCCGATGAACCGCGTCGCCAGCGCATTGTCCCCCGAGATCTTGATCAGGATATCTTCGATCATCATCGCGTAGGTCGCCCGATCCACCCGCTCATCCGGCCGGAAGCTCCCATCCGGATAGACCTCGAGGCCGCGCATGCCGATCCGGATAATCCCCTCGATGTCCGCCCGAAGCGGATGGGTGCCGATATCCGCTGCGCTGGTCCGTCCGGCGGTGGTCGACTTGGCCTTTTCCGGATCCTTGAAGGCTGTATCGAAGGTCTTCGGCGTCCTTCTAAGATAGAGGACGTCGATCTTCAGCTCCTCCATGAAGAGGGCCGCCACATCCGCGCGGCTGATTCGTTCGACCAGCGCAATCTTTTTCCCCGTCACGGTCCCCGGCATCGCCCGCTGGATCTTCTGCACCAGCTTCCACCGGCCGTCGGCCTCCTTGACGTATTCCCCGTTCAGATCCAGAACCCGGCTGAACATCCGGCCGGCCTGATCCAGATTGAGCGCCGTCAGGTAAGCCTCCCCCATGAAATAATGCGGGGCGGCGGCCTTGGGATCGATCAGCACCGCCTGGTCGAAGGCATCTTTCGAGTATTTCAACCAGGCATCATCGGGCTTGCATTCGGTTCCGATACGCAAACACGCGGAATGGCTCAATGTATTCACTCGGATGTAACCAACCCGGACGAAGATCTTCTCCTCATCGCTCCGGACGTGCTTATCCGCCTGCTTGAGGGAGTCGAGTCCGCCTGTGAAATCTTTTTGATAGGCCTTGACAAGCCCGATCCCGACATGGGCCTTTGCATAACCCGGATCCAGCCTCAGGGCGAGTTCGAATTCACGCCCCGCATCGACAAACTTCTCCTGATTCAGCAAGCGGATCCCGGTAAAGGTATGATGCTCCGGCGTGTCGAGTTGGCTGAGGGGCTGCTGCGCCTTCGGTCCGCAGGAGATCATTAGGATGCCTGCAGTTACAACCACCAGGAGCCGGAAAAGGCACATGGGTTTTATTCGGCTGATCATCGTCTTCTCCTTTTCTGTGGGGGCTTCCCGTTCAAAGCCGGTCATTTCCGTTCCATCTTTACGTATTTCCTATCTTCATCCCCTGCTGAAGTCAAGAAAATTCCCTGCTTTCTCGAAGGCGAATTCCTGATAGCGTTTCAGAAATGGGAAATTGCACCGCACACATTCCTCGCTCGCCGGCATGTTCACCCAGGGTTCAGAAAGAGGCCGATCCGCTTGGACGCTGCGTCGACATCCTCCGGATCGAGCCAGCCCACTTCCCGGTCGGCGGCAAACCAGGTCATCTGCCTCTTCGCATAACGGCAGGAATCCCGTTTGATCAGACGGACCGCCTCCCCCAGACTCTGCCGTCCCGCAAGAAAGGAGACCATGTTCCGATACCCCAAAGATTGCATTGGCTTGAGAGATTCTTTGTAGCCCATATCGAGAAGCCGCCGGACCTCTTCCGCAAAGCCGTCCGCGATCATCCGGTCCGTCCTCCGTTCGATCCGGTCGTTGAGTCGTTCCCGGTCCAAACAAAGACCGACCCGGAGGACCCTGTAGGGCGCCTCCCGGAAGCAGTGCTCCTGCTGATGCGCGACGATGGATCGGCCCGTCAGCTCCAGAACCTCCAGCGCGCGGATGATCCGGACACCGTCATGGGGGTGGATCCGGTCGGCGGCCATGGGATCCCTTGTCCGCAGTCTCTGGTAAAGATGGGCCTTCCCCCTGTGATGCATCTCCTGCTTCAGTTCCCGCCGCAACACCTCGTCCGCCCCCGGTCCGTCGATTAATCCCCCCAGGAGGGCCCGGATATAGAGGCCGGTTCCCCCGACTACGAAGACCGGTCTCTCTTCCCGCTGCAGATCGGCAATGATCCCGTTCGCCAGCCGGATATACAGCGAAACGTCGAAAGGCTCATCCGGATTGACCACGTCGAGAAGGTGGTGGGGAATCCGCTTCCGCTCTTCCGACGTCGGCTTCGCGGTACCGATATCCATGTGCCGGTAAACCTGCATGGAATCGGCGCTGACGATCTCGCCGCCCCACCGGTCGGCCAGTTCCAGGGCCATCGCTGTTTTTCCTACACCGGTCGGTCCAAGGATACAGATCAACCTCGGTTCGGGGATGTCAGCACCGGCCATACTTGGGCTATCTCCTCTTGAATCGCTTTTCCAGCTCACCCACGGAGATGGCAACCGCAAACGGTCTCCCGTGCGGGCAGGTGGCGGCGCTGGGAAGCGCGTCAAGCTCGCGGCTGAGGCTCTCGACCTCCGGACCGTTCAGCGGCCGGTTTGCCTTTACGGCCGCCCGGCAGGCAAGGGCGGTAAAAATTTTCTCCCGCCTCTCCTTAAGCGGCAGATTGCGATCCCCTTCCATACCCTCGGCCAGGATATCGCCGATCAATGTCCTCGCCTCCGCGTCCGACAGAAATGCGGGAATCGCCTTGACAACGACGGAATCCCCGCCGAAAGCCTCCACCTCCATCCCCGCCTCCTCGAGAATCGGGATGGATTCGATCAGGAAGGCAAGATCGCGGGGGGGAAGGCTGACGACTTCGGGGAGAAGAAGACGCTGGCCGGGCTCGCGCTCTTTCGTCTCTGCGGCCCGCTTTTTCAGCCTTTCGAACAGGATCCTCTCATGGGCGGCATGCTGATCGACGAGAACCATCCCCTCCTCTCCGGCAAAGGCCAGGTAGGTCCCCGCCACCTGGCCGAGATAAACCATTTCGGCAAAGCGATACCCTTCCTTCGGCTGTTCCGGCTCAGAGCGGGATTCACGGGAAACCGGCGGCGCCACCGACAGCGGGTTCTCTTTGCAGGATAAGGCCGGACGACCGAAGAAGAGTTTTTCCGGTCCCGAAGAGATCCGGTACCGTTTCAAGGCCTCCTCGACGCGCGCCGCATAGGTGGTGCGCGTTGCATCCAACGATCCCGATCTCTCTTCCGCCACGGGGACATAATGCCGCATCGTGTCCCCGTTCCCGGCGCCGATTGCACCGCCCAGGGTCTCTGTAATGAGGGCATAGATCCCCCGCGGATCACGAAAGCGGACCTCCATCTTCGTTGGATGGACGTTTACATCCACATCCTGCGGCGGTAAATCCAGAAAAAGGATGGCCGCCGGATAGCGCCTCGGCTCGATGATCCGACGATAGGCCGTCATGACGGCGTGGTTCAGCAGGTAATCCTTGACAAACCTTCCGTTCACGTAGAGGTAGATCTGTGCGCTGTTGGAGCGTGTGAATTCCGGACGGGAGACAAACCCCTTCAGCGTCGCACCATCCCTCTCCCCCGACGCCAGGGCTAACTGGCCGCGGAACTCCTGACCCAGTGTAAGGGAGATCCGCTCCGCTAAATCCTTCGCAGCCGGAACATTCATCAGCGTCCGACCGCCCGCCGAGATCCGAAGGCGGATTCCCGGCCGGGCGAGCGCAAGTCTCGTGATCCAGTCGAGGCAGTAGCCCTGTTCGGTCATGTTGCTCTTGAGAAATTTCCGTCTTACAGGAACCGGTTCAAAGATCCGGCTGACCCGAATGGACGTTCCGGCCGGACAGCCCGCATCGGAGAGCTCCTTCACCTCGCCTCCCTCGATGATGATCCGCGTGCCGGCGGGCGATGCGGCCCGGCGGCTTACCATCTCCACGCAGGAGATCGAGGCAATGCTGGGCAAGGCCTCGCCTCGAAAACCGAAGGAACGGATCCGATAAAGATCTTCGAACTTCTCCATCTTGCTCGTCGCGTGGCGGGCAAAAGAGAGGGGTACATCCTCCGGATCCATCCCTTCCCCGTTATCGGTTACAAGGATGGCGTGACAGCCCCCTTTCTCCAGTTCAACGGAGATTTCGGTGGCTCCTGCATCCAGTGCGTTCTCGATCAGTTCTTTGATGATGGAAGCCGGTCTTTCGACCACCTCACCCGCAGCGATCCGGTGGGTCAGCGTCTCCGGCAGAACGATGATTTTCCCCGGCAAATTTTCTCCCTCGATTCCCGATGCAAAAAAGACCACAACGGCATGAGTGGCCGGCCGTTGCGGTCAAAAGCTGACGACTTCGTAAAAAGTCCGGATGCTGCGTTGCGCTTCATCCTTCGTCATTGCGGCGTGTTCCGGGGACACGTTCCGGGCCTGGGGACACCTTGCGGCAAGGTGTCCCCACATGTCCCCGATTCTCAGGGATGGGGACGGATTTCAAATCCGTCCCCGCGCGCGCCTTGCCTGCGGCCTTTTTTACGAAGCCGTCAACAGATCAAGCAACCCGATGTTTCGCCGCATGGTCCTTAGGCGATTTATTAGTCGAGGACGATCATAACCCGGCACTTCTTCAGAAAGCTCTGATTATCCCCACTGGCGCGGATCTTTTCAGCATCGGCGTTCGCGATCACGATGTCCGACCGCCCTGCCCCCTCGGTCTTGAGCCCCTTCACACTGACCGGGCTGTTGGTCACCCGTGCGTTGCTCTGGGCCGCCGTCAGATCACGCGCATAGCCGCTCATTCCCTGCTGAACGGCGTATTCCCGATCGACGTTCATGGATCCGTAGACCTCCTGGCCCTTCTCATCGATGATCCGGGGGGACATGGCCGGCCGTGCCTGGATCCCGCGGGCATCCACGACAAGGCCCGTAAAGACCTCGCCTCCGGACGCCGGAGATGCTGCGGGCGCCTGGGGCGCTGCAGGGGCAGGCGCTTGGGGCGTCGCCGGCATGGGCGCCGCCTGTCTCCTCTCCAGGATCCTTGGGACGATCACCGCGGCAAAATTCCCCGCCATCGGCATCCGGACGGTCACCTCGACGGTGCCGTCGGAGAGGTACTCCTGTTTCATCGTCTTCGCACCCTTGACGATGCCCTGGACCTGGGTGTTGATGATGTCGCTCTCCACGGTGAAATCCTTGACCGTGGTGGTCGAATCCACCCGCACGCCGTTGACCACCTCGAGCAGGTTTCGGTATGCGTCGACCTGGCCCGCGCGGAGGGCCATTGGGCGCGCTTGAGGTGTTCCGATATTGCGCTGCGGAGGGGCGCCGATTCCGACCGCCTCAATATAGCCGTCGGTCCAATTGACCGACCCCTTGTTTCCGATCTGCTCAACCCATTCCGACGCACTGACCTTATCCTGGCCGACCGCCACCCCCGCGAGACACAGGATCATGGCCGCAGCGATCGCCGCAGCCGCCCAAAACCTTGACTTCATAGAGACCTCCTTGTTGATCGCATGAGCCGTTTCTCATCCGTTGCTAAACTCATATCACCAATGGGGACATGATGCCGCATCGTGTCCCCGTCGATTCCCCCGTTTCAACCGCGCTTCGACGACCCTTCTCCATTCATTTCCTTCCCCGAAAAGCCTTCTCCTCCGGAGCCGGAAGCCAGGGTTTGATGTTGATGCTCTTGTCCGGATCCCCCCAGATCAGACCGGTATCCGGCGGATCGGCGCCCCACCAGTTGTTCCGGGCATCGATGTAGATGGAGGAAAACGCCTGGACCGAGACCGCATTCTTTAGAAGATTGTTGTAGTGAATCGAGGGATTGGACATCCCCACGCCTTTGATGCCGCCCTCCCCCATATTATCCTCGAAGGTAGAGTATGAGATCTGCGGCGCCGCATCGTTCCGGCAGTAAACACCGCTCTGGGCGTTCTTGGCAATATGACAGGAGGAGATCTCCGGCGTTCCGTAATAGATATCGAACGCGGTCGTGGCATACTCGACGATGCAATAGCTGAAGAGACTGTTTGCTTTGGTCTGTTTTGTAAAGCGGACGGCGTTTGCATAGGAGCCGGGCGCCGGCGACGCCCCGGAAGCGGTGAAAAGGATGGGCAGGTCCACCGTTCCTCGGGCCACAACACCGCCGTCCTCGACGATGATCGACGTGTTTCGATCGTACTGGACGACGACGCCGGGCTCGATATGGAGGATGGCGCCCCCATCCACGGTCACGTCGCCCGTCACCCGGTAAGGGCTGCGGGAGAGGATCAGAAAGCCCTCCGTCTTGAGGGGGCCGGATAGTTTCGCCTCCAGGATCGGCAGTTCCACCGGCTTCCCCTCCGGATAGGGGGCGCCGAGAACCGACCGGACATCGACCCTGCCCCGGATCCGGGCGAATACTTCGAGCCCCTTCGCCGTCCCCCACCAGTTGTTCAGGGCCGAGACCGCCTCGCCCGTCATCTCCCCCGCGAGGTCGAAGGGGCCGTTGTCGGTGATGTTGTTCTCCGTGACGGAGGCCTGCGCCCCCAGCACGGTGATCCCGCCACCCCGGTTTTGCGCGATCGCATTGCGGAGAATGGCCGGGGCGGCGGAACGGACGACGATCCCCTCCGCCGCGTTGTCCCGAATCCGGTTGTCGGAGAGGATCGGCTTCGCCCCGTCGGAGATGATGACCGCCGCCTGCCCGTTCTTGTGGATCGTGTTTCCCGTCACGATCGGCGCGGAAAAGGCCCCCTGGATCGCAAGCGCGGTATCGTTATCGGTCAGTTCGCAGGTCTCGATCCGGGGAGAAGAGGCCTCGCAGGAGATCCCGGCTTTCGCCTTCCGGACGCGGATGAACTTGACGAGATTCTCCTTTTCCTTGACATTCGCGAAGCGGATCCCCGCCCAGCGCTCCACCCCTTCAGCCGCGGAAAAGAGGATCAGATGTTCAGAGTCCCCCTGCGCCTGAAGCCTGCCTTCGACCACGAGGGCGCCCCCGCGGGAGAGGATCTCCGTCCCCGGTTCGATCGTCAGGACCGCCTTGTCCCGAACGACCACCTCATTTTCAATCACATAGGGACTCGCCCCCGCATACCAGGTCGTATCGGCCTCGATCGCCCCCGAAACCGGCGTCGGCCCCGGCGCGACCGGCATGCCGGAGACGGTCTCCGATCTTTCACTTTCATTTCCTGCACGATCCGCGGCTATGACTTGATAATAGTACTTCACGCCGTTTTCCGGAACCGGATCCCGGTACTCGTTGAATTCGGTTTTGACAACCTCCTGGTAGCCGGAAATGGGCGTAACGCTCCGGTAGAGACGGTACCCGGCCAGATCCGCGGCGGCCGATTTCTCCCAGGTGAGCAGAACCAGCTTGTCCCGGCCGACGGTTCGAAGCTCTTTCGGCTTCTCCGGCGGCGTAGTGTCGAGCGTGACCGTTCCCAGCGCATCGACCCACTCGGCGGTGTTCCCGGCGTCGTCCGTCAGACGACCGGTAATCAGGGCGCCCGCGACATTGTCCCCCGGAACGACCCGGTAGACCCCAAGGTAAGCCCCGGGCGCGTCTTCCTGTTCCTGCATGTCGATCCGCTTCTTGAACTCCCCGATTGCGAACGCGGCCCGCATCTTCGGCGTCCCCTGCATGACGACGCGGATCTCATCCCCTGCCTTTTTCGGAATGTTCTTCGTATCCTGGACGAGAAGGGTAATCGTCGGCGGTCGGAGCACGGCGGCCAGCGGCGGCGTCGGGATCGTTTTGACCATCTCCCGGAAAAGGTCGTCGCAGGCGCGGAGGAGTTGGATGTCCCGAAGGTTCATCGCGGATGCAATGATGACGGCGATGATGCCGACCGGCGTCGTTGAGAAGCCTCCCTCATGGATTCGGACGACGTGCTGGCCGCTCCAGAGGAACTGGCCCGTCTTCGTCCCGTACATCTTCACCTCAGCCCCGACCGAAACCTGCGAATAGATGACCGCAAAGAGCTTGTCGAAATTGGAGATCTCCCCGTAGATGACGGCATCCACCCCGAGGATCTCTCCTAATTTCTGGGGGGAGGTTTTGTTGATCTGTTCGGGATCCGTCAGATCCGCCTTTGCCAGCAAGTCGTTGATCTTCGTGATCTCCATGTCCTTGAATGGAAGGGAGCTGAAGTGGTTGTAAAAACCCCGGCGTACGGGTTCGAACCCCAGTTTGCTCTTGGACTGATCCCAGAAGGGGAGAACCGCCACCGTCAGCGGCCGGTTTTTCTCCATATAGGGATCGACCTTGTAGGTCCCCTTGAATTGGGCGATGATTTCGGGGGCGATGATGGTCGCCTTTGTCGCAACCACGCAGCCGCAGATCAGGATCGTCTGCAACAGGACGAACAGCGTCGCCGCCTCTTTCTTCCAGAACGATTTCATGGCAAACCTCCCGAAGAGTCGTCCATCGTCCGCAACGGGATGAACGGTTCCAATACCCATTCTCACTTCAGAGTCTGACTCCGAGCAGCGCATTCTCCCCGCCCCGGATGACCTCCCCATGGCCGGGATAGATCACCCGGGGGCGTATGGTCGCGCAAAGGAAACGAAATGCTTTTCTGCCGTCGCCCTGTCCTCGCAGAAGGGGTTCAGCCGGCCTCCGTCACGGTCCAGATTGAGGATCAGATCGCCGCAGAGGAGCTCGCGGCTCTCTTCATGGTAAAGGGAGATCGAATCCCCCGTATGACCCGGCGTTTCGATCACGTCCCAGCCGTCAAAGCCGATCCCGTAACGCACCCGGCCGTCCCCGCCAAGCCACCGGATCCGCTCTTTCCCGAAGGGCGGAGGGAACCGGTTTCCAAAACCCGGCAGAGGGATCCCGGCGAGGCTCTCAAACCACAGATGGGAGGGCCGCCGGAAATAACGACAACTTTTCAGCGCCGCCGTGAAAAACGCGGTAAACCAATTCTCCATCAGCGGGAGAGGTCGAACTCCGTCTAAATAGTCCCTCACCCGGTGGTGACAAAGAACCGATGTCTCGGCCGGGCAGTCCCGGAGCACTCTCCGGATTCCGCCGATGTGGTCGAAGTGGAAATGGGTGGCAACGATCCCTCTCACTTCCGCCATCGACCTCCCGCAGATCCTGCGGATTACGCTCATCACCGCCTCGGCGGTGCCCACACTGCCGGGATCGATCACCATCAGGCCTTCCGCCCCGGAGATGATGTATGCGCGGACCAGACCACCCTCCGGAACGGGATGCACCATCGATCAACCTCTCCCCGGCAAAACCCGGATGCAGGAGCGACGCTAACGTGCAACGCTCGGCGGCATCGACATATCGGCGCCGGCGCTCTCGACCAGAAACTCGCCCTGGTTTTTCGGTGAGCGCAGGATGAACTTGAAGGGAATCGCTATCGGTTCCCGGCCGGTGGCCATCGTCCGGTAGGTCAGCACCCAGACGGCGCCCGTCACCTTATCGACCAGATAGGCCTTGTCGTCACTCCCGGCAACCACCTCGAATTTCCCCGTCTCCGCGATTTTCGCTGTCTCCGCGGCCATGGCCATTGCCGCCAATATGGGGACATCTTGCCGCAAGGTGTCCCCTCCAACGACACCTTGCAGCAAAGTGTCCCCCAAAAAAACAAGCAGGATCAACCCGACGATCGACCGATACGATCTGCGCTTTCCGTTATCATTTTCTTTCATCATTTCCCCCTGATTGCAAACCGACACGCCGCCGATGGCGTAGTTTGATCTGGGGACACCCTGCCGCAAGGTGTCCCCTTACGGACCCGTTATCGTTATTTCGGGAGCGGGATCGCTTTCCAGACCGTCGCGATCCGTCACCGTGATCAGATAGACCTTAACCTTCCCCTTGGGCGGCGCGGTTTCGCCAAATCTCCCCTCCCGGACCGTGGCGATCTTTTCCATTCCGAAGAGCCTCTTTTCATAAACCGTATAGTGGGCGACATCCGGTCCCGCCGCCTCCTTCCAGGTCAGGACCGCCTTCCCCTCCGCGATCCCGCCGGTTGCCCCTTCCGGTATCGCGGGTCTCGCCTTGGTCCGGACCGATATGGTTTCTGAAAAATCACCGATGAGACCATCCTTGTCCTCCGCCTGGAGTCGGTAACGGTACAAGGCGTTGTCCTTCAAACCCTGGTCGAGATAGGCGGTTTCCTTTGGTTTGGCGATCCGCTCAAAATCACCACCCTCCCCCGACCGGAAGAGATGGTACAGCGCGATGTCCTTTTCCGGATTTGGCGTCCAGCGCAGCGGAACGGCCTTCGCCTTCGCGCTTTCCCCCTGTAACCCGGAGACCTTCTCCGGTCTCGGTTTTGTCCGGACGGTTACAGCCGGCGCGGCCTCACTCTCGACCTCGACCCGGTTGTAAGTCGTCAGCCGGTAGCGGTAGGCCGTGCCGTCTTCCAGCTTGTCATACCCGCGGGAGTCGTCGGTATAACGGTACGTCTGCCGCCCCGGAAACGTCTTCAACAGCAGCAATTGCCCTTCTTTTTCCTTGGCCCCGTAGAGTTTGTATCCTTCCACCTCTTCCGCGGTAGAGGCTTTCCAGCTCAGATCCACCCTCTTCACCAGACCACCCAATGCTTTGAATTCCTCCGGCACGGGCGGTTTTCCCCGGGTGACGGCGGAGACCTCCGAAGAGGGCGACGTCTCGGTTTCCGTCTCTTCAAAAGCCGTGATCCGGTAGCGGTAACGGGTCAAATCCGCTAAGCCCTCCCGATCGGCATATTCGATCCTCCGGTCGAGGGCCGAAGGGGCGTCTACCCGCTTAATCCGGACAAAATTTTCCTTATCCGCGGCGCTCCGATAGACGTAATACCCCCGGATGAAGGACGAATCAACAGGCTTCCAGGAGAGGCGGATCTCTCGGATCAGATCCCCCGCAGCAGCAACCGCTCCGACCGTCGGCAATGTGGAACCCTTGACGGACTTCGAAAACTCGCTCTCCAGGTCCTTTTCGTTGAAGGCGGTGACACGGTAGTAATATTCCTCGCCGTCCGCGAGGGCTTTGTCCAGGTGCGACACCTTCAGCAGCCGGTCAAGGGCGGCAGTGGCGTCCCCAAGATTGATCGTCTGGAGGTTGGCAACCTCACGGTAGGGACCCTGTTCCGATTTGGCGCGGTAGAGCCTGTATCCCTTGAGGCGGAGGCGATCCCCGCTGCCCGGGCCGGGTGACCAGAGCAGGGAAATGCTCCTCACGTGGCCCTCGGTTTTGAGGATCACGGGAGGGTTCGGCGTCACGGCGGTCTTTGCCTCGACCACCCGTGAAAATTCACTCTGGATCCCCCTGTCGTTGTAGGCCCGGATCTTGTAATAATAGAGGGTGTCCTTCTCGACGGTCTCATCCATATGTTCGGTCTTCGCAACCTGGGCAAGCCTTTCGAATGGCCCGGCCTCCGAGGTCGCGCGAAACACCTCATAACCGGCGGCGGCCGCACCGGGTGGCGCCTCCCAGAGCAGGTGGACGCTCCGGTTCCCCGATCGTTTTGTAACCTCGACGGGTCCGCCGAAGGCCCCTCCTTCCGCGCTCTTTTCCTTGAGAGTCTGCTCCATGATGGCGTTTCGGATCTGCAGGCTCAACTTCCTCATCTCGCCGGCCAGCCCGGCCTCGCCGACCGCAGCGGCCCGGGCGCTCAGGATCGTCTTCTTCTGCTCGATCTGAACCGCCTTGCACAGAACCATGATCACCGACCCCTTCTTCTCCACGCTTCCGACGACGACCACATTGAGACCGAGGCGGGTGCCGATGTTGACCACATTGTCGATCTGATCGTTCTGCTGGAGGTCATTCATGCTGAGAAAGGCCTCCAACTCCTTCCGGTCGAGCATCGTCAGGGAGGCGTCCTCCCCCAGCATGTTGATGAGGTGATTCGTGACGGTCGCCGCGAGACCCGAGGCCTCCAGGTTGACCGTCCCGAAATTGAAGACGGAGATCCGAACCTGCGACGGCGCGGCCAAGGCGACAGACGTACAGATCAACAGCGGAAAAACGATGACTGCGAGAAACCTTTTTCCCATGGGTTTCCTCCCGGGGCATCCCGCTGATGGCAGCGGGATGCAAACCATCAGATTTTACAGATCCTGAATCAGTTTATCAATGGATTCAATGGATTTCTGCGAAACGGGCGTCGAAATCCCCTTCAATTTTTCATCGTAGATCGCGTCGATGTACTTTTCCACGGCCTGTTCGATGTTTCTGCGCTTCTGCTGCTGCTGGGCCTCGTTGAAGTAGGCCACCTCCAGGCTCTGATAATTTTTGAGGACGCTCTGTCCCATCTCCGACACCTTGGCGTTCGTCAGCTCATCGAGGACCTCTTCATCGGTCGGGAGTTCCAGCGGGTCATGGACGATATTGGCAACCGGCACGCCGTCCTGATACTTGTCCTCCTTGAGCAGTTTTCCGGAGACGGTGTTCGTGACGATGTTCTCTCCCGTCGAAGTATCGACCAATTTGTAGGATATCTCCAGCATCGCGTTGATCTTTGCCGATCCCTGCTTGTAGGAGATAAACTGGTAGTTTCGTTTCTTGACCGTCCGGGGCGGCGCCGACTTGAACTCCTCCGTCGACGGCTTCGGATGCATGATGAGCCAGTCGGAAAAATCGGGATTGCGGACGTTCTCTTCATCGACCAGCACCTTGACCTGGCTGATACTCGGGGTGTCGGTCGTCTTGGCGGTGAAGTGGAGGACATCCCCCATGATGAAGGTGTCGATCCCCCTCATCTTACCCACGTTCTGCGCTGCCTTGATATCCACAAGGCCCGTCTGGCCGAGCTGCATTTCCCGGAGGATCGACTGGAGGTTTTCCCGTTCGATGATCCGGAGATCCCCGCTGGCATTCTTGTGGAGGTAGGTGATCAGCTTGTTCGCCGCGATTTTCCCCGCATCCTTGTTGTTGCTGGGGCTGGAAAAATCGAAAACGGCGATCGACTTTTTGATCCGCTTGTTGATGTGATCCCGCGTCTCTAATAGTTTCTGGAACAGTTCCGGATAGTTCGGTGAAAGTATCTCCACCTTTTGATACCAGAGCAGCGCGTTGCCCCACTGCTCATTTTCACCGTATTTCTGCGCCCGCTCCATCAGCTTCGCACAGAAATTCTTGATGAATTCCTTGAATATGGGATCCGTCTGGAGGGACGGGCTGTAGCTCTTGACGAGCTCGATTTTTCTCATCGCATCATACAGCCGGCTCTGATTGGCCTGCTTCACGGCATCATCGAAGTAGCCCTGTGCAACATTGACTTTGAGGGAGTCCAATCTTGCGAGCAGCTCCCGGTTATCCGGCTGGTAGTCGGCGGCCTTTTCTGCAAGCAGGATCGCCCGCTCCCATTTCTGCGCCTTTTCCGCCTTGATCGACTCGTTGACGGCGTAATCGACATTGTCCCGGGATTTGGCCTGCTCATACTGCCGGGCGACGTCCAGATACTTGGGATTGATTTCTGTGGCGGTCTTGAAGGCCTGGGCCGCCATCTTCCAGTCTTCCTGTTTTCCGAGCTCGATACCCTGCTGATAGAGGACCTTCGCCCCTTCCTGTTCCGCACGGGCGAGCTTGCTTCCCGCATCTTCATACCCGGTATAGATCTGATTGACCTGCCGCAGCTTCGTCACGGCGGCAAGCCAATCCTCCTTCAAGATGTCGGCTTCCGCCTTATCGTAGAGGGCCTTGACCTCCGTCCGCAAGGCTGCAATCTTTCCCTGGAGCTGATCATTAAAGCTTCTGATCTCCGGATTCCCGGGGTCGAGGTTCAAGGCGAGGTCTCTCTCTTTGACGATTGCATCCAGCGCGCGCAGATTCCTCGCGGGTGCGTTGCTGAGGGCCCGTTTCGCCTTTTCGAGGTGGATTTTTGCCGCCTGCTGACGCGCATTAAGGAGGGAAGTCTTGTATTCCGTGTTCGCCGGATCCTCTTTGACCGCCGTTTCAAAGTAACCGATGGCCTCATCCCACCGGTTCTGGTTCATCAGATCCTGACCCATCTTGTAGTTTTCACTAACGCCGCAGCCGTAAATCAGGATGAGAACCGCAATACCGACCAGCAAAATCCGAAAATTATGCTTTTCCATCACTTCCTCCAATCTTCCCCGAAATGGTATTATTATCAATTCGTGCCCGTCTCTCTATCCGACACGGCATCAATCTCCCGCCTTCGGGCGGCTCAAGGCTGAACCCCCGCATCCACCCGGTTGGCGGTAATTCCCAGGATCTTCACTTTTTTCTGATTCAAGGTCATGGCCATCAGATCGTCCGCCAGACTACGGCTGTTTCCGCGGATCTCCACGTCCAGTTCCGCCTCTCCCTGGCGGTAGGCCCGTTGCTGCACCTCCTTGAATCCCTTCACTTCCGTGGCGAGAAGATCCTTGAACTGCTGGAGCGTTTCATATGAATCGAGTCCCGAAACGACCAGCTTGACCGTCACCGTATTGGTCAGTTCCGAGGACCACTTCTCCAGAACCTCTTCCATCATCTTGCGGGCAAGCTTCTCGGCAGCCTCTTCCGTAATCTTCTTCAGGTCGCCCTTCATCCCGGGTGCTGATGCACCCCTGCTGTCCGTCGTAATGACCTCTCCCGTATCGCCATTAATCACCTTGATGGAAACCGTCACCTTGTTGCTGTGCATCTCAATGCCGCCGACATTGAAGGAGGTGGTTGCGGCGTCAACCGCGCCGATCATGACGATCTCTGCGCCGTATTGTCCGGCCATTCGGCTCACCGCCTTCGGATCCAGCGGCAGATTTCCGCCCCCCTGCCTCCGGAGGAGCTCCGCATCGATCAGTTTGAATCCTTTTCCCATGAAATATCTGGACATGGCCGCCTCGGCCACGGCGTCCTTCTGGGCCCGTTCCGTAAACAGCAGCATAATGCGCGGCTTTGCCTTGCGGGCAATGATCAGGTTGATTGCCTCCAGGCGATCCTTCAGGCGCTCCCGGCCCACCTCGGCCTCGACAACCACCTCGAATTGGTCACCCTGCCGTTTCTCTGAGATGATCTTGTAGTTGCTGATGAATCCCTTGGATTCGGAGAGGATCCGGTCCAGCTTGAGCTGGAAATTTTCCACCTCCGAGGTGCTGGAAACCATAACCCCCACCACTTTTTCCACGGCGCTGCGCAACGCACCATCCAGGGCCTTCTCCTTGGCAATGTCCACCCGGTTGTTCAGGATGACCGCCATCCCTTCCGCACGGATCTTTGTCTGGGCGGAAACCGTCGGAACCCAGCACAGCAGACTCGCGAGAACCGCAAAAATGACCATTTTTTTCATTTGTTTAACCCATTTATCCTGATCGTCGAAATGCGGCAATATTCCCTCACTGCATCATCTCCATGAAAACGGAACGCCCACCAGCCCGACGTCATCCAAAAACCGCCGTCCGAATAACCTGTCGTGAAATAGAACCGGGGCAAATATACGGGATTCACCCCAAGGTGTCAAGACCAATTCAAATTGATTTTATTCGCGTAAACGGGTCACTTTCCTCGCCCGCTTCTATTTGCGGCAACCCGACAGACGTAAGGTAATCCTGCAGCGCGATCTGCCAGAATCTCATGGTTTTTCCGGTTTCTTCCGAGAACTTCCGGGAGCTGAGGACGCTCCAGGCGGGTCGGGCCGCGGTCCGCGCCAAACCTTGAGAGCGGATCGGTCTCACGGTTACATCGGTTTTCCCCGCGTACATCAATATTTTGCACGCAAATTCATACCAACTGCAGTGACCACGGTTGGTCAGATGATAGACGCCCTCCTGTCCCCCCTCGATAAGGAGCTGGACGGCGGCGGCGAGATCCCAGGAATAGGTAGGGGCGCCGATCTGATCATCTACCACATCGATGGTCTTCACAGCGGATGACTTCTCCAGGATGGTTTTCACAAAATTCTTGCCGTTCCGGCCGTAGAGCCAGGCCGTCCGGATCAGAAGCCAGTGGTCGGAAAAAGCCTCAAGAAAACGCTCTCCTTCCAATTTCGAAGCCCCGTAAACATTCAGCGGCGCCGGCGGGTCCGCCTCCACATACGGGGTCTCTTTCCGGCCGTCGAAGATGTAATCGGTGCTGAAATGGACGATCCGTATCCCCCTCCCCCGGCAGGCCAACGCAATGTTCTTCACACCGCCGGCATTGACGTCAAAACAGCGCTCCCGATCCGCCTCACAACCGTCCACATTGGTATAGGCGGCCGCATTGATGACGACCTCCGGCGAACATTCCGCGATCACACGCGCACAGTCATCCCCCGCCGTGATGTCGAAGTCGCCGATGTCGATTCCCGTCACGTCATGAGCCGCCGCCAGGCGGAGCATCAGATCGCTTCCCAGCATTCCCTTGTGTCCCAAAACAAGTATCTTCATCCGTATTTCACGTCCTTTAAAAACAGTCCGTGGGGCGGCGCCGTAAGACCCGCCCTTCTGCGATCCCCTGCCATCAGAATTTCGGCCACCTCTTCCCGGGAGCATTTTCCCCGGCCGACATCGACCAGCGCGCCGACGATCGTTCTGACCATATACCTCAAGAAACCGTCGGCTTCCACGAAAATATTGATCATATCCGCGCCATCCTTCACGACGACGATGTCGAGAATCGTCCGGATGTGGTCCGGGCTGTCCGTGTGTGTTGAACAGAACGAGGAAAAATCATGCCTCCCGAGGAAAAGATCCAGCACCCCGTTGATCTTTGAAAGCGACAGGGGTTCCCAGACGAACCAGGCGTAATGCCGTTCCAGGGTCGGCCGGACCGGACGGTTGCAGATCCGGTACAGGTAAACCTTGCTCTTCACGGAGAAGCGGGCGTGGAAGGAGGGATCGACCTCCCGGACCTCACGGACAACGATGTCCGTCGGGAGAAGGCTGTTGATCCCCATCAGAAAGTTTCTCTCGCCGAGCAGGGAGGCGGTATGAAAATGGGCAACCTGGCGGAGGGCATGCACCCCCGCATCCGTCCTTCCCGAACCGATGACCCGGATCACCTCGCCGGTCATCCGTCCTATGGACTCCTCAAGAAGCTGCTGGATGGAAAGCCCGTTTTCCTGGCGCTGCCAGCCGCAATATGCGGTCCCGTCATATTCGATGACCAGTCGGATATTTCTCATGGCGTCGCTTCACGATTTGGCCGAGACGGAAGAGGAAGGGAGGCCTGTCTCATCCCCGCAGCGATCCAGCGCGGCCACAGCCGGCAGGACCTTGCCCTCCAGGAGCTCCAGGGAGGCGCCGCCGCCCGTCGAGATGTAGGTAATTTTGTCGCTCTCCCCGGTCTGATGGATCGCCACATCCGTATCCCCGCCGCCGACGATGGTCAGGGCATAGGAGTTCGCCACAGCATGAGCCAGAGCCGCCGTCCCCCGGCTGAAGGCGTCGATCTCGTACACCCCCATCGGACCATTCCAGACAATGGTTTTGGCGTTTCCCAACACCTCGGTGAAAAGGGTTATCGTCGCCGGACCGATGTCGAGGCCCATCCAATGGGGATCCATCTCCTGAACGGGCACGATCTTGGTATCGGCGGCGGCATCCCTGTTTTCGGCAATTACACAGTCGATCGGCAGATAGAACTTGACCCCGAATTCCCTGGCCGTCTTCATGACCTCTGTCGCCTTGTCGAGCAGGTCATCCTCGACCAGGGATTTCCCGACGTCGTATCCGAGCGCCTTGAGGAAGGTAAAGGCCATCCCGCCGCCGACGATCATCTTGTCGACCTTTCGGATCAGATTGGCGACCGCTTCCAGTTTCCCGGAGACCTTTGACCCTCCGACGATCGCAACGAACGGCCGTGCCGGCTTGTCCAGGGCCTTCTTGAAATAACTGAGCTCCCGCTTGACGAGGAAGCCGGCGGCGCACACCGGAACAAAGCGGGTGATCCCCACGTTTGAGGCGTGGACGCGATGGGCGTTGCCGAAGGCATCATCGATATAGACATCCGCGATACGGGCCAGTTCGGCAGCGAAGGCTTCGTCGTTCTTCTCCTCCTCCCGGTGGAAACGGAGATTCTCGAGGAGGAGGATGCATTCGGGTTTCAGCGCATCGACCATCTTCCGGACCTCCTCACCGATGCAGTCCGGGGCCAACGGGACATCTTTTCCCAGAAGCCGGGAGAGGCGTTTCGCCACCGGGGCAAGGCTCATCTCCGATACCGCCTTGCCCTTTGGCCGACCGAGATGGGACATGATGATCACGCGGGCCTTTTCATCGAGGGCATAGTTGATCGATGGCAGGACCGCCCTGATCCGCGTATCGTCCGTGATGTTCAGGGAGCTGTCGAGGGGAACGTTGAAATCGAACCGGAACAATACCTTTTTCTGATGAATGTCAATCTCATCGATGAATTTCATGGCTCCTCCTATAGATTCGTGTGGGCAGGTTGCGATCCATTCTTTTGAAAAAGTCGGACCAAGGATAACGCGTAGTTTATATCTCACCAAGGCAGTCCCGGTCAAGATGGAATATCTGTATACGCGGGGGCGGCGCCCTTTTCAGCAAGCAGCGGAAAAAGGTCCGGGCACACACCGTTTTTCAGGGAGGAGGTCCCTGCGCAATAAGTTCCAGGCGTATCGATTAGAGGGCGAGGGCTCTTTCCAGCCGTTTCAAAAGAGAATCCGTGCCGAGGAGGGCAAAGACCCGATCGAGTTCGGGACCGTGGAGACGGCCCGTCACGGCCGCCCGGATCGGCATATAGAGTTTTTTTCCCCGGAGACCGGTCTTCTCGGAAACCGCGTGAACAAGGTTACGGAAGATCGTCTGGTTCATGGCGCCTTCCAACGGCGCCGTTCCGGAATCCCCGCTGCAATTCCGGGTTAACAGAAAGAGCTCATCACGGAGGATCTGGAGGGCTTTCCGCGCCTCCGCCCCAAGGATGATCGCCGCCGCATCCTCCCCGATCCGGTAACGTTCGTCCGCAAAGAGGTCAAGGAACCCGCCGATGTCGGCAAGGGTCATCAGGTTATCCTGGACGGCGGCGACGATTCCCTCCAGACGGTTGCGTTCCCGAAGAAGGGCGTCGTAACCGGCCGCACGGACAAAGGGGATCAACTTATCGGCAAGGTTCTCCGTTTCGTACCGCCGTATATAAGCCCTGTTCAGCCACAGAAGTTTCTCCTCGTCGAATACCGCGCCCCCCCGCCCCGTTCGGTTCAGGGAAAAGAGCCGGCAGAGCTCATGGGCAGTGCGAATCTCCTGGACGCCGCTGAAAGAGCCGCCCAGAAGGGCCAGGTAATTGAGGAGAACCTCCGGCAGGATCCCCCGCCAGCGGAACTCCCGGACGGAAACGGCGCCATGCCGCTTGCTCAACTTGGCATGATCATCTCCCGTAATCAGTGCGTGGTGGGCAAAGAGAGGCGGTTCCCAGCCAAGCGCCCGGAAGAGAAGGATCTGCGTCGCCGTGTTGGAGAGGTGGTCCTCCCCGCGGATGACGTGGCTGATCTCCATGAAATGATCGTCAATCACGACGGCGAAATTGTAAGACGGCATCCCGCTCGAACGGACGATGACAAAATCGCCGATGGCCTCCCCTTGAAATGCCATCGAACCGCGGATGAGGTCGTCGAAGCGGATCGGCCCCTCCTCTACGCGGAAGCGCCAGACGGGAACACGGCCTTCCGCCCCCAGTCGTCTCCTCTCCGATTCCGTCAGACACCGGCATTTTCCCATGTAGCGCGGCATCATCCGTCTAACAACAAGGTCCGTCCGCTCGGCCTCCAACTCCGCTTCGGTGCAATAGCAGGGATAGACCCGGTCACTTAGGATCAGTTTCTGCAAACAGTCCTGATACAGCGCAAGCCGTTCGCTCTGGCGATAGGGCCCCCACGCGCCGCCGATCCCCGGCCCCTCGTCCCAGTCGATCCCCAGCCAGTGGAGATCGTCAAGAAGATTTTCCTCGAAGGCCGGGGTCGTTCGGGCTTGATCCGTATCCTCGATGCGGAGGATGAAAGCCCCCCCCGAACCGCGGGCGAAAAGCCAGTTGAAAAGGGCCGTCCGCGCATTGCCGACATGGAGCTCCCCCGTGGGCGACGGCGCAAACCGCACCCGGATCTTGGGCGACGTCATCAGAAGCTCCCATCTTCGACCAGAACAACGGCGAAGGCCGCCGCGCCCTCCCCGGCGCCCACAAGACCCATCCCTTCGTTCGTCTTGGCCTTCACACCCACCTGCGCGGCGGAAATTCGCAGGATGCGGGCGATGTTTTCCGCCATCGCCGAAAGATGGGGGGCCAGTTTTGGCTTTTCCAGAACAATCGTCGAATCCACGTTGCAGACCTGGAAACCTTTCGCGACGGCAAGCTCCCGAACCCGTTCCAGCAGGATCAGGCTGGAGATCCCCCGGTAGGCGGGATCCGTGTCCGGGAACTGCCTGCCGATGTCGCCTTCTCCGACGGCGCCGAGAACGGCGTCGCAGACGGCATGGATCAGGACGTCGGCGTCCGAATGGCCCAAAAGCCCCTTTTCGTGCGGGATCTCCTTCCCGCCCAGAACGAGCCTTCTTCCCACCGTGAGGCGGTGGCTGTCATAGCCGAAACCGATTCTCATTCCGCTCATCCGCATACCCGAATCAATACTTCTTACTCCTTACCGTTTTTCGCTCCGCGAACGGGGACACCTTGCGGCAAAGTGTCCCCATGCAGCGGAGGATCAGCTCGCCCCGCACCAGGTCCTCCGGCATCGTCACCTTGATATTATGCCCGTCACCGGGGATCATCCGGACGGGGATTCCCGTTCTTTCAACCAGGGAGGCATCGTCGGTGCCGTAAAACCCGTCCGCCTCGGCCCTTGCATAGGCGGCAAGGATCACTTCTCTCCGGAACGCCTGCGGGGTCTGCGTCAGCCAGAGACCTTCCCGTGAGACCGTTTTGACCACCCCTCCTTCGGCGTCCACGGCCTTGACCGTGTCCCGAATCGGGACGCCGACGGTCACGGCGCCGAACTCCCTCGCCCCTGCGACGGCCCGCTCGATCAGATCCCCGGTGACAAAGGGCCGGACGCCGTCATGGATGACGATCCCCTCGTGTTCGTCACGCAGATGCGCCAGCGCATTTCTCACCGAGTCCTGTCTCTCACTTCCGCCGTGAAGGACCAAACTGACCTTGGAGATGCGGTATCGCTGAACCAGATCCCGCCGGACATCCGGGATGTCCCCTTCCGGGACCACGAGGAGGATTTCATCGATCAGAGGGGAACGTTGGAATACGCGTAAGGTGTGAACAAGTATAGGGACTCCGGCCAGAGAGAGGTACTGCTTGGGAACTCCTCCCCCCATCCGTTTCCCCGCACCGCCGGCGGGGATGATCGCGATCGTCTTCATGGCGCCGTCCCAAAAACAATTCAGGCCCGGCGATTGCGCATCACCGGGCCTCAAGATCGTTATGGTTTCGCATTCACCCCGTTGGGTTTCTTGTCCGCAACAACCGCCTTCATTTCCGAAAAGATCATCCGCCCGGCCGTCGTCTGCAGAACGCTGGTCACCAGCGCCTCCACATTCGCCCCCTGGTATTTCTGCGCGTTGTCCACAATGATCATCGTTCCGTCGTCCAGATAGGCCACCCCCTGCCCCGGCTCCTTGCCGTCCTTGATGATCTTGACGGTCATCAGTTCGCCCGGCAGAACCACCGGTTTCAACGCATTGGCCAGTTCGTTCACATTGAGGATCTTGATGCCTTGCAACTCCGCAACCTTGTTGAGGTTGAAATCATTGGTGATGATCTTGCCGCTCGTCTTCTTGGCCAGGACGACCAGCTTGGCGTCCACCCCCTTGATTTTCGGGAAATCGTGGTCCACCACGTCGATATAGATCCCGCTGCTCCGCTGCATCCGATTGAGGATGTCCAGCCCCCGCCGGCCGCGGGCCCGCTTCATGGAATCGGAGGAGTCGGCGATGTACTGCAACTCATCAAGGACAAAGCGCGGAACAATCAGGTTGCCCTCCATGAAACCGGTGTCGCAGATATCGGCAATCCGGCCGTCGATAATGACACTGGTATCGAGAATCCGGTAATCGCTGATCTCCTTGGCCGGCCCCCAGCCGAACAGGCTGACCTCCTCCACCTTCTTCGAGCCGAGAACAAGACCCAGATAACCCATGGTACCCGTAAGCAAGGTGTAGATCCAGGGCACAACCTGGCGTTTCTCCATGATATTGCTAACAAAACTCAAACCATAGGCAAACAGGAAAGCGATCAGGAGACCAATGATCATCCCCACCACCCCGCCCAGGATCACCCGCAGGGAGACCTTCCGTATGGCCTGCTCGACCTGGATGACAAAGATGGCCATGAGCAAACCCAAAACCAACCCGACCGCCCATTGCCACCACTGGTTATAGCTGTGGTAGGCGATAGAATAACCGCTTAAGGAACATGCCAGGATCAAGAGAATCTTAACAATCACATCCAATCATCTCCCTTCCAGTCCAATCGATTTGCCTGCGCCCCGTATTGCACACGCCACCCGAACCATAAAAAAAGGGTTTCGATCGATCAACGGTATAATATTACAATTATTGATTTATGCTCTCGTTTTCCTGCAAAGACCATGGCTGACACGTGAGGCGAGGCGGCATCATTGTACGGTAAAGATCATCTTCAGATCCTCTTCGATCTTGGTCTCCAATGCATTGCTCGCCACCGAAATCTCCTTGATGAGCAGGCTCTTCGCCGTATCCATCATCTTTCTCTCTCCGAAGGAGAGATTTTTGTCGCTTTTCAGGATAAAGAGATCCCGCAGGACCCGGGCAATTTCGTATACCGATCCCGTCTTGATCTTTTCCAGGTATTCTCGGTATCTCTTGTTCCAGGTCTGTTTGTCAATCGTGACATCCTTGTTTCTGAGGATCGCGTAAACCTTGGGGATCTCCCTCTTATGGATGACCTCGCGGAGACCGACCGATTTCGCGCTATCCATCGGAATCATGATCTTCATGCCGTTGCCCATGATCTTCATAATATAGAACAACTGCTTGCTTCCTCCGACCTCCCGGTTTTCGATCGCCTCAATGACCCCGACTCCCTGTGCCGGATATACCGCCAAATCGCCTATCTTGAACATTTTTACACCCAAAGAATTTATTTTGAACTTAGCAGGTTATCTGATTCTGATGGAATAGTCAATATGATTTACGATTCCTCTTTCGTCTCGATGATTTGCCCCTGCTTACCTCGGCTCATGACCGCCGGCGCCACGGGGACACCTTGCGGCAAGGTGTCCCCGTCATGGAAGAAAAAAAAGGGGATTCCTGGCCTTGTTATTATGGCGGATCTCGAAATGGATAGAGGCTTCCTCCTTCGCGGCGGCCTTTCCGATAAACGCGATCCGGCCTCCCTTCTTGACCCTCGCCTCCCCTCCGACGGTTCTGATCCCCAGATGGGCGTAAACCGTCGCGTAGTGATCCTCATGCTGGATGATGATCGTCTCCCCATAATCCTTGAGAGGGGCGGAAAAGATGACCATCCCGTCCGCCGCGGCCTGAACGGGCGTTCCTTCACCGGCCGCGATTCGGATTCCATTGAAATACATCCGGTTCGGCTGGATGCCGAACGGCGAAACCACCGTCCCCTTGACCGGCCAGATGAAACGCTTTTTGTCAAACCGGATCTGTTCCGGCTTTTCACCGCTTTCCTTCGGTCGGGCCGGCGGGCCTGCTGTTTCCCCGCTTTCCAACGTCCCGGCGCTTTTTCGGAGGGAGATATCCCTCTCCGCCGCCCGGGAAAGAACCGGACGATCTTTCGCCGCCGCTTCGGCCGGTGGCTGCGGTTGGCGCTTTCCCTCCACCGCGGCTCCATTTTTTGGAATTTCCGTGTCGAAAACGGCTGCTTCTTTTTTTACGGGCTTTTCCTTCGCTTTAAGCGCCGACGAAGGTTCCCGCGGTCGGGCGGCAATCATGATGTCATCCATAATCTGGTTCGCATCGGGAACGAAGATCACGCTATCCGTCTCGATCCGGTCAGAATGACTGATGTTGTTGATCTCCGCCAGTTCCTGAAGGTCGACACGATACGCACGGGCGATGGCAAAGAGTGTCTCGCCGCTCTTTACACGATGATAAACCCCGCGGGGCCGGGCGTCCCTGAGGTGCAAACCCGAACAGGAGAGGATCATCAGACCGATCAGAAAGAAACCCACGAATTTCAAACGATGCGGGCTACATGAAAAAACAGCGGCAATGGGTGTTTCGCTCGTCAATTTCCCCATCCGTGCTCCCCGATCAGATCTACAAAACGGCAGCCGCCCAGATCTTCCTGTTTCAGATCCTCCGGATCTTCCGACAAGCGGGTCAGCTTTAGAAGGGCCTGGGAGTTACGGTTTCCCACGGGGACCACGAGACGTCCGCCGACGGCAAGCTGCTCAATCAGAAGCCTGGGAATCCGAGGCGCGCCGGCCGTCACCATGATCGCCTCAAAGGGGGACTCCTCGCGCCACCCGTAGGTTCCATCCCCCACCCGGATGGCCACATTGTAATCCTTCAGCGCATCAAGAACCCTCCTTGCCCCGGTTGCCAGCACCGCAATACGCTCGATAGAGAAAACCCGTTCGGCCAATTCAGCGAGGATGGCCGTCTGATACCCGGAACCGGTCCCGATTTCGAGCACCTTCTCCCGTCCGGTCAGTGCCATCGCTTCGGACATCAACGCAACAATATAGGGTTGGGAGATGGTCTGCCGGCTTTCGATGGGAAGGGGATTGTCGTTGTAGGCCTGGTCGATCAGCCCCTCATCCACGAAGAGATGGCGTGGGATCTTCTCCATGGCCTTCAAGACCCTCTGATCCGAAACACCCCGCACCCGGATCTGGGTTTCGACCATCCTCATTCTCTGTTTCTGAAATCGGTCTGTCACGTTTCCGTCCTGATCATCGCGCCGCCCGTGGAATGCATGCGTCCTCCTTGAAAGGAATCGCGGTCCCGCCGAAAGGAATCGTACCGGAACCGGTCAACGGAATATCGTTATCACTATTCTACCATCAAAACGCCGATTTTTCAAGCACCGGGAATCTCCAAAACGCTTCCCTTGACCCGGGCGGCGAACTGTGAGAAAAGCGGTCATGCGAAAAAGGGCATCGCAATCAAAACCTGAAATGATCGGGGAGATCCTTCGAAAAGTTCTCAAGAAGAGGAACATCCCCCATACCGCGACGGACCGGCGCCTCCTCGACCTCTGGACACGGGCCGTCGGTCCCCAGATCGCCGCCCGGACCTTGCCCGAAACGGTGAAACGAGGCGGACTCTATGTCCGGGTCTCCGCCCCGGCCTGGCTGCATCAGCTCCAGTTCCTGAAAGAGGAGATCCTCCTCAAGATGAACGAACTCGCCGGGCAGGAGGAGTTCCGGCGCCTTTTTTTCTCCATCGGCGAGATTCCCGCGCCCCCTCCGGATGCGACCGATCCTCCGGCAGGCACTCCCATCCTCGCACCGCTCCGGAAGCGCGACCGGGAGATGATTCGGGAGAGCCTCGATGTCGTCCGGGACCCGGATCTCCGTGAGATTCTGGAGAGGGTCATGGTCAGGGAGATCAGCCGCCGCCGCGAGCGGGAAAAGTGGACAGATCTCTGAAGATCTCCGCCATCTCCGGGGTGTAACCGCCGGCATCCTGATAGATGAAAAGCGGCGGCGCCACATTCAGCCCCTCCCGCCCCCCCTTCACTCCCTCCACCAGAACGAACTCCCCTCCCCCGTCGGAACGGGAGTGGACCAGTCGCAGCCGTTTGGGTTCGATCCGGCATTCCCTCATCCTCGCGATCAGCTCGGCCATCCGGACTGCCGGATAGATCGCATACACACGGCCTTCCGGCCGGAGGGCGTAAACGGCGGCCGTGAGGAAATCCGCTACTGTTCCCTCGACCTCATGTCTGGCTACCGCTTTTTCGGGATCGGAATTCGTCCGTCCCGATCGGAGACGCCGATAGGGGGGGTTGAAAACGGCCGCCGAAAAGGATTGCGGCCCGCAGAGGGTCTCCGGGCAACGGACGTCCCCCTGATGGATCTCAATTTGCCCGGTAAGACCATTGAGAACGACATTCCGCTTCGCGATCGCGACAAGTTCATCCTGGATTTCGATCCCCAGGACACGCCCGCAGCGGAAGCGTTGCGCCAGAATCAGCGCGATAATCCCGCTCCCCGTTCCCAGGTCGATCAGGTCATCGCCATTCCGGAGGTCGGCAAAATGGGCAATCAACAGCGCGTCGAGCGAAAAACGGTAACCCCTCTTTCTCTGGATGATCCGGAGGCGGCCGACGAGGATTCCATCGACCGTTTCTGCCATCGGGTGGAGAAGGTTCGCGTCCATGATCACTCCAGCCGATGGACAAACAGGCCGCTTAAGAGTTTCGGCTCGAACCAGGTGGATTTGGGCGGCATCACCTTCCCTGCATCCGCGACGGCCATCATCTGCAACACCGTGGGAGGATAAAGGGAAAAGGCAACGGCAAAACCGGCCTGGTCGACCTGTCTCTCCAACTCCTCCATACCGCGGATTCCCCCGATAAAATCGACCCGCGCATCCGTCCGCGGATCCCGGATGCCGAGGATCGGACCGAGGAGGTTCTGCTGGAGGAGAGAGACGTCGAGGCCGGAGATGGGGTCGTCCTCCCGCAGAATCTCCGCCCGGGCCGTCAGACGGCGCCATTCCCCGCCCAGATACATCCCGAAATCATGGCGGCGCTCAGGGGATTTTGCCGCAAAATTCGGTGAGACCCGAAAATTTTCACCGACCCGTTTTAGAAACGCCGCTTCCGTGAGGCCGTTCAGGTCCCGGACGGCGCGGTTGTAATCCATGATCCGGAGCTGATCGTTGGGAAACAGGATGGCCAGCATGAAATGGTGCGCCTCATCCCCCCGATCGCAGGAATTCCGGGAGCTTCGAAGGCGGGCGACCTCGGCGGCGGCCGCGGCCCGATGGTGGCCGTCGGCGATATAGAGGGCCTCGACCGGGGTGAACCCTTCCGCGATCGCCCGGATCTCCGCCGGATCCCGGATGACCCATACGGTATGGCAGACGCCATTGTCCGCCGTGAAGGAATATTCGAACGGTCGTTCAGCAACCCGCGCCGTCAAACGGTCGATCGCCCCTTCCCCGCGGTAGGTGAGAAGGACCGGCCCCGTCTGAGCACCGACCGTATCGATGTGAAGCGTCCGCTCCCGCTCCT
>JAURXV010000054.1 GCA_030654195.1 Syntrophales bacterium | reverse complement strand
TAACAGAAAAGGACGGACGAGTCCAGCAAAAAATGCACGAATCGTAAAAAAAGTTTTAGGGGCTGGTCATAGGGCATCGATCCGTCTCAGCGGCTTCATGACACTCCAGGAGACGGCAATATCCATGCCGAACAGTGTTGGAGCTGTCCCCCCTTTTTAGCGGATCTTGGCGCCGGTCTTCGGCGGCCGGTCGAAGCCGAGGAGGGTGAGGCCCTCCTCCGTATCGGTCGCGAGGAGCATCCCGCGGGATTCGACCCCCATCAGTTTCGCCGGCTTCAGGTTGGCGACGACGACGATGGTCTTGCCGACGAGCTCCGCTGGTTTGTAGTCTTTTCCGATGCCGGCCACGATCTCCCTAAGCGCGGATCTCAATTCCGTGATCCCGGTCGTCGGTCAGGATCTCAAAGGCCGCGCGATGTTTCGCGGAAAGAACTTCCGTAGTGCTGGCCTTGCCGGCCTGCTTGCGCGTGAGTTTGAGTTGGCATGAAGCGATCTTGCTGTTCAGGCAATGCTTGTTGCCACCCGGCGGATTGTAGTAGTTCAGGCCCACAAAGGCCTCCCTGGACGCGGTGATCGTGCCCTCCACGCAGACGTCATCCGTCTCCGACCGGAAGTTCCAGGCAAAATAGCGAAACGTTCCCTTGGCGCGGATCGTCTGGAGCAAAGCGTTGAGGGCGATCTCCTCCCCCTCATGGCGGAGCACCAGTGGCGTCATGTACGGCGTCCAGAAGGGGCCGATTTTGACGCGGGCAGTGGCCACCTCCAGGAAACTATCGGGGTGGGTATCAAAGCCGGCCACCTGGCCCCAGGCGTACAGGTCGGTGTGCTTGCTGCCCCAGTTGTGGTTCTGGCTGCCAAGCCAGTCGGCAATGGCGATCTCCTGGCCGTCCACGTGGAGCAACCCGTTGTAGACCGCCATGGGTAGCCCCACCAGGCTCTTGGCCTTGGGAAAGCCGGTCTTGTAGAACCTGAGCGGCAGCAGGAAGAGCGGCTCAGCGTCGCCGGCAAAGTGCAAGTCCAGCGAGATGCTATGCCTGCCGGAGGTCACAGTCCCTTGCAGCCAGCCCGGTTCCAGCAAGGCATCGGCCACCCTCACGGAGAAGGCCGACGGGCTGAAGGCGCACTGGCTAAACGGTACCTCCTGCTTAACAGCGACGTTGTGGCTTGTCTCCCCGTCAAAGTACACTGCCCACAGCTCGCCCAGGGCATCCTCTGGCCGATCCTGGGGGCTGAAGATGGTGTAGCGGATCCAGAAAGCTAGGGATCGGCTGGGGTGGTTGGCCCGCAGGAAGAAGCTCTCGTAGTGTCCCGCCTTCTGGCCAGGCTGGTAACGTGTCCAGTTGACCTGCCGGCGGTTCAGGGACAGTTCAGTATCCATGGTTATGCCTCTAATGCTTGAGATTCGATGTAGCGGGCCAGGTTCTCCATAGCCGTCTCCTCGTCGGGCGAGATGCGGTTGCCGCAGAAGACGTGGAATCCGGAATGCCGCCACGTTGAGAGCATGGCGATCATCTCCTTCGTGATCTTTCCCTTGTTCAGGAGCATCTTGAACACCTTGTGTTGGAAGATGGCCTCCAGCTTTTTCAACTCCGGGGGCGGGCGACACGGAACATGCCCTTGTATAATTCCTCCGTATAATATCCTTTTTTTGAAAATTATAATCAGCAAAGCAAGGATTACCTTTCGCCCTCCAATGTTATACCTTTAACCTTATCCATATCTGACGGATAATGCCTTGAGCCAATCCAGAAACAGATTCCTGCGAGGATTCCGCCGGAAGACATAATCATAAGGGCGATCTTTAAACCAATAACACCCCCCCCAAGCATATCGGATATACCGCCGACTGCGTAGGGAGCCCACCCTCCAATGAAATACATTGCAACCACTGTCAGACCCGTGGACATCCCCTTACTAGCCGGCGTCACAACATCCTGGCTGACAGCGCCAAGCGCCGGAAGGCTCATTACGGCTATTACTCCATAAGCATATCCCAGGAGCAGCCCTATACCCTTAAATTCACAAAAAAACGCGCCAGCCAACAGAATCGCTGATATAAATTGTGATAGCGCGGGTAAATACATTCTTCCCTTCTTGTTCTTCCTCTGCCACAAATCAGCAAGAAATCCCCCTATGGGGGCCCCAAGAATGGACATAAGGGCAATGCCGCCCATAAATATACCGGCTTCTGCCTCGGAGATTTTATGTGACCTCATCAGATATGCCGGCACCCATATCAGAACAGAGGTAAGCATTTGCAGAAAACCATAACCGAGGTAAAGCCATCTTAACGTAGGTATCTGCAAAAGTTTACGCGTGGAAACAAAGATTCCCTCTCTCTTTCCCGTGTTATCAAGATTTTCAATAGTTTTATAGTCCTTAAGGAAAAAGGCAATAATACCGAGTATTATCCCCGGGATGGCAAAAACGATAAAAGGCGCTCTCCATCCCCCATGGTTGGTTGATATATAACCGCCTAGTACTACTCCCAAAGCCATGCCTATTGGTACTGACATATTGAAAATGCCAAGCACCCTGCTCCGTTTCTCAGCAGGAAATGACGCAGTAATCATTGCGGTTCCCGCAGCTGAGAATCCAGCCTCGCCAGCACCTACTATGGTACGCGGAATCAGCACGCCGATAAAGCTTTTCCCCAATCCAGTGATGAATGTAAAAAAACTCCAGATTATAGCCATAATAGCGAGCGATTTTCTTCTGCTCCAGCGGTCAACCAGATATGAGACGGGAAAAGAAAAAAAAGCTATGCTCAGGAGAAGAGCAGTATTGATCAACCCGACTTGAGTATCGGAAAGGCCAAGGTCGATCTTCATAGGCTCCAGCACCGCCGATAGCACCATTCTGTCCATGAAATTCATTGCCATCAAGAGGGAACATACGATAAGGGTAAAGTAAGCGCCGGCCCCTCCAACCTTAAACTTTTTGCCATCACTCTTAATATTATCTTTCATTTTCTTTCCTAGTTTCTAAATATTATTTTGATAAGGTATTGCTTTTGTTTAATTTTGATTTTTTTTGATAAGGTATTGCTTTTGATGGATGGAGTATAAGCAGCAACGGACTTGTATGTCAAGGGAATATCGGCCACAAAATGTGGGGTGTGGCGCCGATGATCGGGGAAGGGATGTATCCTGGCGCCCGAACTATCGGGAGAGCGAACCGCTTTGATGAAACCGCTGACCGATAAATCCGGGGAAGTCCGGGAATTGACCAGGGAAGATATGAAGCGTTTCCGACCTGCCGCTGAGGTCTTGCCGCAGGAGCTTTTGGCAGTATTGCCGAAACGAAAGCCGGGGCAACGGGGGGCTCAGAAGATGCCGACGAAGGAACAAGTAATTGTTAGCGGATCTTCGCGCCGGTCTTCGGCGGCCGGTCGAAGCCGAGGACGGTAAGGCCCTCCTCCGTATCGGTCGCGAGGAGCATCCCGCGCGACTCGACCCCCATCAGTTTCGCCGGCTTCAGGTTGGCGACGACAACGATGGTCTTGCCGACGAGCTCCGCCGGTTTGTAGTCTTTTCCGATGCCGGCCACGATCTGCCTCTCTCCGTCGATCTCCACCGTCAACCGGATCAGCTTGTTCGATTTGGGGACCATCTCGGCGGCAAGAACCTTCGCCGCCCGGAGGTCCACCTTTTCAAACTCCTCGTAGGCGATCTCCGGTTTGATCGGCGGCGCCGAGACCTTGATCGCTCCCGGAGCGGCCCCCTCCGTTCGGATCTCCACGCGTGGGAAAAGGGATTCGCCCCGCTTCAGTTCGTTCCCCGGCGGAAGGGCGCCCCACTCCCGGATGGTGTCGAAATTCTGACCCGCGGCATCGGCAATGCCAAGCTGTTCCTGGATTTTCGCGGCCGACCCCGGCATGAAGGGGGAGATCAGCACCGCCGTGATCCGGAGGACCTCCAGCAGATTATAGAGAATCGTCTCCAGACGCGCCCGGTTGGCCGGATCCTTCGCGAGCAGCCAGGGCTCCCGCTCGACGATGTACTTGTTCGTGACGTTGATGAATTCCCAGATCGCGATCAGCGCCTTGTGAAAACCGAGCTCCGCGAAGCAGGCCTCCACCTCGGTCACCGTCCGCGCAGCCGTTTCCCGGAGGAGACGGTCTTCGGCGGCGGCGGCGGCCGCGGGCGCCGGTACCTTGCCGTTTCCATATTTCACGGCCATCGTCATCGTCCGGCTGACGAGGTTTCCCAGGTCGTTCGCCAGGTCGGAGTTGATCCGCTGGACGAAGGCCTCCTCGCTGAAGCTGGAATCGAGGCCGAAGACCATGTCCCGCATGAGAAAGTAGCGGAAGGGGTCGAGGCCGTACTTGTCCTTCAGGTCGAGGGGTTTTACGACATTGCCCACGCTCTTGGACATCTTGCTCTGATCGACGTTCCAGTATCCGTGGACGTTGAGATGCCGGTAGGGCTCGATCCCGGCCGCCTTGAGCATCGTGGACCAGTAGATGCCGTGGGGTTTCAGGATATCCTTGGCGATCAGGTGCTCGGCCACGGGCCAGAAGGTCCGGAAGTTCTCCCCGTCCGGATAGCCGACCGCCGTAACGTAGTTGATCAGCGCGTCGAACCAGACGTAGGTGACGTAATCATTGTCGAACGGCAGCGTGATCCCCCAGGTGAGGCGGCTCTTCGGACGGGAGATGCAGAGGTCCTCCAGCGGTTCGCGGAGGAACGCGAGGGCCTCGTTCCGGTACCGTTCCGGCCGGATGAAGTCCGGATTTTCCTCGATGTGGTCGATGAGCCACTTCTGGTATTTGCCCATCCGGAAAAAATAGTTGCTCTCTTTCCGGTATTCCGGCGCGGTCTGGTGGTCGGGACACTTCCCGTCGACCAGCTCCTTCTCCATATAGAAGCGCTCGCAGCCGACGCAGTAGAATCCCTCATACTGGCCGAAGTAGATGTCCCCCGCGTCATGGACCTTCTGGAGGATCCGCCGGACCGTATCGACATGGTTCGCATCGGTCGTGCGGATGAAGTAATCGTTCGTGACCGCAAGCTCCGGCCAAAGGGCGCGGAACTGGGCGCTGATCCGGTCGGCGTATTCCTTTGGGGTGACACCCGCCTTCTGCGCCGCTTCCGCGATCTTGTCGCCGTGCTCATCCGTCCCGGTCGTAAAAAAGGTCCGGAAGCCGTGGAGCCGGTGGTAGCGGGCGAGGACGTCGGCAACGATGGTCGTGTAGGCGTGCCCGATGTGCGGCGAGGCGTTCACGTAGTAGATCGGTGTCGTGATATAAAAAGCGTCTTCCATATTTTACCTTAATTAGGGACAGAGCCCCTATTATTTTTCAGCGGAAATAATAGGGGCTCTGTCCCTAATTATCTCCTTCGCCTTGAAGGTGGCCTCCTTCCCGCTTTCGAGGATGACGACGACCTCGCCCCGGAGGGCGCTCTGGCGGATCACCTTTCCCCGCCCCTCGGCGGTCTGGACCATCTTTCCGCACTTCGGCATGTCCTTCTTCAGATCCGCATACGCCTCATATTCGAAGCCCAGGCAGCACATCAGCCTCCCGCAGAGGCCGGAGATCTTCTCGGGGTTGAGGGACATGTTCTGCTCCTTGGCCATCTTTACCGAAACCCGGTCGAGGTTGTGCAGCAGGGTTGCGCAGCACACCTCCCGTCCGCAGATTCCGAGCCCCTTGATGACACGCGCCTCCTGCCTTGCACCGATCTGCCTGAGCTCGATGCGGGTGTGGAACCGCTGCACGAGGTCCTTCACCAGATCCCGGAAGTCCACCCGGTTTTCCGCTGCGAAGGAGAAGAGCATCTTGCTCTTGTCGAAGAGACACTCCACGTCAATCATCTTCATGGGCAGCTGCCGCTCTAAGATTTTCCGGACGCAGAACTGCATGGCCTCCTGCTCCAGCTTCTGATTGTTTTCGCGGGTCCGGAAATCCTCCTCCGTCGCCTGACGCAGGACATTCTTCAGATTGGCGGCCAACTGCTCGGCCGGGACGGCCTTGACCTCCGTCGCCACGGTGCCGATGGCCGGGCCGTTGTCCGTGATGACCATGACGAGGTCGTTCCGCTTCAAAGGGAGATCGGCCGCATGGAAGGAGTAGATCTTCCCCTCTCTCTTGAATTTGACGCCGACGATATTTTTCAAGGATAGTCACCCCTGTTGCTTATTTTCTTCAGGCGAGTTTAATCAGCATGGCCTCCAAAGTCAACGACTTATTGGCGTTCTGTGCGATGGCGCTCATGGCCGCATCCACCGCGGCGATGTTGCGCAGCAGATCGCGTCCCGACAGACGCCCGGCGACCTCTTCGATCACCCCGGCCCGATCCCGGAACATCAGCCTCTCTTTCTCTCCCGTCTCCCGTAGAACCAGGCCGTCCCGGTAGCCGTTTCGGAGGATCCGGAGCCGTTCCAGGATCTCCTCCCGTTCCGTCCCGAAGCGGCCGGCAAAGGCGAGCCTTTTCAACAGATCCTCCGGGTTGTCCTCAGCAAGGAGCTCCAGGATGGCGTTCCGCTGCGCGAGGTAGTCTTCCCTGTTCATCTCGACGGCCCTGCCGATGCTGCCTCCGGACGATGCGGCGAGAATTTCCGCGGCGGCGGTTTCCAGCCCCTCCTTCTCCCGGAGAAACCGGGCCACCTCTTCCGGCGGCAGCGGGGAGAAGCGCAAATGCTGACAGCGGGAGAGGATCGTCATCGGAAGGGCGTGGGACCGGGCGGTCGTCAGCAGCAGAATGTTGTCCGCGGACGGTTCCTCCAGGGTCTTGAGAAGGGCATTGGCGGCGGCGGCGTTCATCCGGTCCGCCTCCCGCAGGATGAAGATCCGCCTCCCCTCCCGGGGCCGGAAGGTCATCCGGGCCTGGATCTCCTTGACCGCCCCGATCTTGATGTTCTGCCCCTCCGCCTGGACCGTGATGATGTTGGGGTGGTTATTGTGTTCCGCCTTCCGGCAGGAGGCGCAGGCGTCGCAGGGTGGGTCCACCCCCCCGCAGTTGAGGGCCCTGGCGAAGACAGACGCGGTGGTTTTCTTCCCGATTCCATCCATACCGTAGAAGAGATAGGCATGGGCGATGCGATCTTTGGCCATCGCACTCTTCAAAATGGCGATCGGTTTCTTGTGGCCGTAGATCTCCGCGAATCTCATGCCCGCTCACCCTCAAGGAAAGGGAGCTGCGGCAAAGCCTCCAGACAGCGGCAGACCTCGCGGTGGACGGTTTCTACCGACCCGGCGCCGTCGATGATCCGAAAGCGCTCCGGCTCCGCCGCCGCGATGGAGAGATAACCTTCACGGATTCTCCCGTGAAAGGCTCTTTCCTCCTGCTCAAATCGGTCCTCCGCCGCCTCCGGCCGGCCGCCGGCCGCCCGTTTTTTCGCCCGCGCCAGACCCGCCTCCACGGGCAGGTCAAACAGGAGCGTCATCTCCGGCTTCAACGCCTGGGCGGAAAACGCGTTCAAGGTCCGGATGAAACCGGCATCGAGCCCCCGGCCGAATCCCTGGTAGGCCAGAGTCGCGTCCGCAAAGCGGTCGCAGAGAACCCACTGCCCCGCTTCCAGCGCGGGGAGGATGATTTCCCGCACATGCTGGGCGCGGGCAGCGGCAAAGAGCAACAGTTCCGCCTCGGCGCCGATCGTCCACGAGCCCCGATTCAGCAGGAGCTCGCGGATCTTTCGTCCGAGCGGCGTCCCGCCGGGCTCGGCGGTGGAAAGGGCGGGGATGCCGCGCTCCCTCAACCAGTCCGCCGCGAGTTTGATCTGGGTGGTTTTCCCGGATCCCTCGCCGCCCTCGAACGTAATGAAACGCTTCATTCTTCTGCCCCGCAAAAAACCGTATTTACAGGCCGCAGGGCCCCGAAAAAAGACGGGGGAAAGCCGCAGCCCGTCGCCGGCGCGGTGTTTCCCCCTCTTCCAATTCAAGCCGATATGGAGCTACTTCTCTTCCCCGGGCGTGATAGCCTCGACCGGGCACTGTTCCGCACATGTGCCGCAGTCCGTACACAATTTGGGATCGATGACATATTTGTCTTCCCCCTCGCTGATCGCCTCCGCCGGACATTCATCCTGACAGGAACCACAAGCAATGCATTCATCGGTAATGATATACGACATGTTTTTCTTCTCCTTCTTCTATTTTTTCTCCTACAAACCGGTGCACCTAAACGGAAACCACGGATTTGACCCCCGGAATCTCCTGTTTCAGAGATTTTTCGATCCCGTTCTTCAGGGTCATCTGGGCCATCGGGCAGCCGTGACAGGCCCCGACCAGCCTCACCTTGACGACGCCGTCGTCGCCCACGTCGATCAATTCCACATCTCCGCCGTCCGCCTGGAGATTGGGCCTGATCCGGTCGATGATCTTCTGCACTTCTTCTTTCATCCCTTTTCTCCCATTCCCGCCGATTCAAGGGTCACCCGTCTTCAGTGCGGCATGTAACCGATCATCTCACGGATGAGGTCCCTCGCCACATCGGGAAGGTCCGGTCTGATGATCAGGTATTCGCTGATCTTGTGATGGGCCGCCATCCAGAGGGCCTTCCCCGTTTTCGCCTCGACCATGGTGATGCTGAGGCTCACCTTGGCCAACTTCTTGTCGTTCTCCGTCGTGTAGTTCCAATAATCGACGCGGACAAGCAGAAACGCATCCGTGCCGGTCAACTCGCCGATCCTTCCGCTCAGTTCCGGATCAGAAAAACTGACGTTCGCGCGCTTGGCCAGATAGCCCGCGACGACCTTCCTGAAGGCCTCATCCGATTCCAGACGCCGACCAACGGCCTCTCCCCCAACCACGTCGGAGAACCACTGCCGCTCGATCAGGGCTTCGGCAAAAAGACGATCGACGATGCCCTTCGCCTCCGCAAAAGCCGTCGTGTCGGCAGGCAGGACGGCGATCCGCCGGGGATGAAAATCCCGGGCGTCCGGCGAAATCTCGGAAAAACGAAGCCCTCCGCAGCCCAGGATGCCCAGGCATAGGATCGCAATGACGGCCGTTATCCCTGTTTTCGTGATCACGATCCCTCCGGTTTATGCAGTTAGACCCCGGACCGCCACGAGCCACAAAAAAGCGCTGACCCCGGCGATCATGTAGCCGCTCTCCAAGAGACCTTCCAGAACGACTCCGGAAAACCCGGACCTTCTATCATAAAGTTTGAAACAAATCCATATATAAAATACACAGGTTAATAGAAAAAAACTGAGTGATGTCGACCACCCGGCCGGAGGGGCGGCAAAGAGCAGCACAAACAGGAAACCGGAGATCCCCTGGAGGATGATCAGCGTTTTCCGCTCGCCGATCAGGACGGGGAGGGTCTCACGGCCGATCAGGCGGTCACTCTGGATATCGAGGATATCCGACAGCGCGGAACGGGTGAAAACGATGCCGGCAATGAACAAAAAGGCGATCACAACCCCGGGCGTGAGCGTCGGTCCGGCCTCGATCCACGGCAGCAACGCCGTCACGGCCGCCCAGGCTATGGCGGTGGCGATGTTCTTCGACCCCGGAATATCCTTCAGGCTCTGAAAGCGCCATCCCTGCGGCAGAATTCTTGTATTGTAGAGAACGCCGGAGAGAGAGATGACGAACAGCAGAATGAAAGGCGCCATCCCCGCGGCGAAGGAGGCGCTGAGAGCGAGAATCATGGAGAGAACGGCCAATGTCACGTAGATCTTTTCATGGAGGAGGTAGGACTCTTCACGGAAGGAACTGATGCTGCTGGCTTTCCGGTTGATGAAGCGGTTGAGCACATGCATGGCGTAGACGTAAAGGGAGGCGGTCAGGATGAGGAGGGGGTCCACCGGCAACCCCTGGAGGAGCATGGCGGCAAAGGAGAGAAAGCCTGCGCCCGCAGCAGAGTAGATATCCGTGCGAACGGCAAAGACCCAGATCTTGAAGAGATGCCGGAGGATTTCTTCCCGCTTTCCCAAGCGGCCGGTCAGATGGTCTACCACCCGGCCGATAATCCAGTTGGGGGTCGAAGCCCCGGCCGAGACGCCGATCCGGCGGTAGGTCTCGACATCGATTTCCTTGAGTTCATCGGCGGTCTCGATGTGGAAGGCGGGTTTTCCCCGGAGCTTTGCCAGTTCGGCGAGGCGCCGCGTGTTCGCGCTGTTCCTGCCGCCGACGATGAAGACGGCGTCCGTTCCGGCGGCGAGCGCCTTAATCTCGGTCTGACGCTTCTCCGTTGAGTCGCAGATCGTATCGAAGATCACCGCTTCCGGGAACCGCTCCTTGACCCGACGGACAATGGCGGCGTATTCCTCCAGGCTCTGCGTCGTCTGGGCGACAACGCACACCTTTGTCAACGCCGGCAGACCATCCACATCTTCCGGGGCGCCGATAACGATTCCCGCCTCGCCCGCAAAGCCTAACAGACCGTTCACTTCCGGGTGCTCCCGATCCCCCGCAATCAGGACGGTGAAGCCCGCCCCCGCGCGCTTCCGGATGATCGCCTGGACGTGCGCCACCTTGGGACAGGTGGCATCGATGATCCGGAACCCTTTCTCCTTGATTTTTTTTCTCTCTCCGGGGGAGATGCCGTGGGCGCGGATGACCATGAAGGCCCCGGCGGGAACCCCTTCGATCTCCTGCAGGCCCCGAATCGGGATGATTCCCCGCTGCAGGAGAAGTTCGATCGTCTGGGGGTTGTGGATCAGGGGGCCGTACGTATAGATGGTCCCATGGCCCTTTTGACGAACCATGTCGAGGACCATATCCACGGCCCTTTTCACCCCCATGCAGAAGCCGGCGGTTTTCGCCAGTTTTACGCCCATGATGGAACGTTCTCCTCCCCCCGTGGTTTCCTCAGACAGAGAAAGAATTCCCGGTTTCCCGCCGGCCCCGTGAGCGGGGAGTCGCAGCGCCCGAGGATTTCAAGCCCGAGACCCCGACAGAACATTTCCATCTCCTCCAGGATGCGTTCATGTAGCGCCGGATCCCGGACGACGCCGCGCGGGCCGACCTCGCCCTTCCGCGCCTCGAACTGCGGCTTGACGAGGACAATCAGGCGGGCGCCGTCTTGGATCAGCCTGAGAACCGGCGGGATCACCAACCTGAGAGAGATGAAGGAGACGTCGATGAAAGCGATGTCGATCCCGTCCGTGATGTCGCTGCCGCCGTAATGGCGGATGTTCGTCCGTTCGATGTTCACAACCCGTGGATCTTCCCGGAGTCTCCAGGAAAGCTGTCCGTAGCCGACGTCGACGGCATAGACCTTTGCGGCCCCCGCCTGGAGGAGACAATCGGTGAAACCGCCGGTGGAAGCCCCCACGTCGAGGGCGACCAGATCCCGGACGGAGATGCCGAAGGTTTCGAGGGCGCCCCGCAGCTTCAGGCCGCCCCGGCTTACATAGGGGTTCTCTTCTCCACGGATCCGGATCTCCGCATCGACGGGGACCGGGGTTCCCGCTTTGTCTACACGCCGTTCGCCGACGAGTACCGCCCCCGCAAGGATCAGCGCCTGAGCCCGCTTCTGGTTCTCGGCCAGGCCCCGCTCGACAAGGAGGCAATCCATACGGATTTTTGGCGTTTTCGGATTTGTCATAATATGGGGTCAGGTCTTTAAATTTAGCGTTTTGCGGATAAAACGCTAAATTTAAAGACCTGACCCCCTCCCTTTATACCATCCACATCTCCCGCACCGCGGCTGCGATTCCCGCCGCGTCGATCCCGTACATCCGCCGGAGCTCCTTCTGTGTTGCATGCGGGGCGAACTCATCCGGGATGCCGAGCCGCCGGACGGAAACGCCGCTGACCCCCTTCTCCGCGAAGAGTTCGAGAACGGCGCTGCCGAACCCCCCCATCAGCGCGTTTTCCTCGACGGTGATCACCCTCTTCAGCTCCCGCGCGGCGACGCAGAGGAGCTCCCCGTCGAGGGGTTTGATAAACCGGGCATTGATGACCCGAACGAGGATCCCCTCGGCCCGCAAAAGTTCGGCGGCATCCAGGGCCGGATGGACGCAGGCGCCGATCGCGACGACGGCAAGTGCGGCGCCCGGCGGATCGAAAAGGATTTCACCTTTTCCGATGGGGAGGGTCCGGGGATTCTCGTCCAGCGGCACACCGACCCCGGCGCCTCGCGGGTAGCGCACGGAAACGGCCCGGCCGCAGCCCACGGCGGTTTTCAGCATGTGCTGGAGTTCGTTTTCATCCTTCGGCGCCATGACGATGAGGTTCGGAACGGTGCGGAGGAAGGCGAAGTCGAACAGGCCGTGATGGGTGGGGCCGTCCGCACCAACGAAGCCGCCCCGGTCCATCGCCAGGACCATCGGCAATTTCTGCAGGCAGACGTCGTGGATCACCTGATCGTAGGCCCGCTGCATGAAGGTGGAATAGATCGCAACAATCGGGACGAATCCCTGGGTGGCGAGCCCGGCGGCAAAAGTCACCCCATGCTGCTCGGCCATCCCCACGTCGTAAAACCGGTTCGGAAATTCCCCGGCGAAGCAATCGAGCCCCGTTCCCTCGGACATCGCCGCCGTGATCGCAACGATCCGCGGATCCTCCTCGGCCAGCGTCACGACCGTCCGGCCGAACACCTTCGTATAGGAGGGGGGCGCCGGCAAACCGCCGGCGGCGACCGTCTCCCCCGTGTCGATGTCAAACGGCGGGATGCCGTGAAACCGCAAAGGATCGTCTTCGGCGAATTTGTATCCCCTTCCCTTCTGCGTGACGACGTGGACGAGGACGGGCCCTTCCAGCGTTCTGACGTTTTTCAGATTCATGATGAGGTGGTCGAGATGGTGCCCCTCCAGAGGCCCCACATAGGTGAAACCCAACTCCTCGAAGATCGCCCCGGGGACGAAGAAGGTCTTGAGCGACTCCTCCACCTGACGGGAGAACTTCAGCATCTGTCCGCCGATGCCGGGGATCGATTTGAGGAAGGTCTTAACCTCCGCCCGGATCCGGCTCACCGTCTGGCCGGTCATGATCCGGTTCAGGTAGGAGGAGAGGGCGCCCACATTGGGGGAGATGCACATCTCGTTGTCGTTCAGGATGATGATCAGGTTCTTCTTGCGGTCCCCGACCCAGTTCAGCCCCTCGAAGGCCATCCCGGCGGATATCGCGCCGTCGCCGATGACGGCGATGATCCGGTAATTCTCTCCCCGGAGACACCGCGCCTCGGCCATCCCCGCCGCTGCGGAGATAGATGTTCCGCTGTGTCCCACGTCGAAGGTGTCGTAGACACTCTCTTCCCGTTTCGGGAAACCGCTGATTCCGCCCTGCATGCGCAACGTGTCGAAGCGCCCCTTCCGTCCCGTAATGATCTTGTGGGTGTAGGCCTGATGCCCGACGTCCCAAACAAGACGGTCCCGCGGCGTGTCAAAAACATAGTGGAGGGCGAGCGTGAGCTCCACCGTTCCCAGCGAGGAGGCCAGGTGTCCCCCCCGTTTCGAGACGGTCTCGATCATCATCTCCCGGATTTCCTCCGCGAGAAGATTCAATTCCGCCACGCTGAGTCGCCGGATATCTTCGGGATCGTTCACTTTTGCAAGGATCCCCTGTTTTCGTTCTTCCATCATGATCTCTTTTAGGACCTCCGTTCCAGGATATACCGGGCGATGGCGCGGAGCGGCGCCGCCCCGTCGTCGAAAGATGAAAGCGATGAAATCGCTTCCATGACGAGTTCCGCCGCCCGGGCGCGCGAGGCCTCAATCCCCATCAGGGCCGGAAAGGTAACCTTCCTGCGGGCCGCATCGCTTCCGGTCCCCTTCCCGAGAAGGAGCGGATCCCCCTCGACATTGAGGATGTCGTCGGCGATCTGGAACGCAAGGCCGATCTTCCCGCCGTAGTCGGAAAGGCCGGCGAGCGCCTCCTCCCCGGCCCCGGCGAGGATTGCTCCCGCCCGGATGGAGACGCGAAGCAGCGCGCCCGTTTTGCGCCGATGGATGGCGTAGAGGGTTTCCAACCCCACATCTTCCCCTTCCGCGCGGATGTCCTGGACCTGGCCTCCGACCATGCCGCGATGGCCCGCCGCTTCCGCGATATCGCAGGCAACGTCGAGAAGCCTGTCCGGCGGCATGTCCGGCATACCCTCCCGGTTGGTCAGGAGGCGGAAGGCTTCCGTCAGGAGGGCGTCGCCGGCAAGGATCGCGATGCCCTCTCCGAAGACCTTGTGCGAGGTGGGTCTTCCCCGGCGGTAGTCGTCGTTGTCCATCGCGGGCAGGTCATCGTGGATGAGGGAATAGGTATGGATCATCTCCAGCGCGCAGGCCGCCGGCAGGACCGCTTTGGCGTCCCCGCCGATCGCCTCCGCGGCGGCCAGACAGAGGATCGGCCGGATCCTCTTCCCCCCGGCCAGAAGGCTGTAGCGAATGGCCTGGACGATCACCGAAGGATCGTTTTGCCCACCGGGGAGATAATCATCGAGGGCGTCGTCGACGAGCGCCTTCCGTTCGTTGAGATAGGCGACCAGGGAGAAGTCAGGATTCACGTTCTTCCCCCGAAAACGGTCTGGCAACGAGCTCACCCTCTTCCCGGAGGAGGAGCTCCACGCGCCGGTCGGCCTCGTCGAGCTTCTTCGTGCAGAGCCGGGAAAGCTTGATCCCCTCCTCGAAGGCCTTCAGGGATTCCTCCAGCGTCATCTCCCCCGCCTCCATCCGGCGGACAATCTCCTCCAACCTCTCCAGCGCCTCTTCAAACTTCTCTTTGGACATCGGACGGCTCCTTGAATGTTTCGATGATGATTGCGTTCAGATTCCCCGCGGCGAGGCGGATGTCGATCTCCTGCCCTGGTGCGGCTTCTCCGGCGCGACGGAGGATGAGACCGTCCGGCCGGCGACGCGTGATGCTATATCCCCGGCCTAGGACGGCCAGCGGACTCAGGGATGACAAGAGCGCCATCGCAGCGTGCGCGCGGTTTTTCCTCAGCACGGCCCGTTTCTCCCAGGCCGCGCGCAGGGTCCTTCCGAGGCCCTGCATCCCCATGCGACCCTCGACGATCCGCGACCTCGGGTTCCGGTGTTCGAGGCGGATGTTCAGATGCACGGATGCCTGTCGACGGGCCTCCCGCAGGCGGACAACGGATAGCCTCATCCGTTCGAGATGATCGTCGAGCGCGATCCGGGCGTCGGCGAGACGCCGCTTCGGGTCCCGGAGCCTTCCCAGGAGATCGGCGATCCGTTCCCGGCGCCGCCCCCTCTCCTGACGCAGGCGGCGGATCAGCCGGAGGCGCAACGACCCTACGGTTTCCAGAAGCTCCGCGCAAAGCGGCACCGCCAGTTCAGCCGCGGCCGACGGGGTCGCCGCCCGGAGATCGGCGGTGAAGTCGGCGATCGTGAAGTCCGTTTCATGGCCGACGGCCGAGATAACGGGAATCCGCGACCGGGCGATCGCCCGCGCAACCCCTTCGTCGTTGAATGGGGCGAGGTCCTCCAACGAGCCGCCGCCGCGGGCGAGGATGATCACGTCGATGCCGCCCGCGATCTGGAGATCACCCAGGGCGCGGATGATCTCCGCGGGCGCCTCCGTTCCCTGTACGCGGACCGGGGCGATCCGAATGTCCACCGACGGAAAGCGGCGGCGGGTGACAGTCAGGATGTCCCGGATGACGGCGCCGGTCGGCGAGGTGACGACGCCGATCCGCGCAGGCAGGAACGGAAGGGGTTTCTTGCGGGCCGGATCGAAAAGCCCTTCCGCCTCGAGACGGGCCTTGAGCTGTTCGAAGGCCTTCTGGAGAGCCCCCAGCCCCCGCGGCTCGACGGCATCGATGACGAGCTGGTACTCGCCGCGGGGCGGATAGACCGTGACCCGCGCCCGGCAGACGAGGCTCATCCCCTCCTCGATCGCGAAAGCCGCGGGCCGGTTCCAGCCCCCGCCGAAGGGGCTTCGGAAGATCACCGCCCGGATCTGGCTCTTGATATCCTTGAGCGTGAAGTAGACGTGTCCCGACGCCGGGCGGCGCAGGTTCGACACCTCCCCCTCCACCCAGACGACGGCAAGCCCCTCCACGATGGCCTTGATCCGGTCGTTGAGCGCCGAAACGGTCAGAATTTCTTTCAAGTTTCCGCTGTCCATGGCGAGGAACTATCAGATATCGGCCGCCGTGACAAGATCGAATTTACGGGGGGGTCGAGTTTCGGGGACAGTATACTTAATTCCCGGAATTA
>JAURXV010000043.1 GCA_030654195.1 Syntrophales bacterium | reverse complement strand
CTGGGCGGCATTGCCGTGCTCGCCCTCATGCTTCTCGCTACCGGAAACGTCATCCTGAGAATGTTTCAGTTGCCCTTCAGGGGGACATACGAAATTGTTTCCTTCCTGGGCGCCGTCGTTATCGCCTTTGCCCTTGGCTACACCCAGAAAAACAAGGACCATATCGTGGTGGACATCTTGACCGAGAAATTCCCGAAAAAACTGCAGACCGTTATTGAAGCGCTGGCAGACGTTGTCATCATGATATTTTTCGGGATCGTGTCCTGGCAGGTCTATGTCTGGGGCATGAAGATATACGAATCCCATGAAGTATCGGAAACATTGAAGATTGTTTTTCACCCCTTCGTCTTTGCCGTATCGGTAGGGTTTGCTCTGTTATGTTTCTCCGCCTCCGTTGATTTTCTAAAAAAGCTGTCTCCCAAGGAGGAATAGGGATGGAAGGACCTATGGTCGGCGTATACGGCATTGCGATCATGTTTGCCGTTCTTTTTTTGTTCAAGATACCGGCCGGTTTCACTATGGCGTTGATCGGCTTTCTGGGCTTTGCCTATGTGACCTCGTTCAAGGCGGCATTCGGCATGGTCGGGGCCGACATGTGGAGCATTTTCTCCAACTACGGGCTCACGGTTATTCCCATGTTCATCCTCGTCGGCGAGTTCGTTCACTATGGGGGTTACAACAATGGCCTCTATCAAGCGACATATCGCTGGTTCGGCCACTACAAGGGTGGGCTGGCAATCACAACGATCATGGCCTGTGCGGCATTTTCGGCTATCAGCGGCAGCAACACCGCCACGGCAGCGACCATGAGCAAGGTGGCCATACCGGAGATGAAGAAATACAATTACCATCCCCAACTCAACGCCGGTTCCGTGGCCGCCGGCGCTACCCTTGGCGTCCTCATCCCGCCCAGCATCGTTCTCGTCGTTTACGGACTTTACACTGGACAATCGATAGGGAAGCTTTTTTTTGGCAACATCATACCGAGCGCCATCCTGACGATCGCTATTGCGGCCACCGTTTTCTTTATCTGCTGGCGGCATCCTGACTGGGGGCCTAAAGGACCCAAGAGTACCTGGAAAGAACGTTTTAAGGCCCTGCCCGACATTATTGACATCCTTATCCTCTTTGCCATCATCATGTACGCCCTTTTCACCGGTGTAGTCACGGCAACGGAGGCAGCAGCAGCCAGTTGCACTCTCGGGCTCGCCATCTGTGTCATCAGAAGGAAGCTCTCCTGGCAAGGCTTTCTCAAGTCTATCGTCGATACACTCCGCATTTCCTGCCTTGTCTTCATGATTGTCGCGGGAGCCGTAATCTTTAGCCGCTTTTTGACAATAACCAGGCTGCCCTACGAGGTGGCCGGATGGATCAGCGGACTTGCCTTGCCGAACTGGATGCTCCTTTGTGTGATTCTTTTATGCTACGTCATCGGCGGCTGCGTGATGGATGCACTGGCGTTCCTGCTGGTGTCGCTGCCCATATTTTATCCCCTTGTGGTACAGCTCGGGTACGACCCGATCTGGTTCGGCCAGGTCATCACCATCGTCACGACCATGGGTTCGATCATGCCCCCGATCGGTATTTGCTGTTATATTGTTGCCGGAATGGCTCCTGATATTTCCCTGGCCACCGTGTTTCGGGGCGCCTTTTGGTACATCCCCGCTTATATCATATCAATCATACTGCTCATGTTATTTCCTTACTGGACGGTGCTCGTTCTATCGGATCTTGTGAAGTAAAATTAAAATTGGGGTTAAATATGAAACATGGAACGTTTTAATGAAATCGTAGAATCAGAAGCGGGGAGCAAATTTATTTTGCAGGGTAATGAAGCTTTTGCTCTGGGAGTGATACATGCAGGGTTTCATGCTGCAGACGGATATCCCGGCACACCAAGCACCGAAGTTATTGATAAATCGTTAAAATATGTGCAGGATTTAATTACTGTCGGATGGTCGGTTAATGAAGCGGTGGCGGTTGGTGTTGCAATAGGTCATTCCATTGCAGGATCAGATGCTGTTGTGACCATGAAAATCCCCGGTGTTTTTCAGGCAGGTGATGCCATTACGACTTCTGCTTTTTATACAGCCGATGCAGGAGCCTTGGTTATTTATGCAGCGACCGACTATGCTCCTTCCAGTACTCAGCATGTAATTGATTCACGATATTTTTTCAGTGCATCTCGCCTGCCTGTTATTGAACCCAGAAATCATCAAGATATGTATGAAGCGGCTTGGATTGCTGCAGATATCAGCAGGAAATTCAATACACCGGTGATTGTGCTGGCCTCAGGAATTCTTGCCCATTCAGAAGGCTTGGTACTGACGAGAAAATCCAGAAAAATTGAAAGACGCCCATTGCCCGAGAAACTTCATGCGTGGATGTTAATGCCGGAAATTGCACGTCGAAATTACAACAAGGCAACGCAGGAACGTATTCCTTATATCAGCGAATGGCTTGAAACCTCTCCATTGGTTTCAGAAGAAAAAGGGAATGAAGACTGGGGAATTGTACTATGCGGAGAAAGTGATATTATCGTAAGAGAAGCCTTAAAAAATATTAACAAAAACCCTTCAATCCTTTCCCTCGGCATGACATACCCTTTGCCTAAAGAAAGAATTAAAAAATTTGCATCAGGAATCAAAGGTAAGATATTTGTTTTTGAAGATGGTGATCGTTACCTTGAAAACCAGCTACGCCTTTTATCCATCCCTGTCGTCGGTAAGGAAGAGAACAGCGTGATTACCGACTGGACACCCGAAATGATTATCGGACAACTCTCAAAACATATTGATTTAAATTATAAAATTAAGAAGCAGGAATTTGCAATAAAGGCGGTCAGCAGACCTCCATCAATTTGCCCAGGTTGCCCCTACAGAGCGTTTGCATTATGTATTGATAGATTAAAAAAGAAGAAGAAACTTTATGCAGTTTTTGGCGATATCGGTTGTTCAACGCTATTACATTTTCTCAACTCACTGGATACGGTCTGCTGCATGGGCGCTTCCGATTCACTGAGGCAGGGATTTGTTTTATCAAGGCCTGAGTATGCGTCTAAAACAATTAGTCTTATTGGCGATTCGTGCGAATGCCATACGGGACTTGACTCGACAAGGAACGCAATTTTCAGGCATACTGCCGGGATCAAAGTGATTCTTGACAATTCAATTACTGCCATGACAGGCGGACAACCGGCTCCAAGCAGCAAAACTAATCTGGCTGGAGTTCCTAATACCTTCAGCCTGAAACGCGCTGTTGAAGCCGAAGGCGGAAGAATGGTTGTGGTGGACTCCTATAATTTAAAGGAAGTGGAGAAGGCTCTGGTTGAATCTTTGGCAGAAGCTGAAAAAGGTGTGTATACAACCATGATTCTGGAAGGGTTGTGTATTCAGGAAGTTGAAAACAAAAAGAAAATTCGTAAAATTTCCCGCAATTACGATCTGTGCAAAAGATGTTTGCGTTGCAACATTTGTCCTGGAATTGAATTTGATGCAGACAAAAAACCAAGCTTTACAAATTTTTGCACGTTTTGCGGTGGAACCACTCCTGTATGTTTGCAGTGCTGTCCTTTTGATGCAATAATATATGATGAAAATGCTACTGAAAAAACAAGTCCGCCGGTATTTGAAAAAGTAGGAGAAATAGGAATCCTGGCGACAGAAAAAGAAAAATTAGCTGACTCAATGAGATTAGCCATCAGAGGAATCGGCGGGCAAGGGAATTTATTTTTTGGCAAAGCTCTTTCTGAAGTTGTTTTAAGAACGCCTTACTCCGAATCAAACATTGTGAAGGGAGATACTCACGGAATGGCGCAACTCGGCGGACCTGTCATTTCAACATTCAGTTGTGGCTCGGTCTATTCGCCTGTATTGGCGCCTGGTTCGGTTGATGTGTTAATTGTGATGGAAATTAGTGAAGTGCTTCGCCCCGGATTTCTTGAACTTCTAAAACCAAACGGAACGATCCTGTTTAATAATTTTTTAGTGTTGCCTATTGCAATGAAAAGAGAAGATTATCCCGATGTAGACAAAATTTTCGATGCGTTAAAGGAATATCATGTGATAAAAATAGATGCAAACAAAATTGCTTATGGGCTTGGCGATATTAACGGAAAAACTGCGAATGTAGTTGTGCTTGGCTTATTGTCTTCCATTGCTCCGTTTAACAGCATTCCTGAGAATGTTTGGCTTTCAGCATTGATGGCAATTTCTCCGAATGATTATATAAAAGCGACTAACAAATTGTCATTTGAAGCAGGCAGAAAACAGAATCAATAATAAAGACCTATCGAGAGCGATAGATTACCTGCTCAACATAGGGCCGCCAGAAGCCGTCAAGGGTAATCCGGGGCGGATTTGCAATCCCGCCCCGGACCATGCCCAGCCGCTATGCCACCTTCGGCAGTCCTTTGATCTTCTCCCACGAAGCGTCCAGAGAACTCTGCGGCAGCGGTACATCCTCGATGGCGCCGGCCAGGTACTTATCGTAAGCCGACATGTCGAAATGCCCGTGTCCCGACAGATTGAACAGGATAACCCGCTCCTTTCCCTCTTCCTTGGCGCGCTGCGCCTCCACCACGACGTGCCGGATGGCGTGGGACGACTCGGGTGCGGGGATGATCCCTTCCGCCCGGGCAAAGGTGATCGCATCCTGGAAACATTCGATTTGATTATAGGCGTACGCCTCGATCAGGTTGTCCTTCTTCAACTGGCTGATGATGGGGGCCATGCCATGGTAACGCAGGCCGCCGGCATGAATCCCCGCGGGAGCAAAGTCGTGCCCCAAGGTGTACATTGGCATCAGCGGGGTGGTACACACCGCATCACCGAAATCATAGTGGAAGTGCCCCTTGGTCAGCGTCGGGCAGGCGGTCGGTTCAACACCGACGAGCCGCACCTGTTTGCCGGCAAACTTGTCGGCAAGGAAGGGGCTGGCGATGCCGGCGAAGTTGCTGCCGCCGCCGCAGCAGCCGATCACCACGTCCGGGTAGTCCCCCGCCATCTTGAACTGCTTCTGGGCCTCCAGGCCGATGATGGTCTGATGCAGCAGCACGTGGTTGAGCACCGACCCCAGGGTGTACTTGGTGTCCTCGCGGGGGGCGGCATCCTCCACCGCCTCGGAGATGGCGATTCCCAGGGAGCCCATGCTGTTGGGATCCTGAGCCAGGATGGCCCGGCCGGCGTTGGTGGCGTTGGTGGGGCTGGGCACCACCTCGGCCCCGTAGATCTGCATCATGTTCTTGCGGTAGGGCTTCTGTTCGAAGCTGACCTTCACCATGTAGACCTTCAGCGGTATGCCGAAGATGTTGCAGGCGTAGCTCAGGGCGCTACCCCACTGGCCGGCGCCGGTCTCGGTGGTGATGCGCTTGGTGCCGGCCAGCTTGTTGTAGTATGCCTGCGCCACAGCGGTGTTGGTCTTGTGGCTTCCCGAGGGGCTCACCCCTTCATATTTGAAATAAATCTTGGCCGGCGTTCCCAATGCCTGCTCGAAGCGGCGCGCCCTGTACAGCGGCGATGGGCGCCACTGGGCATAGATCGCCAGCACCGGCTCGGGAATATCAATCCACCGCTGGGTGCTTACTTCCTGCTCGATGAGGTTCATGGGGAACAGCGGCGCGAAGTCTTGCGGCCCGGCTGGCTGCCCGGTGCCCGGATGCAGTGCCGGCGCCGGCTTGTTCGGCATGTCGGCCACAATGTTGTACCACTGGCGTGGCATGTCGCTCTCGTTTAGCTGATATTTGATAATCTGTGTCATGTTGTCTCCTCCTTTTTTTAATTGTTAAGAACTCCCCCTTGATTTTTCGGACTATAGATAAAGGTGTTCCGGTATGTCAAGAATATTCGACGACATAGTAATTATCCTTACTGTCTGAACCTGGCGACCTCTTCCCGCGCCAGCTTTTTTCCGGTCTCCGTAAAAAACCAGGGCTCGATCTGCTCTTCCAGCCAATTGACATGACTGTTCTTGTCTATGTTGAAACGCTCCGCATCAATTACTAAACCGATCTGATCAAAGCGGGACAGTTTATCCGCATCTTTGACAATTTTATCGCTGGGCGACAGCGCCGTCCAACGGGTGTCATGTCCCTCAATGATTGCTAATATTTCCGCTGTTTTATGCGGTTCATAATCTACCGCAAGTAAAATCTCTTGCGCCAGTTTTACACCTTCGATCTCATGCAAGCGTGTCAGCGTCGGGTCAGCTGTGGGCCCGAAGGCCTTTAAATGCAGCTCCTCCGGCACCTTGCTCCAACCTACGTCATGGCAGATAACCGCCGGTATTGCTACCGAGGCATCGCCTGGTTCACTCTCCAGTAACCTGACTGCAAAACGATAAACGATCTCCGTATGAATATCGTTTCTACGAATATTCAAGTAGGGTTTGGCCAGTTGAAAAATATGGCGGTACTCAGCGTGCATTTTTTCTCCAAAATTATTTTGCCGCCTTACCAGAGCTGCGGCGGAATGCTTTTTACCTCATCCGCCCTCGACAAGGTGGGTAAAGATGGACGTTAACTTACTTGCGGAATTTTGATATCTCTTGCTCCACGTCTCCGAGACCCAGGTCGTTCAGCTTTTCCACCGTAGGTATCCCGTTTTTATCGTAACCCATAAAGTCATAATACTCATCCAGGAGGCTGTCCATTTTCCTGATGACTTGCCCTGTAGAAGGCCCGGCATTCTTCAGGGGCTCTTTGAACATCCTTTCTGGAAGCGTATCGTCCTTTCTGCTGAACCCTTCCCGGACATTAAAGCATCTTTCCAGGCAGACTATCCTCTCGCCAAACTTGTTGATGCTTTTGGCCTCGGCCAGATCGCTCCTGCCCGTGGCGCTCACAAAAAGGTCGCATATCAACTGCTGACTGATATTGGTGTCGGCAAAATTGCAGAGGATCCCCGTTTCCTCCACTGCCTTTTTTATCTGGTTCCATCCCGCTATGTCACCCTTGCCTTCATCGGCAAAACGGTCTATTTCCCTCGGCTGTGCGAAGCCTGATATCTCCTGGCGGGCATAACCGTACATGTGGCTGCCGCCGATGTTCGAGACGGCGTACCCGAGACCGTGGGCCTTGGCCGCCCGCGGTTCGTATCCGGGAAGTTCCAGCCCTTTCGCGGTCATGGCATAATATTCCGCGCCTTTCCCGATCAGCTGACCGGCCTTTCTTGTCCCTTCAGCCAGGATGTTGCCGATGCCTTCTCTTTTAGCTACTTTTTCGATGAGTTTAAAAAGCGCCTCATGACTGCCCCACTGCGGCTTCAGACCATCCAATTCCTGAGCACTTAAAATACCCCTCTCGTAAAGCTCCATGACAAATCCCGCCACCACGCCCATGCTGATCGTGTCCAGCCCCAGGCGATCGCAGAGGGCGTCGGCCGCGATAATCGCCCCGGCGTCCGTATTAGCGATTTGTCCGCCGAAGGAAAAGATCGTTTCGTATTCCGGTCCTTCACTTTCCGCTCCTTTATAAGGCCCTTCTGAAGCCTTGAATACATTACCGCAACGGGTCGTGCAGGCATGGCAACCATAATCGGCCGTTTTCAGTTTCTGGAACGCCTCGGCGCTAATCTTCTCCACACCCGGCAGGCAACCTTCCTGGAAATTCTTCACCGGGTAAATTCCCATCTCATGCATCTTCGACGTCATGAAGGTTGTGCCGTAGGTGGTCATTTTCTTCCGCCGGTCATGGGTTTTGAGGATCTTGTTGTGATCCTTGACCAGCTTCAGGAAAGCTTCACGGTCGTGGAATACAGGCGTATTCCCGCCAGTGGTATGGATTACGAGGGCCTTCAAATTTTTTGCCCCCATGACCGTACCGACGCCGCCACGGGCCGCCGCCCTTTTCTCATGGATGATAGCGGCAAATTTCACGAGCTTTTCGCCCGCCGGTCCGATGCAGGCAATATGGGTATGGGTCTTGCCATATTTGTCCCAGATTTTATCCTGGGTGGCAAAGGTATCGAGACCCCACAGACCGTCGGCATCGAGGAACTGCACCCCCTCCTTGCTCAAATACAAGTATGTGGGCTTGTCCGCCTTGCCGTGGACCGCAATAAAGTCGTACCCTCCATTCTTGATGGCGGCCCCGAATTTTCCTCCTCCCACCGATCTGATATAAGCTCCCGTAAGAGGGCTCTTGGTGGCCACGATCCATCTCGAGAACCCGGGGGCGCTGGTTCCGCCGAGGATTCCCGGGAGAAACAAGAGGATATTATCGGGACTGAGGGGGTCCGTATTTGGTGCCAGATGTTTATAGAGATAGTCTATCCCAAACCCACGGCCGCCAATGAAGTCTCGGATAACCCCAGCCTCGACAGGCGCCTCAGTAGCTTCTTTTTTCGATAGATCAATCTTCAAGAACTTGTTTCTATAAACGGACATGGTCCTTAATTCCTTTCCTTGCAAAACATCAGTCAAACATTCCCACCATGAGATTGATAATGTAGTCAACATCTTTGGACTTATCCGCTTTTGTATACTTCGCCGGTCTGGCCTGAACCCAGAATATGTTTTCCGGAAAGGGGAGGTTTTTATCCACCACCCACTCCATATCCTGCGGAACACCAAAGTGTTTCTCTACATCAAGGGCGGTTTTGGCAATAGCGACCAGCTCTGCATCGTCGAGACAAGGTTTTTCCTGTAACTCTTCCGGGACTGGCACGAACGTTGTCCCGGAAACTTCCCGTACCACCATCCCCTGTTTACGGGTAACCATTCTGCTCACGATCTGCAAATCGTCTTTCTCCACCGTAAAAGAATCAGGGGTGATCTCACCGCTGACGACGCTCTCTCCCAATCCCCAATTCCCTTCGATCACAACCTTCGTCGTATCTCCCGTCGTGGGCAATACCGTAAGGACAACGCCCGCCGATTTCGCGTCGACCAGCATCATCACCGCCACGCCGATGGGCGCCCACTCTACCGGCAGGTCCTTTTCGATCCGGTACATCATGGCCCGCACCGTGTAAGAACTGCTCCAGACCTTCTTGATATGTTCAATAACCGCATCCTCGCCGATAATATTCAGATATGTATCCATCTGTCCGGGCATGCTCACCACGCCGCTCGAACGTACCGCTACCGGGAGGTCCTGCCGTCCCACCTTCCGGCACAACTCGCGGTAATGATTTACTATCTCTTGCCTCATCGACTCAGGCATCGCCGTAGACTCGATGAGACACTGGACGGCGCGGCTCTCGTCCTGGCAGACTTCCACCTTTTTGAGCATGTCCCTGCACGGTTCGATGCGCTCCCTGACCAAGCGAGCAAGGCCGGTAAGATTCATGAATTCCTCAAATCCTTGCACCGATATGGCAAACCCGTAGGGCACCCTCATGCCGAGCTTACTCATCTCGCCGAGGTTGGCGCATTTCTTCCCTACCAGATCGCTACAATCCGTGCCCAGTTCTTCGAACCTATAGATCCATTGTTCCATATATAAGACTCCTCATTATTGTACCGCCCCCGGCCAATGCAGAGCACATGTAAGCGGTTCTCCGCTCTCCTCTTACACGAGCGATATCGCATCGGATATGTTGAGCTCCAGCATCTTCGTGCTCGCGAGGAGCCGAACAAGATTCTTGTTTACGGCCTCGATATCTCCCCCCATCTCCTGGAGTTCTTCGGCGGCTTTCCTTATCTCTTTGATCTTGGCATCCATTTTTTTGATGTTATACCCGGTTGTCATGGTAGTTTCTCCTGATGTTGAGAGACCCGTAAAAAGTCGTCATTTACCTCTTTTGTCAGTCCGGGCTTGACCCGGAATCCAGTTTTTTAACTAATGCTGGATACCGGCTTTCGCCGGTATGACAGTTGGGGAGACTTTTTACAAGGTCGTCAATGTTCTCTCAGATCTTTGAACCTCTTCGCCTTCAAGGCATACCTGGGCAAGCTTTCGTAGGGGTGAATTTCCATTTTATACCCGAGATTCGTCTTGACCCGGAGCTGATCTTTTAAACGCTTGAGAATATCCGGCTCCTTTTTCTCGAATCCCGGCATGATCTCTATCTTAAGAAGGATTTCATCGATGTCGCCCTTTTTGCTTACCACAACTTCATATTCATCACCGAGCTCCGTAAAACTCCTCACCACTTCCTCGATGGCCGTCGGTGCAAGGAGTACGCCCTTGACCTTGGTAATGTCATCGGCCCTGCCGACGACACCGCCGTCGATGCTCCTGAAGGTGCGGCCGCAATCGCATTCATAGTCGGCCCAACGGATCACGTCTTTCGAGTCGAAACGAATGCAGGGCTTGGCCATCCGGTCCAGGGCCGTGATAACCATCTTGCCGTTCTTTCCGGGCGTATCGATGATTTCACCGGTATCGATATCCTCTATCTCGACGAGGAAGAAGGCCTCGTTCACGTGAAGGCCCTTCTGGAAGGTGCAACTGTAACTCCACGCGCCTATCTCCGTGGCGCCGATGTGGTCATATACCTTCGCCCCCCAGGCATCTTCGATCCTCTTCTTGGTGGTGGTGATGCTGGCGCCCGGTTCGCCGGCACAGGTGATTTTCTGGATGCCGATCGACCGGGGATCAATCCCCATCTTTCTTGCCGTGTCGGCCATGCCGAGCACATAAGTCGGGGTAGCTCCAAAGGAGTTGCACTTGAGTTCCTGCATCTTCATGATCCGTGCCTCCGTGTCCAGCACCCCGCCCGGCACCACCTCGCAGCCGAGTTTCTCTGCCCCGTAGTGACAGGCCCAGAAGGCAACAAAAATGTTGTACCCGAAGGGGATAAACATCCTGTCCGTATCCCGGTAACCCTGGGCATAAAGTATATAGGCCCAGCACTCCGCCCACCATTCCCAGTCCTGCCAGGTGTCTGCCTGATATACAGGGGTTCCCGTGGTGCCGCTGGTTTGCCTAAACTCCGTGACCTGACGGAGCGGAACGGCCAGCATATCACCATAAGGGAAAGGCGGCCGGTTTTGTACGTCTCTCAACATACCTTTGTCTGTCCGGGGGACCTTCCTGATGTCCTCATAGGTTTTGATGTCGCCCGGTTCCATACCGGCATCCTGGTAAAGTTTTCGATAAAACGGCGAGTTTTCGTAAGCCCAGGTGAAGATCCTTCGGAACTTCTTCACCTGAAGCTCCCGGAGCTTTTCGCGCGGCATCGTTTCCATGATAGGATTCCAGTAAATGCTTCCGTTCTTGGCCATCGCATTATTCCATTTCAAATTATAACTCGCCGAGGTAATTGCAAAACTCTTTTTAAACATGTTCCCCCTCCCTTCACGGGAGGGGGTTAGGGGGTGGGTGAATCTGCAACATTCTGATTTCACGCCAAGCGCCCCCCCACCCTAACCCTCCCCCGCAAGGGGGAGGGAATTTATTGGTACTTTTGCAATTA
>JAURXV010000108.1 GCA_030654195.1 Syntrophales bacterium | reverse complement strand
TTTTTCCCTCACGGCCCCGCGGGGCCCCCCAGGCGGGGAACGTCTTACGCCTCGATATCGGTCTCCCGCTTGAGGATCCGGGTCACGCGGAACACCTCCTCGATTGTCGTCGTCCCCTCCAGGACCTTCTTCGCCCCGTCGGCAAGAAGGTTCGTCATCCCCCGCTTCATCGCCTCGTCCTGGATCTGATTCGCGTCGGAGGTCTTCAGGATCAGCCGTTTGAGCGGGTCGTCCAGAATGAGGATCTCGAAGATCGCCGTCCGGCCGCGGTATCCGGTATTCATGCAGGCGGTGCAGCCCCGCTTCCGGTAGAGGGGGTGCCGGTCGAGCTGTTTCATGTCGATCCCCAGGTTGGCGAGCGATTCGCCGTCGGGGGTGTAGGCCTCCTTGCACTTCGGGCAGAGGACCCGGAGCAGTCGCTGGGCAATGATCGCGATCACCGACGAGGTGACGAGAAAAGGTTCGATCCCCATATCGATGAGGCGCGTCACGGCGCTCGCCGCGTCGTTCGTGTGGAGGGTGGAGAAAACGAGGTGACCGGTAAGCGACGACTGGATCGCGATCTCCGCCGTTTCGCGGTCGCGGATTTCACCCACGAGGATGACGTCCGGGTCCTGGCGGACGATGGAACGGAGCCCCTGGGCGAAGGTGAGGTCGATCTTCGGGTTCACCTGGATCTGGCCGATCCCGTCGATCTGGTACTCGATCGGGTCCTCGATCGTGATGATGTTCACCTCGGTGGAGTTGATGCTCGTCAGCGCCGCATAAAGGGTCGTCGTCTTGCCGCTCCCCGTCGGTCCCGTGACGAGAACGATCCCGTAGGGGGACTTGATCAGCCGGTTGAAGATGCCGACCTTCCGCTCGTCCATCCCGAGGTCGGAGAGCATCAGGATCGACGAGGTCTTGTCGAGGAGCCGGAGCACCACCCGCTCCCCGAAGGCGGTCGGGATGGTGGAGACGCGGATGTCGACGCTCCGGTCGGCGACCTTGATCTCGATCCGGCCGTCCTGGGGGAGGCGCTTCTCGGCGATGTTCAGCTTCGCCATGATCTTCACGCGCGACGCGAGCGGCGAATGGATCTTCCGGGGCAGGCTGAGGATGTCGTAGAGGATGCCGTCGATCCGGTAGCGGACCTTGACGCTCGCCTGGTAGGGCTCGATGTGGATGTCGCTCGCCCGGTCCTTGATCGCCCCGGAGAGGAGGAGATTGACCAGTTTGATGATCGGCGCGTCGCTCGTCTCGTCGAGGAGGTCGCCGGTCTCCTCGATCTCGGAGATGAGGCTGTCGGTCGACTCCTCGTTCATCTCCTGGAAAAACTCCTTGGCGGTGCTCCGGCTCAAGTCGTAGGCGAGATTGATGGCGGCATGGATCGCATCCTGGGTCGCAAGGACCACCGGCCGCTCCGGCGGGCCGAGGAGGCGGCAGAGGTCGTCCGCCGCCTGGAAATTGGCCGGGTCGTTGACCGCCACGACACACCCCTGCGGTGTATCGAGCGGAACCATCTTCTGCTTCTTCAGGTACTGAATCGAGAAAAGGGCGGTGAAGCCGGTATCGATGTGGTCCGTGGGAAGCTCCTCCCAGAAGGGGATGCCGTACTCCTCGCTCAGGGCCGCAAGCAGCTCCGTTTCGGTCAGGGCCTTTTTCTGCAGGAGATCGACCACCCCGGCGCCGTCCGGCGCAGCGGCCGGCAGGTCGGTACGTTCTTCAGCAGTCGAAAAACCCAACGGCGCGGTCATTCTTTCTCCTTGGCCTCTTTCTCCTTGACCTCTTTCTCTTTGGTCTCTTTCTCCTTGGCCTCCTGCCTCTTCGGCGGCGCCGTCCGGATCGTGCCTTCCTGAATGGTCCGCATGTAATCCATCTTCTCCTCCTGGATTTTACGCGCCTCTTCCGGCTGCTCGATAATCCGGGGGGTGATGAAGACAAAGAGGTTCGTCCGCTGGTTGGATTTGGCGCGGGACTTGAAGAGCCAGCCCAGCAAGGGTATGTCGCCCAGGAGAGGCACCTTGTAGGTTCCCTCTGAGGAATCGTCCTGAATCATCCCGCCGATCACGACCGTCTCCCCGCTCTTGACCACAACGGTCGTCTTGGCGGTGCGATTCAGGGTCGTCGGCGTCAACACTTTATTACCCAGATCATCAACTGCGGCAGACTGGGAAACTAGCTTAGTCACCGATTGATCGAGTTTCATCCGGACAAAGCCTTCCTTGTTAATCTGGGGGGTCACCTTGAGCGTGACGCCGACGTCCTTGTATTCGTAATTGCTGTAGTTGGTCGTCGATCCGATCGTCGTGTCCTGGCGGGTGACGTAGGGGACGTTCTGCCCCACCTTGATCTCTGCTTCCTCGTTGTCCAGGGTCAGCAGTTGCGGCGTCGCAAGGATCCGGACGTCGTTGTCGTTCTGATAGGCCTGGAGGACGGCGCCGATATTCGGAAAAAGAACAGTCGTGCCCCCGGCAGCAATCGAAATCCCCGCACCGATGACGCCCAGGGAAAAACCGCTCGGCATGGAAAATGTACCGGCCGCATTGACCTGGGGAATGATGGAGGAGCCTCTGAATCCCACCGCGCCCACGTTTCGGGAGCCGTCTTGTCCAATACCCGTGGCGCCGACATCCTTGAGCGCGCTCCATTCGACGCCGACGCCGAAGCTTTTGTCGGCGTTCACCTCCATGATCAACCCCTCCAGATAGACCATGGATCGGGTGATGTCCAATTTCCGGATCACATCCTCGATGACGAGGTAGTCCGCCGTATCGGCGGTGATGATCAGAGAGTTCGTTGCCTTGTCCGCCACGACCTGGACATTTTTGGATAGAGGCGCCGTCGAGGTCGACGGGGCGGCGGCGGGCGCACCGGCGGTGGGTCTTGCCTGCTGGGGAAGGCCTGTGAGGACCTTGACCAGGTCCTCCGCCTTGGCGTTCTGGAGATAATAGACGCGGATGGTCCCCGCCCCCCTGGGGATCTCCTTGTCCATGAGGTTCAGGAGCTCCCGGATCCTCGCCGTGTCGTTTTCCGCCGCCAGGATGATCAGCGCGTTGGTGCGATCGTCCGCGACAATCTTGATCGGGGAGATGCCCCCTCTGCCGGGGCCGGGGGCGGCCTGCCGCTGAAAGATCGCCGTCAGCGATTTGGCCATCTCCGTCGCCGAAGCGTACTTCACAGGAATGTAGGAGATCAGCTCCCCGACCCCCTCCACGTCGAGGGCGGTCACGATATCCTGGAGCCGTTTGATGTTGGAGAGGACGTCGGTGATGATCAGCATCCCCGTCGGCGGGTAGGCGAGGATGACGCTCGTCTTGGAGATCAGCGGATCGAGCACCTTCTTCATATCGTCGGGGGTCGCGTGCTGGAGGGAGAGGATCTGCGTCACCATCTTGTCCTCGGGCGCAATATCCTCCCGCTTCAGCCGGAGCTCCAGGTTCTTTCCCCGGGCATCCAGGGCGGGAATCACCTTGATCACGTCGCCCGCCTGGACCGTGGCAAAACCGTAGATCTCGAGGACCGACTCAAACACCTTGTAAACCTCATCCACGGCGATCTTCTTCGGGGAGATGACCGTCACCTTCCCCCTGACCTTCTCGTCGATCACGAAGTTCTTTCCGGTCAGTTCGCTGACGAATTTGATGAAAACCGAGATATCGACATTGTCGAAATCGATCGTCACAAACCGGCCTGATTGCGAGGAAGCGGTCTGAGAGGGCGCCGGCGTAGTCTCCGCCGGTTTCGACGGGGCCGTTTCTGCCGGTGTTGGTCCTGCCGCGATGCTCTGCCGGGGCTGTGTTCTTGTGCTTTGCTGCGCCGGAGATGGTGCAGGCAACGGCTTCGTCCCGGCGGATGGCGTCGTCGAACCGGCTTGAACACGGGTGGGAGCTGCGGCGGCGGGCAGGGCGGGCGGCGGCGCTTCGGTCTTCACCTGGATCCCTTTCGGTTCAGGGGTTTTCGACGACACCGACGGCGGCCCCGCCGGCGCGGTGGTCACCGGCTGCTCCTCCCCCGCGAGGCGGGCTGCAAGAGCCGTTCCCGGCGACAGGAACATCAGCATCGCGAAAAAAACTAAAATGATTGTGAACACAAGAGATACGGAAGTCGAATCCGCTGCGCCCGACAGGCGACCGGACAGGCCCCTCGATCTTTGGACTGGGAAGCGGCTATCCGCCCTCCCTGGAGAATGAATCTTTCGTGCAAGCTGCATCAGTTTTTCTGCCCCTCCATGATCTTCTTGAATTCTGGGGATGCGGCGACATTCTTCATGTCGGCATCCTTTTTGACCCAGTTTATCACATCGCCGTCGATGGACACGGCGACTTTCAGATACCAGAGACTCTCGTCGATTTCGTTCGTCTGGGCGTAGAGACAGGCCAGGTTGTAATACGGATCGACGTAATCCTTTTTCAGCACAACGGCCCGGCCGAAGACCGCGATCGCCTTTCCCCGCTTCTTCTGCCCCATGTAAACGACCCCGAGATTGTTCAGCGTCCGCACATGCCCGGGATCGAGCGTCAGGACCTTCTCATAAAGCGCCTCGGCCCGCCGGAGATCCCCCGCTCGCTGGGCGATCAGCGCCTCCTGATACCGGACATCCGCCTCGCGCGTCACCGGCGGCCCGTCCGGCGGCCGGATGGTCTTTCCCGTCGCCTTTGGCGCGGGCTTTTCCGCTACGGTCGCCTCGGGCGGGGGCGCTCCCTTCGGTCGGGCGGACGGCTGCTGCAGGCCATAGACGGCAAAGAGCAGAACGGCGGAAACCAGGATAACCAGCGCCACGGCCGTACCGACAAGGACCCGCCGTTTCCGCGGGTGATTCGGTCCTTCGGGGCTTGGGGCAATGACGCCGCCGAAACGCTCATAACGATTGTCCTTATCTTTTTGAGCCTTTCTCAGCGCTTCATTGATATAACTCATTGCCCCCCTCCGTCAAGCGGTTTGACGATTTACCGGCGATTCACCCCAGCGGCGGCCACTTGAATCCCCCTGCGAGATACCCATATCCGGCCAGCAGCAGGATCGCCCACAGAAGTGCGGCGACGATCATTTCGAATACGCCCCGGTTCATCCCTCCGGAACCGGCCTCCGTCAGATATCCGGGACCGATGTCCCGGATGGCCGCGCGGACGAGACGCCGGTCGACGGTCCGGAGATCCCGTCCGTAGGCGACGAGAAGCGCCCGGTCGCAGATGGCGTTGATCCGGCGCGGGATGCCCCGGGAGGCGCGGTAGATCAACCCATAGCTCCCCGGCGCAAAGATCCCGTCCGTCTGCCCGGACGCCGTCGCCATTCGGTGTTCAATATAACGCCGGACATCGCCCCGGACAAGGGGCTTCAGATCGTAGCGGACCGTTATCCGTTCATTCAACTGGCGGAGCGAAGGCAGCGCCAGCAGCCGGAGAAGCTCCGGCTGGCCCATCAGGATGATCTGGATCAGCTTCTCCCGGACCGTCTCCAGGTTCGACAGCATCCGTATCTGCTCCATGACGCTGTGCGGGAGATTCTGGGCCTCGTCGATCACCAGGACGGCGTTTCGCCCGTCCGCAAAATTCCGCATCAGAAACCCGTTCAGCGCGTCGAGGTACCGCTTCTTTGTCCCCCTGCCCCTCCCCATCCGGACGCCGAACTCCTGGTTGATTGTTTTCAAGAGCTCGATATCGGAAAGCGCGGGGTAGAAAATGAGCGCCGTTGCCACGGACCCATCCAGACCGGCCAGCAGAGAGCGGCAGAGCGTCGTCTTGCCGGTGCCGATGCCGCCGGTAACGACCATGAATCCTTTTTTTTCATGGATCCCGTAGATCAGGCAGTTCAGGGCCTCCCGGTGCTGCGGACTCAGGTAGAGATACCGCGGATCCGGCGACAGCGTAAATGGATTCTCCTTCAGCCCGAAGCAGGCTTCATACATGACGACAACCCTTCACCACTTTGCAATCGGCCCATCCTTCGACAAGCTCACGGGGAAATGGGGACGGTTCTATTTTCCTCTCGGCGCGGGGAAATTGGAAAATAGAACCGTCCCCATTTCTCCTCTACCGGAACTGGTAATTCATTGTCTTCGGAGTCCCCCCCCGTTTCACCACCAGGGAGATGTCGCTGGTCGACTTCAGCGTGCTGAGCAGACCCGACAGGTCATCCGCCGTCTGTATTTTCCGGTTGTTTACCTCCTGGATAATGTCTCCGTTGGCAATCCCCATCTTCTGGTAGAGACTCCCCGGCCGGATACTGGTCACCATGAAGCCGTCGGGAACCCCCGCATTAAAGTAGGGCCGGACCTGTGCCTGGCTGAGCATGCTTCCCATGTCCGCCATCGCCTCCTGAAGCTCGCTCCGATTGATGACGAGGGTGCCGGGCTGCGTGGGAGACCCTGTCGGGGCGGTCGCGGCCGCCGCCGGGGGGAGGATCGGCGCTTCCTTCATCTCCGCCATCTTGAGGGTCCGCTCCTTTTCTTCCACGAGGACATCCACGGCGTTCCGCTTGATCCGGATCACCTTCGCGCCGGCGACGACATCCCCCGCTTTCACGAGACGCTGCTTCCGCGTCCCCTTTTCTTCAATGATCGCGAAACCATATTTCCCTTCGCCGGCAACGGTGCCTTTGACTTCAAAGAGGAGCTCGATGTCCTGCTGTGGCGCGGCTGCGGTCTGCTTGTCCGCAACCGCTTTCATCGTTGTCCCGAAGAGGTTCCTCTCCGGGATCACGCGGTAGGCATCCACCGGATCACGGGCCGCAACGGCCGCCGCCGGGGCCTTGATCTCCACGACGGGCGCCGGCCTCATCCGGATAAGCTGAAACGCCAAGGTCTTGTAGAAGATCCCCACCCCCTGGTAGATGAAGACGGCCATCACCGCAAGGATCACAGTCCGTCGGGAGACGAGCCCCCGGAGATCCGACAGTGAAAAATGAAAATAACGCACCCAATCCACAAAATCACCCTTAAGAAAGTAGGAAAGTAGGGACAGCTCCCGATTTTCTCCCTACATGAACTTCGTCTTCGGGTTCCCCAGGGTGCCGCTGATGGCCAGCGTCACCCGCTTGTTGCCCTGCATCGGGATCTCGATCGAGCCGTTCAGGTCGATCTGGCTCTCCCGGAAATCGTCGGCCAGCAGGATATTCCCCTTCAGGGAAATGCGGATTTTTCCCCCATTCAGGGTCAGCCCCACGATCTTCAGGGCGCCGTTGCGGAAACTGACCTTCGCATCGACCTTGTTGAAATCGATCCGTTCGAAACCGAGGAGGTTCTCCAGGAGCTGGTAGCTCCCGTTGGTCAGCGTGAAATCGATATTCCCCGTTCCGTTTTTCAGGGACCCCGCGGCGCCGCTGAAGGCGGCCGACCCTTTCAGCGTCCCGGTGATCTGACGGGCCAAGACGTCCCGGAGCCAGGCGCACTTCTCGATCCGGATCTCCCGGATATTCATCTCCGCCGAGAGTGGTCCCTTCACGGAAAAAATGTTGGCAAATTCAAATTGTCCCCAGATATCACCACCGTATCCCTCCGCGGCCGTGATGAGCGCAAGGCGACCCCGGAGCAGGGAGAGCCACCCGGGCCGGATGCCGAGGCTGTCCGCATGGAGGGTCGCTTCCGGGCGTCCCCGAAAACCGGCCGTGACGTTTTCCAGCGTGACGCCCGGCGGAAAGGCAGGCTGGGCCGTATCGATGGAAAGAAGCAACCCCGGATAGCGGACGGCGGCCGCCGCCTTGATGTAATCCGTTACCGCCCCCCCGGGAAAGCGGAGATAGAGAAGCAGGATCAGCATCGCAACGCCGGCCAGGATGTAACCAACAACGGCCCGATTGATTCTCGGTCTCATCTCATCGACTCCCCCCCGGGGGCAGTGCCTGATAGGTAAACACCTGAAGCAGCACGCTCAAGTATTCCGGGCTCTCCTTCATCTTTACGACGGACATCTTCCGGATGCGGACCAGCTCTTCCCGTGATTCCACCAGGTAGAGAAAATCGGTCAACTGCTTCATCGTCAGCTTGTCCAGCCTCATCTCCACGGCGCTCTCCTCGTAGGCCTCCGCCGGCGCGGACTTCAGGGGGTTGATGGACTTGATGTTCGTTTTCACCCCCGCGTCGCCGGCCCTCTTTTCCAGGTAGGAAAAGAGCGCAAATCCGGGCGGCCGCTGTTCGATCACCCGCCGGATCTCCTCGGAGCGCCGCCGGAGGACGCCGTACTCCGCGCCAAGGGTCGCGAGCTCGCGGAGGGCCTTTTCGCTTCCGGCGATTGCGCCGCTTACCTTCTGCCGCGCCTCAAAGTAAGGAAAGGCGGCAAACTGGACGAGCAGCGCCGCCGCCACGAAAACGAGGCCGGCGATCACGATCTGTTTCTGACTCTTCGTCAGTTGTTCCCAGAAACGTCTCATTTCTTCAATATGATCTTGAGATCGAACTCCACCCCTGTGCCCTGTTTCATCATATTCGTCGAGCCGATCGTCACCGTTTTGACATATTTCGAGTTCGCAAACGTCTTCTTGACCGTCTCCACGGCGTCGAAATTCCGCGCCTCCCCCTTGATTCCGACCGCATCCCCGTCCAGATTGAGGGAGGTGACCAGGAGGTCCGTCGGCGCCAGCGCCGAAATCTCCTTGAGGATGTCCAGCGCCGTCGCCGCCCCTGTTGCATCGCCCATCCCGGCGGCCAGCTTCTTCGCCTCGGCGATCTTTCCCCGGAGTTGGATCACCGGATCGACGATCCGGGTCGCCTCCGGCAGACTCTTCCGGAATTCCGCGTTGATCTCCTTCTTCAGCGCCTCGAGGCGGAAACGGGCGCCGTAGTCGTCAAGGCCGATTTCGACGCCGGCCAGAAGCAGGATCGTGAGGGCCACAACGGACCCTTTCTTCAGACGGTCGCGAAGCTCCCCGTAACCCGCCCGCGCTTCAGAGGCGCGCTGCCGGAAGTTGAAGCCGCTCCCCTTACCCAGCGGCCGGGCCGCCAGCGCGAGGGCCTGATCCATCACGACCGGGTCCCACGACGATCGGAGGGCCGCGTCGATTTCAAAACCTCCGGACGCAATCAGATTCGTCTGCTCCACCGCAACGGCAAAGACCCGGGAGAGCCCGTCGGCAATCCCCGGCGTCCGGGCACCGCCGCCGGTCAGAATAATCCGGGCCGGCATCTCGTCGAGCCCCTCCCGGCCGCGGAGAAAGGCATGGGTATTCTTCAGCTCGATGAAGAACCGGTTGCATATCTCCCGGACCGCCGAGCCCGCCTCGTCTGGAAGTTCTCCGCTTTTCTTCAATGTTTCCGCTGCGGTAAAATCGATCCGCAGCGCCTCGGCTATCTTCCGGGTCGCCATCTCCCCGCCGAAACGGAAATGGCGGATGTGGATGATCTTCCCTTTTCCCGTGAAAATCGCCGTCGTATCGATAGCACCGATGTCCAGCAGGATCGCGCATGCCTGAAAATCCGGTCTGCTCAGCAGGGAAGATGCGAGCGGCACGGCGTCGATGTCGATCACCGCCGTATCGCGGACGTAGGGAGAAAGGAGCGCCGCTCGTTCGCCGACGAGCGCGCGGTCGGCAAGGGCGGCAAAGATCTCCGACTGTTCGCCCCTTGCGGTCACCCGATAATCGATGAAGACCTCGTCGAGGGGCTGCTGGATCAAAGGTTCGAGGGCAAAGGCGATGGTCTGCCCGATCTTTTTGTCGTCCCGGAAGGGAAGCCGGAGGTTCCGGAAGGAGAGCAGGCCGGGAGAAATCGCCGTCATGCAGATCGAACCGCGGAAGGTCGGGTCCGCAAAAAGCTGCTGCATAGCCTCCGGAAGGCCGCCCGGCTCATGGATCTCGATCCGGCGGACGGCAAGAATCCTCTGCCCCCCCCGGAACCCCCGGGAGAGAATCACCGCCTTGACGCTGCCTGCGCCGATATCGAGACCCAGAATTTTTTCCGTCATTACTCCACTCTCCAGGACAGGAGTTTGACCTTTCTCCCACCCGTTTCCCGTTTGACGATGCCGATGATCCGCTCCATCATCCTTCCCTGGAGGCCGACGGCCGTGATCCGGAAGGTGTCGCTCCGAACGGATATCAACCCGGCGGGGATGTTCAGGCCGGTCGTCCCCGGAACACGGCTGTACCAAGCGTCGGCAAGGTTGTTTTTCTCCTCCCGGCGGTACTCATCGAGCCGGTTGACCGCCTCATCCGTCATCTCCGCCGAAAGCGCGCGGAGGACCGCTTTCGGGGCGGTGTTGATGTTGATCCTCCCGTCGCCGAAGACGGTGAGGCACTGCACGAGTCCGGCCGTTTCCTCCGTGCCGTAAAACAGTTCGCGGGAGACCCCTTTTACCATCAATAATTCCTCAACGCAATCGAGAGATGCATTTTTCGCGGCGTAGGGCCTGTCGAGACCCGCGTAGTACCCTCCCTCCGCGCCGTTGCCGGTAACCTCGTCATCCGCATCGATCCAGTCCTTGATAGCATCGCTGAGTTCCTCCGCCTGCCGCTGTGCCATATGAAAAGAGGGACCGGTGAGAAGTCGCAGCAGGAGTTCCCGGATCTGCGTGTTGTAGGCGTTTCCGATGATCAGGCGGTTGATGGGAATTTTTCCCCCCTCGTCTTCGATCAAAAGCCTGAAGGAGGCGTTGTCGAAAAGCCCTTCGGACTTGAGGGCGAGCATTTCGGTCTGCGCCCAATCCTCCGTCAGAGCGTCGAACGCATTCTTATCCGTCAAGAGGATCGCCTCTCCGGCGTAAAAAGCGGATTGGGCCACATAACGCAGCCGGATGCCGTCGCTCAGGTTCGCCGCCTCGTAGATCTCGGAGCGTTGGGAGCGGTTCAACTGGATCGTCAACGCCACAATGATGCTGACCATCAGCAATACGAGGATGAGGGCGATGCCCCGCTGGTTAAGGAGCTTCGCAGACGGCTTCGCAAAAAGCCCAGAGGCAAGGCGCGCGACTCCCGAGGAGTGAGGCGTACTGTTTCGTACGCCGCAACGACGAGGGAGGAAGCGCAACGCAGCATATGGGCTTTTTCCGAAGCCGTCCTTCATGGCGTCACCATCGGGCTTAGCGGCAGACGCACCCGGGTCATGAACGGAAAGGGATGTTCCCGATCGTTCTCGTTCACGAGACCGAGACGGATCTCGACCATCGCCGGGGCCTTCTTTTTCTGCGCCTCGTCTTGCCCGTTGTCCCAAGTGTCGTATTCCTTGCCCGCGCTGTCGAAGAAACGGTAGGTCAGGGTCTCGACCCGGTCGCACATCAGAAATCCCCCGGTGGGCGCCTCTTCCTTTCCCGGATCGCGATGGAGGGAATCGCTCCGGGAGAGGGCGTAGCCTTCCTTCTCCGTCCCCTCCTCAACGCCGTATTCGATCACGGCGATCCCGGCCGGTTCTCCCTGCTCGCCAAAAGCGATATGGGCCGTGGAACGGAAAATCAGCCGCGTGAATTCCCGGTCGCCCAGGTTGTACGGCCGGGCGGTGAAGGTAAATGCCCCTTTCCAGGGGGCGGTCGCCTCCAGATCCCGGGTCATCCGCTCCAGAACGGTTCGCGCCATGCCGTAAAGCTCCGCATCGGTTTCCGTTGCGCGGATGGTCCGGAAGGTTCCCGTATAGGAGGCGTAAACGGTGGTCAAAACGATCCCCAGGATAAAGACGGCGATCAGGATTTCGATCAGCGTAAACCCCTTCGCCCTCATCGCAGCACCACCTTGTAGAGGATCAAACGGTAGCTGTTGCGGACAACCATTCGGCTGTTTGTCACCGTGAGGCTGATCTTTTTCAGGACTTCGATTTCCGTATCCCCGATCTCCACCTGCCACCGATAGTCGGGAAAGTCATCCCCGAAATCGCCGTTTCCGGCAGTGACCGCTTTGGGGTCCGCCGCATCGATCTCCACCATCCGACTTTGGGCCAGAAGCGAGGCCGTGGTGAGAAAACGGGAGTCGCCCGCCATCGAAATGCTCTGGGACTGGGATTGGAAGACGGCGACCAGGGTAATGGCCAGAATCGCCATTGCGATCATCACCTCCAGGAGCGTAAATCCATGAAAGAAATGGGGACAGTCCCCATTTCTTCGTAAAATGGGGACTGTCCCCATTTCTTCATAGACCCGAGGCACGGTCATCCTCATTGAAGGTGAAATCGACATACTTCTCATAGACGCTGACCGCCTGGAGAAAGGGGTTGAAAACGAGGGTAAAGGTCCGATCTTCTTTGACGAGGTGGACAACGGCGGGCGAGACGTATCCTTTGCGGAAAAAACGGATCACGACCTCCCCTTCCGTTTTTCGGGCCTCTGGCGGCTGCCGGACATCGGCGATTCGGATCCCGTCGGGAAATCGGACCGCCCCCTTGCGGATCTCGGCCCGTTTTTCGGCGGTCGTGTCGGCGCTGTAAGTCCAGAAGCCGGGCTGGGCAAGATCGAGGTGAAGGAGATAATCCACCTGCTCGCGGACCGCCTCGTTTCTGATCTCCGTTGCGGCGCCGACGATCTGCCGGGTCGTCGCCTTAAGGTCGTCGTTGAGCAGGCTATCCCGCACCCGCGGGACGGCGAGAAACAACATCATCCCGATGAGCAGGACGACCACGGAGAGTTCAATCAGCGTGTATCCCCGCTCAGTCACTTTCCCAACTGTTGACATCCTTGTTCTTTCCCTCCCCGTCCGGTTCGCCGTCGGCGCCTCGGGAGGCGAGGTCGTAATCCCCGTGAGCGCCGGGGGAGAGGTAGATGAAGTCATAGTCCCACGGATCCTTGGGAACCTTGCCCTTTTCGAGGTACCCCCCCTGACGCCAGTTCTTGAGCGGTGTTCCCACCGCCGGCGGTTCAACCAGGGCCTGGAGTCCCTGTTCCGTCGTGGGGTAATTTCCGTTGTCGAGTTTGTAGAGTTTCAGGGCCGTTTCAAGGCTTTCGACCTGTATCCGCGCCTTCGCCCGCCGCGCCTCGTCCGGCCGCCCCATAATCCGGGGAACGATCAGGCCGGCCAGGATTCCGAGGATGACGATGACCACCATCAGCTCGATCAGTGTGAAACCCCTCTCATTGCGCCTACTTTTTCTCATGTACGTCTCCTTTTTGGGCCATTATCGGATAAGCTGGTTCATCTCGAAGATCGGCAGCAAGATCGACACGACAATGAACCCGACCACGGCCCCCATTACGAGGATCATCGCCGGCTCTAACAGGGAGGTTACGAGGAGGATATTGGCCTCCACCTCCTTCTCGTAGGCGTCGGCGACCCGGAAGAGCATCATCTCCATATTGCCGCTCTGTTCCCCCACGGAGATCATCGCGACGGCGATGGGGGGGAAAAAACCGTTCCGGGAGAGGGGGGCGGAGAGGCTCTGTCCCTCCTCGACCTCCTTGGCCGCCCGCCGGATCTCGTCCGCGATGATGAGGTTGTCCACGACGTTCCTGGCGATCTCCAGCGCCGCGAGGAGCGGCACGCTGCTCTGGAGAAGCGTGCCCAGGGTGCGGCTGAAGCGCGCCACGGCGATCTTCCGGTTCAGGTCGCCGAAGAGCGGCGCATTGAGTTTCAGTCGATCCCAGAAAAGGCGTCCCTGTTCGGTCTTCCGGATCGCATAGCGCACGCCGACGATGCCGGCCAGCAGGATGAGCAAGAGGATCCACCAGAGGGATTTCATAAAGCCGCTCACGACGATCAGAAAAACGGTGATCCCCGGCAGCGTCTGGTGCATCTCCCGGAAGATGTTCGTGATGTTCGGCACGACGAAGGTCACCAGAAAAAAAAGGACGCCGCTCCCGATGAAGAACATGAAGAGCGGGTAGGCCAGCGCCGACCGGATCTTCGTCTTCATGGCCTGCTGGCCTTCCTGGAAATCGGCCAGCCGATCCAGAACGAGGTTAATCGTCCCCGACGCCTCCCCCGCCCGGACCATATTGATGTAGAATGGTGGAAAGATCTTGGGGAAATGGGACATGCTCTGGGTCAGGCTGTTCCCCTCGTTGACCTCCTCCCGGATCTGGGCGAGCGTCGTCTTGAGCAGCGGATTCCGGATCTGGGCGACGAGCGCGGAAAGGGAGGGAACGAGCGGCAGCCCCGCCCCGATGAGCGTCGCAAGCTGCCTTGTCATCAGGGCCAGTTCCTGGAGGCCGACCCTTCGGAAGAGCTGGACGGCGCCTCTCCTGACGGCCGTTGCCTCCCGCTTCTGTTCGGAGGCCTCGGAGAGATCCACCGGGAAGATGTCCGTCTCACGGAGCTTCTGGCGCGCGGCGACGACGCTCCCCGCATCGATGATCCCCTTCCGCCTGTGGCCGCCCGTATCCAGTGCGATGTATTCATAAACCGGCATCTGATCCCGTCTCTTTTCCCCGTTGTTGGTCCCCCTCTACCATACTGCCGGTACGATTTCAAGGACGCCGATGATCCCCGTTCCGGAATCCAAGTCCTTTTTTGTCGGATCGGGAGCACGAAGGTACAAATTTGTTCCGTTTCCCCTTGCATCGGATTACGGGCGCCAAAAGATAACAAACGAATAAATTCAATATATTGGTAAGCTATGGCCGCGTTGGCATCCTCCTTGCTCATCCATGGGCAAACGGGCGCATCGCCGGACGACGGATCTTCGGAATATCCGGGGCGGATACCTCAAGCGGAGATGATCCCGAAACTCTTTTTTACGGAGGTACACCATCATGAATACGGGAGACACGGCGTGGGTTCTGATCTCATCGGCCCTGGTCCTGGGTATGACGATTCCGGGCCTGGCCTTCTTTTACGGAGGTCTCGTACGGAGGAAGAACGTCCTGTCCATCTTGATGCAATGTTTCATCATCACCTGCGTCATCAGCCTGCAGTGGTTCCTCTTCGGCTATTCGCTGGCCTTCGGGCCGGACACCGGATGGGGGATCATCGGCAGCCTGAAATGGGCGGGGCTCAACTTTGTCGGCGGGCAGCCGAATGCAGACTACGCGGCGACCATCCCCCATCAGGCCTTCATGATCTTTCAGGCGATGTTCGCAATCATCACACCGGCCCTGATCATCGGGGCGTTCGCGGAACGGATGAAATTTTCGGCCTTTCTGCTCTTCACCCTCCTCTGGGCAACGCTGGTCTATGATCCGCTGGCCCACTGGGTCTGGGGAACCGGAGGCTGGCTGCGGAACCTGGGCGCGCTGGATTTCGCCGGCGGGATCGTCGTCCATGTCAGTTCCGGCATCTCGGCCCTGACGCTGGCCATCCTGCTGGGGAAACGTTGCGGTTACGATCAGCAGCCATTCCGACCGCACAACCTTCCCTTCACCGTTCTCGGCGCGGCCCTGCTCTGGTTCGGCTGGTTCGGCTTCAATGCGGGCAGCGCGCTGGGGGCGAATGAACTGGCCGTCAACGCCTTCATCACAACCCATATCGCCGCGGCGACGGCCGGCCTGACCTGGGCGCTCATCGAATGGCGGCATCACGGCGCCCCGACCGTCCTCGGCGCGGTGACGGGCGCGGTCGCAGGGCTGGTGGCCATCACGCCGGCCTGCGGCTTCGTGAATCCGATGAATGCAATCTTCATCGGCATCCTGGTCGCCCTGTTCTGTTACATTGCCGTGGTTCTGATCAAAACCAGGCTCGGCTATGACGACTCCCTCGACGCCTTTGGCGTCCACGGGGTGGGCGGCATCTGGGGAACTTTGGCTACGGGGCTCTTCGCGGAAAAGGCAGTCAACGCCGCCGGCGCGGACGGCCTGCTGTTCGGAAACTCCCGTCAATTCTTCGTCCAACTGCTGCTGGTCGTCGTCGTACCGCTGTTCGCCGCCGGGATGACATGGATCATCTTCAAGGCCGTCGACGCCCTTGTCGGAATGCGGGTGGAAAAGAAGGACGAAATCGTCGGTCTCGACCTCACTCAACAGAGCGAGTCGGCCTATACCGTTATCGAATGACGACAGGAATGAAGGGGGACAGTATTCTTAATTCCCCGATTCATTCAAAACCTTATCAATCCGATATCATCGAACAGGAGGAGGGAATCATGAAATATATCGTTGCGATCATCCAACCGCATAAGTTGGAAGAGGTCAAACAGGCGCTCGAAGCGGTGGACGTCAATCTGATGACCGTCACCAACGTGCTCGGGCAGGGACGACAGAAGGGATACACGGAGATCTACCGCGGGGCGAAGGAGGTCGGCGGCCTTCTCCGGAAGGTCCGCCTCGACATCGCCGTCAACGAGGAGTTCGTCGAGCCAACGATCGCCGCCATCAACAAGGGGGCGAGGAGCGGCGACGGCGCCGTCGGTGACGGAAAGATCTTCGTCCTGGATCTCGCCGATTGCGTCCGGATCAGCTCCGGCGAACGGGGCGGCACCGCCATCGGCTGAGCACCGATGCGGACACCTATCCGAAATTCGACGGCAATGCCATGGCAACCACCGACAAGTTCAGTAATTTCCACGAAAGATCGCTATCGGCAAACCTGCCGATCAAGGTCACGGAGCAGATCACGGTGACGCCGACGCTCGCGTATATTTTCCCGCTGACCGGCGAAGCGAAGGACTAAATGAAGGGGCTGGGCTTACAGGGAACGGCCTCCCCGGCCGAGCGCGACAGCTCATTTCTGGTCGGCGGGGTAAGCGTCAGCTTCTGACCTTCCCTCCTCTCGCACGTCCAGGGGCGCAGCGCATGAGAGCTGTGTCCCTGGACGTTTTTCCCCCTTAGGGGGGGGGAATATAATACCAGCTTTCGCCCGTTGTAAAATTTAAACGGTTCATCCCCACGCCCGTGGGGAACACGTGATGCTGATCGCGTTTCCCCTCGGCTCAACCGGTTCATCCCCACGCCCGTGGGGAACACTTGCATTTGATCAGCCCGCCGTTGTTTTTGATCGGTTCATCCCCACGCCCGTGGGGAACACATATTCGTCGCCAATGATGATCCGGGCCATCTCGGTTCATCCCCACGCCCGTGGGGAACACATAGCCCATGCCCCTTATGAAACATCCACCTACGGTTCATCCCCACGCCCGTGGGGAACACGATATCGTCTTGCTTGGTGGTCATTAAATCACCGGTTCATCCCCACGCCCGTGGGGAACACTTTCGCGGAGCCAGCCAATCAGCGCCATTCTACGGTTCATCCCCACGCCCGTGGGGAACACGTCCTGGAAGGATACGGACGGGACAGAAGAGACGGTTCATCCCCACGCCCGTGGGGAACACGATGGTGTCACGATAACCGGCGGCACCAACACCGGTTCATCCCCACGCCCGTGGGGAACACACGACGAACCCGGCGGACATGATAGACTACATCG
>JAURXV010000009.1 GCA_030654195.1 Syntrophales bacterium | reverse complement strand
ATGTTGCAATACCGCACTGTCGGGGTGAATAGTTGCCGATTACGGCAACCGAGTTGATTCTCTCATAATACTGAACAACAGATGCCATATTAGCTGCCTCCCAATAGTTCTATTATTTGATAAAACTTGTTTTCTGAGAGGCCAAGTATAGGAAAATTTCTCTTGTATGTCAATAAGTAAATTAGTCAGTGAATTAGTCAGACATATCCACTTGAACCCAATCAGAGCTAAAATCGTTTCTGATCTTACAGAGCTGAGCAGATATCCTTATTGTGGTCATAGTGTCTTGATGGGAAAAAAGAAACGAGACTGGCAAGATGTAAAATATGTTTTAGCAAAGAAAGCAAGAAAGGGGACAGATTTATTTTTCTAATACAACTACCCTCATCATGATAAGCGAGATCGCTTGCGGTCTCGCTTATCGGGGTCACAATCGTCAGGTAGTCTTTGTAAGTGATGAAGATTATTTTTACTATCAAGAGAACCTTAAGGAATGGAAGGAGAATTTAGGAATTTCGAGGACAAGGGAGACCAAGGAAGGGGGAAAAATAAATCTGTCCCCTTTCTTGCTTCCAGTCGCTCGAGCTGCGGCAATCCCTTGTCAATCAGGTAGAAGCCGACATGTGCCGCGCGATCATCACCGCCGTTCCCATCCGCACCCTCATGCGCCAGCCGGATCGCTTTATGTGCCACCTCGCTCTCGGAAAACCGGCTGTGTTTCGCCATCTTTTCCATGACATGGCGGTAACAGTCACGGGTAGAAAAATCCATTTTGTCGTAAACGCCTCCGGGGTCCTCGCGCAGCACTTGATCGACAACGCTCATCGACTCGACGAACTCTCACCAGTCCATCGCGCTCAGGAAACGAAGGCTGCCGATGCTGTTGCTCATGGATACCTGATCGGCAGCCTGTTGTTGGTTCTCCTCCTGCACCAGTTGCTGGATCGTCTGGCCGCACTCGGACAGCCGCTGCTCAAGCCAGATAAGCGGCAATGACAGAGCTGGACCCTGTCCCTGCAGGCGGCGTGTAATTTCCGCGATAAACGAGCTCACCAGCGGCGGGTTTGATCGCGCCATGTCTGCGATCACCAGAATCAGGCTCTTCGGGTCCTTCACGGCGCTCTCCGTCATCTGGTCTGCCCAATAATCGGCCAGGTTGCGGTCGATTCTATCGGTAGCGATCCGGGCGGCAACGCGCCGGAGATTCTCGATCAGCGCCAGGCGCAGCATAATGGGTATTGCCCACAATTCGCCTAACTTCAGTGCGGTGACGGTCTGGTAGGCTGCGGCAAATCTGCTGAGAATCTCCGGATCTACCCGCCCATCGCCATGTGAGATCATCTCCAGCGCAATGTCATATACGCGCGGCAGAGCAGCCGAAGGACCATTCATCAGGCGGGGGAGTTCCCGGCTGTACCCCTTCGGCAAATGCCTCCTGGCGGTGCGTATCTGCTCTTCAATCAGATAGAAGTTGTCGAGCAGCCATTCCCCTGCCGGCGTAATCCGGCGGTTTGCCTTTACCGCCTCCGTCAGCAAATTGTGGACGCCGATCAAGATGCCTTCATTCTCGGCCAGTCGTGTCAAAAGGCGATCCGGAGCGTGTCCGGGACTTAACGTGTGTGAGTCTGCGAGCGTCTTGCCACGTTGCTCCATTTGATCGGCACTGAATAACTCCGCTCGCAGCGGCGGCTCGACACAGGCATACTGTTGCGCCAAACCGTTTCCGCGAAGGCTTGTCCACATATGGGACAGGATCCCGGGAATGGTCTTGATGTTTAAATTCACTTTCAAGCCCTCTTTTGAAGAGTAGTATCGATTAACCCGTCGCAATGGCGGCAGCGGCTTTTTATAATTCCTTATCAAAAACAAGGGCAAAGAGGCGCTGCTCAGGCGCTGATGCCTCAGTTGGTCGAATCGGACAACATCTGTCGGAGTTCATCTCCCTGCACAATTTCCTTCTCTGACAGAAGATGAGCGAGTTTATCCAAGACTTTCCGGCGTTCAGACAGAATGTTGCGCACCCGTTGATGGGTCTGTTCCATCACGCTAGAAATTTCCTGATCAATCTGGGTCGCCATTGTTTCGCTGTAGGTTTTATTGGGAGTATAGTTTTCCGGGAGAAACATCGGCTGACGAGCGGACTCATAGGTCACCAGTCCCAGGCGGTCGCTCATCCCATATTCTGCAACCATGGACCGGGCAATGGCGGTTGCCCGCTGCAAGTCATTTTGTGCCCCCGTGGATATTTCTCCAAAAACCAGTTCCTCCGCCACCCTCCCCCCTAAAAGGACGGCCAGCCGGTCCAGCAGCTCGGGGCGCGTCATCAAGTAGCGATCCTCCGTAGGCTGTTGCTGGGTATATCCGAGAGCCGCAATCCCTCGGGGAATAATGGATATCTTGTGCACCCGGTCCGCGTGTTTGACGGATTCAGCCACAATGGCATGACCGGACTCATGAAAGGCCACAATTTCCTTCTCCTGCGGATTCATCACCCGGTTCTTTTTCTCCAGCCCGCCCACCACCCGGTCGATAGCCGCATCGAACTCCGCCGCCCCGACCGTTTCCTTGTCTTTCCGAGCCGCCAACAGGGCCGCCTCATTCACGAGGTTCGCCAGATCCGCTCCCGCAAAGCCCGGAACGAGACCGGCGATCTTACGGAGATCGACGTCGGGACCCAAAAGAACCTTTCGGGAATGGATCTTCAAGATGGCTTCCCTCCCGTTTATATCCGGACGGTCCAGCAGGACCTGTCGATCAAACCTTCCCGGACGCAGCAGGGCGGGATCGAGTATTTCCGGCCGGTTGGTGGCGGACATGATGATGACCCCTTTATTCGATTCGAATCCATCCATCTCCACCAGGAGTTGATTGAGCGTCTGCTCTCGTTCATCATTTCCGCCAAAGGCATTCACTCCCCGGGCCTTCCCCAGCGCGTCCAGTTCATCGATAAAGATGATGCAGGGGGCCTGACTGGCGGCTTGAGAGAAAAGGTCGCGAACACGCGACGCCCCTACACCGACGAACATTTCCACAAACTCGGACCCGCTGATGCTGAAGAACGGCACTTTAGCCTCTCCGGCCACCGCTTTGGCAAGAAGGGTTTTACCGGTCCCCGGTGGGCCAACCAGAAGCACCCCTTTGGGGATCCTCCCGCCCAGTTTCTGGAATTTAGCCGGATTCTTCAAAAACTCCACGACTTCCTGGAGTTCTTCTTTTGCCTCATCGATACCCGCCACATCGGCAAAAGTGACCATCGTCTCATTCTCGGCAAAAAGCTTGGCCTTGCTCTTGCCAAAGGACATCACACCCATCCCCCCCGTCCCCATCTTTTTCATGGCAAACCGCCAGATCAGGAACATAATGCCGATGGGGATAATCCAGGAGATAATACTGCTTATCAGTTTACTCTCATAGCGTCCGGAGTAATCGATCTTATGTTCATCCAGTTCCTTTACCAGGTTGGGATCATCCACCCGCAGCGTAATGAATGCCTGCTCGGGCTTTTTTTCAAGTCCCTTGATGGTTCCATTGATATTTTCCGGGCCGATAATCAATTTCGTCACGTTGCCGGCGACGAGGTTCTGCTTGAATTGGCTGTAGGAAATCGTTTCCACCTTGGGGGAAAGAAAGTACTGTTGCAGATAGACAATTAACAGAAAGGTAATCAGAAAATACCAGATGCTGAAATGCGTCTTGGGGGGCAAGGCGTCCTTCTTTTTCTGCAGACTACCGGGAGTGAATAGTGCACGGAATTTCTCCTTTAAATCTTCCAGTGGTGCTTTTCCCCCATTAACTGGCATATTCGTCTCCCTTTTACGTGTCGTTACAAACTTCTAAGTTTAGAACGATACTTCCTTTAAATCATGCTTTTAATCGCTGTACCGTAATTTTAACTCAACCGGGGACACTGGGCCATCGATAACAAAAGTCATTATGTCCGTGATGTCACCTTCGATGAAGATCGCTCCCAAATACGAACCAAGACCGGACCCAGAATGATGGCGATACTCCGGAATCTTGCCATCAGTCTCCTCCGGCTGGCAGACTATCACAACATCGCCGAAGCCATCCGATGCATGGCTGCCAAACCTCATCTGACGCTACATTTGATAGGTATCTAATAATCCCCGGCTGCCTGCACAACATGCCCCATCTCTACAGGGTAACGGCCCCCCTGTATCTGCTTCTTGATCCCGATCCCCTTTTTCACGGATCTCTGGCCATCTTTCATACCTCACCTTCATGCGCCATAGGCGTTGAACACCATCGGAACCGCTCTAAAAAATGTATCGCCCTGACTTTGACGTGGCCGTGC
>JAURXV010000178.1 GCA_030654195.1 Syntrophales bacterium | reverse complement strand
CCCCAGCATGTCCAGACTCAGGACCATCCCCTCCCCTTCGATCGATTCCACGGAGAGGGTGATGTTGTTGGGAAGCCGCCGCGTGGGATGCCCGTTGAGACGGATTCCGTCGAGCCGCTCGAAGATACCCTTGATGAAGCGGTCCCTGAAGACGGTCAACCTCGCCGCCTCTTCGGCGAGCGTCGCCGCCGCGAGTTCCACCGCCTTTCCGAAACCGACGATCCCGGGGACATTCTGCGTGGAGGCCCGGCGACCATTTTCCTGCTCACCGCCGTGCATGAAAGGAACGATCCGCGTCCCCTCCCGGATGTAGAGCAGCCCCACCCCCTTGGGTCCGCAGAGCTTGTGCGCCGAGGCGCTCAGCAGATCGACGTTCAGTTCATCCACCGTAAACGGCAGGTGACCGAAGGTCTGCACCGCATCCGTATGAAAATAGACCTTCCTCTCCTTCGCGATCCGGCCGATCTCGGCGATGGGCTCGATCGTCCCGATCTCGTTGTTCGCATGCATGATGGAAATGAGGACCGTCCGGTCCGTGATCGCCTTCGCAACCTCCGCCGGGTCGACCAGTCCGTCGCTGTCCACGGGAAGGAAGGTGACCTTGAACCCCTCTTTCTCGAGAAAGCGGCAGCTCTCCAGCACGGCGTGGTGCTCGATCGCGGATGTGATGATGTGGTCGCCCTTTTTGCGGTTCGCCCAGGCCACCCCCTTGATCGCGAAGTTGTCGCTCTCCGTGCCGCCGCTCGTAAAAACGACCTCCGCCGTCTTTGCACCGATAAACGAGGCGATCTTCGCCCGCGCCTCTTCGATGGCCGCACGGGCATCCTGGCCGAAACCGTGGAGACTCGACGGGTTGCCGAAAATATCGCCGAAGCAGGGCAGCATCGCCTCAACCACCCGTTGATCGGTCGGCGTCGTCGCCGCATAATCCATATAGATCGGAGTCATCATTTTCTCCCGAAGCACGCCCCTTTTTCTCTGTTCCGCCTCCCCTTGAGCCAACCGGAACAATCTGTTGCCAACACAGAGGCAACTAAATCATGAAACGGCTCCTGTCAAGGAAAATACGGGGACCGAATTGCCGCAAGGTGTCCCCACCATCGCGTTGCTTTGGCGTCACCGACCCTTCTTTTCCTCCCATGAAAGAAGAAAGATCGCACCCAGCGCCCGGAGGTTCGGCCAGAAGGTGATTGTTCTTTCCCCGTTGAGAAAGCAGGCCTTCCGGACCGCGAATCCCTGCTCCGCGCAGAAACTCCGAAAATCGCTGATGCTCAGGAACCGCACGTTGGGGGTGTCGTACCAGCGGTAGGGCAGAGACGGCGTCATGGGCGCCTTCCCACCCAAGCCGAGACAGACGCGGGCGTTGATGTAGGCGAAGTTGGGAAACCCGACGATCACCCTGTTCCCCACCCGGAGAGCCTCCCGGAGGAGGAAGAAGACCTTCCGGATCTCCTGAAGGCTCTGGTTCAGGATCACATAATCGAACGAACCGTCCGGATATTCCGCAAGACCGCTTTCGATATCGCTCTGACAGACGGAAAGCCCTTTTCTGACACACTCGTAGATCGCATGCTCATCCAGCTCGATCCCCTGGACGCGGGCGTCCTTGTCCCGCGCTACGAGTTGAAGCAGGTCGCCCGTACCGCAACCGAGATCCAGAACACGGGATCCCGGTTCGATCATGTCGAAAATGACCTGATGATCCGGACGGATGCCGTTATTGATGATTTCCATTTCCATTCCTCGGACCGAGATACGTCTTCTCTAAAAAATGGTGGATCAGGGTCGTCTGCCCCTCTAATTCCACCAGAAAGGCGTCGTGGCCATATGTTGATTTCAGCTCGCAGTAGGTCGCATCGACCCGTTTGAGCTTCAACTGCCGGACGATCTCCTGGGACTGATACGAGGGATAGAGCCAGTCCGACTGGAAGGAGATGACCAGAAAGCGGGTGTCAACCGCCCTGCCGTTGATCAATTTTCCGCCGGAAAGATCGAAATAGTCCATCGCCTTCGTAATGTAAAGATAGGAGTTTGCGTCAAAGCGCTTGACAAAATTCGCACCCCGGTACCGGAGGTACCCCTCCACCTCGAAGTCCACATCGAAATTGAAATTGAGATGGCCTTTTTTCAGTTTCCGGGAAAACTTCTCCTCCATCGACTGGTCGCTCATGAAGGTGATGTGGCCGATCATCCGGGCCACCGAGAGCCCCTTCTCCGGCTGACCGGTTTCGTAATAGTTTCCCTCCCGCCAGGCCGGATCGGCCATGATCGACTGTCGGCTCACCTCGTTGAAGGCGATCTGCTGCGGCGAATGCTTCAGCGCCGTGGCGATGGGGATGGCGGACCGGACCCGCTCGGGATAGGAGGCCACCCACTGGAGGGCCTGCATCCCCCCCATCGAACCGCCTACCACGCAGAGCAGCCGGTCAATTCCGAGAAAATCGATCAGGCGCCGTTGGGCGTGGACCATATCGGCAATCGTGACGAAGGGGAATTCCGTTCCGTAGGGTTGCCCGCTCTGCGGATTCACGGAGGAAGGGCCCGTGCTTCCCTTGCATCCCCCGATCACATTGGAACAGATCACGAAATATTGGTCCGTGTCGAAAGGCTTCCCCGGCCCGATCATCGCGTCCCACCAGCCGGGGGCCTCTTCATCCCGGAGGAGTCCGGCCGCGTGGGCATCCCCGGAAAGGGCATGCAGCACGAGGATCGCATTGGACTTTTCCGGATTCAGCGTTCCATAGGTTTCATAGGCGAGCGTCACCGGCCCCAGCGTCTCCCCGCTCTCGAGCGCGAGCGTCCCGGGCGGTTCGGCAAAGGTGTAATACCGCGTCTCAACGATCCCGAGGGAGCGGTTACAGCCATCCGGCGTCGTTTCCGAGGATTCCGTTTTTAATACAGCTTTCATGGGTTCTTTCCCTGCGGCCGCCTTGGTGTTCGCTCCCCGGTAAAAGATACGCGGGTGAGAAAACACCTTTAAAGACCGTTTCGTTTTGTATGTAATAAAAAACCCGCTGGACCTCTCCCGGTCAGCGGGCTGCCTCATTCATGGATGCGAACCGCCTTCACATGAACAGACCTCCCCGCTCGGTGTTATAACACATGCACATCAAAATATTCCTAAGATTATTGTCTCGCTTCACGATTCACCTCCGCCTTGTGCTTCTGTCTTTCCACCATCGCTGCCAGCGTCGTGTTCTGAAGTGTCAGCTGCATGCTCCTCGACGCCTCCCCCCAGATGTCTCTGGAGATGCAGGACGGCGCCCGCTCACAGAGCGACGGGTTGTCGACGCAATCGACCAGACAAAGCGACCCTTCCAGGATCTGGAGAATCTCCTTGACGGTGATGACCTCCGGCGCCTTTCCGAGGGCATATCCGCCGTGCATCCCGCGCTGAGAGGTCACAAGTCCCGTCGTCTTCAGCGGGTTGATGAGCTGCCAGAGATACTTTTCGGAAATCCCCTGGCGTTCGGCGATCTCCTTCAGCAGGATCGGCCCTTCCCCGTAATGGAGAGCCAGCTCCAGCATCAGTCTCACCCCGTATCTGCCCCTGGTTGACAGTTTCATCGGATATCCCCGTCTCCATCTCTACCAATTCTACTATTTTGGTGGGGATTATATTCATCAGAATCGTCCTGTCAAGCAAAATTATTGCATGAAATAATATTGGCCACAAAATATGCGGTTTGGGATTCTGGTGATCATTACCAATAAATTGTTCCTGATGGTTGCGGCGTTGACTTGTATTTGGCATCAACAAGGTGAAAACTGAACAAAAATATTTTCTGCGGATTCTGAAAACTGTTGACAATATGCAAATAAAATTTAAAAATGAATCAAAAGGAGGGGCATATGAAAAAGTTACATTATGCGTGGGTTATTGCACTTACAGGGGCACTTGTTACAATCCTCGCCCATGGCTTCGGAAGGATGTCATATTCTGTAATATTGCCATCTATGAAGGATGGTCTGGCGCTGAGTTATACACAGTTAGGCTCTATCGCAACGGGTAACTTCATAGGGTATCTCTGCCTCGCCATCATCGGAGGTTTTTTTGCAGCCCGTTTCGGGGTGAGAAGAGTTGTCTTCATATCTCTTCTTTTAATAGGTGTAAGCCTTTTTCTTACCGGTTTTTCAAATTCTTTCATTTACGCATTTTTTATGAGGCTCATCACAGGAATAGGAAACGGAGCGAGTTATGTCCCCATTATGGCTCTCCCTGCTGCCTGGTTTGTTATGAAAAAAAGAGGTCTGGCAACGGGCATCGTTTCTGGTGGTATTGGAATCGGGCTCTTTTTTTCCGGGATCGTGCTCCCGCCTGTCATAGCGGCCTTCGGGAAGGAAGGGTGGAGATATGCATGGTTCTTGCTGGGCATTACTGTCTTTATTCTTGCATTCGCCTGTTATGCGCTTTTAAGAAATAACCCGGAAGAAAAAGGTTTATCTATTTATGGTGGAGAAGAGGGACAAAAAGGCGGACCAAAGGTTACCTTGTTTTCTGCATTCAAAGATGTGGTGGTGGAACCGGAGATATGGAAGCTTGGTTGTGTTTATTTCATGTACGGGTTTTCCTATGTCATTTACCTCACATTTTTTGTTGCATACCTTACGAAAGAAATGGGCGTTGCTTCTGTTGCCGCAGGAAGGATATTTGCCGTGCTCGGCGTCCTCAGTATTTTTTGCGGTGTTATTTATGGCTGGATATCAGATGTCCTCGGCAGGAGATACGGCTCCATGATCGCATATCTAACCCTCGCGCTCTCATACATCATCTTGGCCTACTGGAAAGATTACACCGGTTTTTATGTGTCTGCAATAGTGTTCGGTATTGCTGCTTTCTCAATACCCACAATTATGGCAGCAGCCTCTGGTGATGCGGTAGGCGGCAGACTGGCGCCGGCAGGCCTCGGCTTTATAACCCTCTTTTTCGGCATAGGCCAGGCGTTGGGACCTGCAATAGGTGGATATATAAAGGACGCGACGGGTACTTTCACCAATGCCTTTATCCTGTCTGCGATAGTCTCCTTCGCAGGCGCACTGGGCTCTCTGATTCTGAGGAAAAAGACATAGCCTTTCTCAATTCCTGGGCAGACACAAGCTTGGGCCCGTCATTTCTTATCTTTTTTGTCTTTTATAGGGGATCCATTTATAACAGGAAGGCTTTTACGGACCTATTTGGTAATATGACATGGGGGCTTTTTTTCGAGGATGACTTCAGAATGTAGTCCAGCACCTCATTAAGGTTTTGAAAAAGATTGAACCTGTTACCGGCATAAGCCCTGTTCCAAGGGAACGATAATCCAGCTCCCAGAGCTCCATTTTCTATCGCTATTTCAAGTGTCAGCGGCGAATCATCCACAACGACATCAGCCGTTGGAAAGAGAACAGTCTTATCCAGGGAAAGATGAAGCTCATCGTAGGGAAGCCTGTGCCTTGCGAGCCATCGTTCGGTCGGCTGTCTCATTTCCTGCATACGGTGGCTGGCAAGGATGACATGATAACCCTGTTCTTTCAGTGATGACAGAAAGCCCTGTGATTCCGGGTAGGGGTGGTATCGGTCATTGTCCTGATTATGGTGAATCGTGCTGATCGCAGCGATAAAATCCTCTACTGAACAATATCCCTCCCAAATGTCGTAGGTGCACCACTGATCGGGTGATGGAAAATTCTTGTTTATTTTCTTCAACTCCAGATAGAACGCGTCGCTGAATTGCCAGAGGGTGTTGTCTATATCAATTATCGCTATCTTGCTCAAAGTTGTTTTGTTCTCCATGTTATGTGCTTGTTTTTCAAAAGGTAAGGCGCAGTCGGATTCTACAGGAACAGATAATAGGCTGTCAAGACTTTACGCCTTTCAAGCCGAAGTCAATAAATTCAAAGGACTGGATGAGGCATTGACTTGTATTTGCATAGCTTCGGAAGCATCACAATACAAAATTGCCCTTGATCCTGCTATCGGCTTAGCTTCGCTCCAGCAATCCGGTTTAGGCTGACACCTGATTCCGCTGCCTGAATGGCAAGGTTTCTGTGAACTTCAGGAGGAACGCGAACCATAAATTTACCGCTGTATCTTTTACAGGCAATCGGTTGAGGCACCTCTTCGCCGGTATGCGTCATATCATTGATAACGCTCTCGACAACCTCTCGGATACCCTTCAGAGCCGATTCCGGTTCTTCGTCCAGCCAGCTCAAGCTTGGAAATTCGGAACATAAGCCTACATATTCCTGATCATCTTCAGACCAGGTTACGCGGTATGTATAACGATCATTTTTCAGCGGCATGTTCAACCTCCAACTTCTCAATAGCCAGCAGTGCGTGCTTCACCTGGTACGCCTTGGCCTTTCCTTTGTGATTTTGTATGTTGATCCGCGGATCTCTTTGCCACGGCGTCTTGTAAACATGGTGACTTCCGTTCTTCTGTCGCGCCTGACCGAAATAATAAATACAGACCTTGCTCAAGTCAGAAAATCTGACATCCGATGGATTTCTTTTCATCTGTAGAAGGATATCTTCGATTTTGGCCATGGCATGTATAGTATCAATATTGATATTTATGTCAAGTTGTTTTCTGTTTTCTGTTGGCAACAATACGCCAGTTGCCCCGGAAATACGTCTGGACGCTGCCGGAGGGGCTCTCCGATTCGGCGGCGGCATTGACCGAGGCGCTCGCCGACTTCCGCTCCCCCCACCGGATCAAGGACCTCGTCCGGATATCCTGAGGGGGATCAACGGGAGTTTCGCGTGCGGCAGTGCGGTATATTCCCCTTGACAGCATCCGCGCGCTGTATTATGGGTAGGGCCATCCCTGCGGGTCGCCCTTTAAAGGCGATAGGGAAGACGGTGCAAGTCCGTCGCGGTCCCGCCGCTGTAACCGGGGACAAAGGCCGCTCGACGTCACTATCCTTAGATGGATGGGAAGGCACGGCCGGAGGTTGATCCGGAAGCCAGAAGACCTGCCCGCAGGCTGTCCTGTTTGTTATGACCCCCGTGGAGAGGGGCCGCGGATCGGAATCGGATTGAGGATGAAATACGGCATCCCCACGTCGCAAGGCGCGGGGATTTTTTTATGGGCAAGGAGGCTCGGCGCTTCCTTCGGGCCGTTTCATATCGTCGGCAACCGGGCGGAAGGGAGGCAACAAAGCGTGGAGGGGGAGACAGGATGGCAGAGCGTCTGATCCTCATCCGTCACGGCGATCTCGGAGATCGCCGCCGGGGCCGGTATATCGGCCGGACGGATGCGCCGCTCTCTGCGGAGGGAAGGCGCCAGGCGGCCGCCCTCGCCGGACCGCTCGTCCGGCTGCTGAACGGGGTGAGCCTCCTCGTGAGTCCGCTTCGCCGGACCATCGAGACGGCCGAACGCGCGCTGGGCCGGGGTGCAAATTTCGCTGTTGATTCCGACCTCCGGGAGATCGACTTCGGCCGCTGGGAGGGGATGGGTTTCGCGGAAATCCTCGCCGCAGATCCCGCGGCCGTCGATCGCTGGGCCGCCCTGGTGGAGGATTTCGCCTTTCCGGACGGCGAGAGCATCGGAAATTTCCGGAAGCGGATCGGGGCGGCGGCCGGACGTATCGCCGCCGATCCCGCCGGGACGGCTGTCGTCTTCACGCACGGGGGAGTCATCCGGTTCCTCATTTGCCATTTCCTGGGGCTTCCGGACCGGGCCCACCTCCTCTTTGACGTCCAGCCGGCGTCCATTTCGGAGATCCGGATCGACGGCGGGAAGGGCGTTCTGACCCTTCTCAACGACCGGCGCCACCTGGAGATGGATTGAATGGCGAAGATCATCCTCATCACCGGCGGCAGCCGGAGCGGCAAAAGCGCCTTCGCTGAGAAGACGGCGGAGGCCCTGCCCGGCCCGCGCGCCTACATCGCAACCTGTCCGGTGATCGATCCGGAGACGGAGGAACGCGTCGGGAAACACCGGGACGCGCGGCGCGGAAAGGGTTGGGAGACGATCGAGGAGACCGTCGATCTGGCCGGCGTCATCCGCCGGGCGGTGGGCTGCCGGGTTCTTCTCGTCGACTGCCTGACCCTCTGGATCAACAACCTCCTCTACGAGGCGGAAAAGCGGGGAGATATTTTTACCGAAGAGGCCGCGGCCGGCCGCTGTCGGGAACTGACCGATTCCTGCGGGGCATTCGGCGGAACGGTCATTTTTGTCACGAACGAACTGGGGATGGGGATCGTCCCCGACAACGAAACGGCGCGGCGTTTCCGGGACATCGCCGGGCGCTGCAACCAGGAGCTCGCAGCGGCGGCCGACACGGTAACGCTCGTCGTCTCCGGAATCCCGCTAAATCTGAAATCCAAGGAGTTGAAATGAATTTGCTGCACGATACCCTTTCCGCCATTGTTCCCCAGGACGCCGCCTTCCGGGCGCAGGCCCACCGGCGCCTGGAGGCGCTGACGATGCCCTACTGGGCCCTCGGCCGCCTCCTCGACCTCGCCGAGGATCTCGCCGGAATCACCCGATCCATGCGTCCGCCCATCGCCCGAAAAGCGATCTTCACGATGGCCGGGGATCACGGCGTCGTTGCCGAGGGAGTGAGCAAGTATCCCCAGGAGGTGACGCCGCAGATGGTTTACAATTTCGTAGCCGGCGGTGCGGGGATCAACGCGCTGGCGCGCCAGGTGGGCGCCACCGTCACCGTCGTGGACATGGGCGTTGCCGGAGACATGAGCGGGCTTGCCGCCGCCGGGAAGATCCTCTCCCGGCGGATCGGTCCCGGCACGAGAAACATGGCCGAGGGGCCGGCGATGAGCCGCGAGGAGGCCGTTCGCACCGTTGAAGCCGGCATCGATATCGCAAGGAAGGCCGCGGAGACGGTCGATCTCTTCGGCACCGGGGATATGGGGATCGGGAACACGACGCCGAGCAGCGCAATCGTCGCCGCCTTCAGCGGCCATCCGGCAGCGGAGGTGACCGGCCACGGCACCGGGATCGACAATGAGCAGTTCACACACAAGGTCCGCATCATCGAAAAATGCCTGCGGATCAACCGGCCGGACCCAAAGGATGGACTGGACGTCCTGGCCAAGGTCGGCGGCTTCGAGATCGGCGGGATCGCGGGGCTGATCCTGGGCGCCGCCGCGCTGAAGAAGCCGGTTGTCATAGACGGCTTCATATCCGCGGCGGGAGCGCTCATCGCCCACGCGCTCTGCCCCGCGGCCGCCGAGTACATGATCGCCGCCCACCGGAGCGTGGAGCAGGGCCACCGGATCGCGCTGGAGCTCCTGGGAAAGCAGCCTTTGATCGACCTCGACCTCCGCCTCGGCGAGGGAACGGGGGCGGCGCTGGCGATGAATTTCATCGAGGCCGCCGTCCGGGTCCTCACCGAGGTGGCCACGTTTGACGAGGCGATGGTATCGAAGGCAAGCGCATGAAAGAGGACTTCGGCGTTCCGGGATCGCGGCTGTTGCGGCTTTTTGTGAGGGCATCATGAAGAGGTTTCTCGCGGCGCTCCAATTCCTGACGATCCTGCCTCTACCCCGGGGTCTCAGCCCCGACGAGCGGGCGCTGGAGGGATCCATCCCTTTCTTCCCGGTCGTCGGCCTTGGGATCGGCATCGCGGTCGCACTGATCGACCGGGGTCTCGGACTCCTCTTTCCCATCGGCGTGACGAGCGTCTTTGCCGTCATCCTGCTGATCGCCGTCTCCGGCGGCCTCCATACGGACGGCCTCGCCGATACGGCGGACGGCTTCTTCAGCTCCCGCCCGCGCGAGCGGATCCTCGAGATCATGAGGGACAGCCGGACCGGGCCGATGGGGGTCGCCGCCATCGTCTGCGTGGTCGCGCTCAAAATCGCGATCATCGCCTCGGTCTACAGACCTTCACGCGCATGGGTCCTTCTGCTGACGCCCGTCGCCGGCCGCTCCGCCCTCCTCATCCAGATGGCCCTCCTCCCTTACGCCCGTCCGGAGGGCCTGGTCGGCATCTTTCACCGGAATCGTTCCCGGAGCCACGCCCTCTGGGCGCTAACATTTTTAATCGCCGCGGGCGGCCTGGCGGGCGGCGTGTCCGGGCTGATTGCGGGGGTGGGCTCTTTTCTCTTCGCCCTCCTCTTTACGGCCTGCGTCCGGCGACGGATCGGCGGCCTCACCGGTGATACACTGGGGGCGGCCTGCGAGCTGACCGAACTCGTTCCCGCCCTCGTCGCCTCGGCCTGGCTATACGGAGGCGGCGCATGACGGAACGCCACGGCGGAAATCTTCTGAAACTTGCGCTGGCCGCGGGGAAACCCGTCGGGGAGATCCTCGACTTTTCTGCGAATATCAACCCGCTGGGGCCGCCGGAGGGGTTCCGGGAGTGGATCAGCGCACGGACCGGCGATCTCGTCCACTACCCCGATCCGGATTGCACCGACCTCGTCCGGGCCTTCGCGGTGCGGTACCGCGTCGCGGAAAACGAGATCCTGATGGGGAACGGTTCGATAGAGCTCCTCTACCTTCTCCCGCAGCTCCTCGGAAAAGGGCGCGCCCTGATCCCCGTCCCCGCCTATGTGGATTACGAACGCGCGGCGGAGCTCGCCGGTCTCGCCGTGGAGCGGCTTCCCCTTCGGGAGAAAGATGGCTTCGCCCCCGACCTCGCGGTGATCACAGCGGCGCTCCGGGGGGATGAGATCGTCTTCCTCTGCCGGCCGAACAACCCGACCGGACACATGATTCCGGCCGCCGCCTTGCGGGATCTCGCATCCCGCCATCCGCACACCGTTTTCGTCAGCGACGAGGCCTTCGCCGATTTCGCCCCGGAAGCGGAGACGCTGATCGAGTCCGGCCGCCCGGCGAATATCATCATTCTCAAGTCCTTGACCAAGTTCTACGCGATGCCGGGCCTCCGCCTGGGCGGCGTCGTTGCGGCCCCGGAACTGATCCGGCGCCTCCGCGACCGGACGCCCCCCTGGTCCGTAAACACGCTCGCCCAGGCCGCCGGCGCGGCGGCGCTCCGCGACACGGCCTACGCGGAGGAGACCCTCCGCTTCGTCCGCGACCGGCGGGAAGGTCTGTTCGCGGCGCTCCAGGCGCTGCCGGGTCTCACCGTCTATCCGGGGACGGCGAATTTTCTTCTCCTGCGGTCCGACCGGAGGAACCTCGACGCCCAGGAGATCGCCCAACGCCTCCTTGCCGACGGGATCGCGATCCGCGTCTGCGCGAACTTCGCCGGCCTCGACCGCCGGTTCTTCCGCATCGCCGTCCGGACGGAAGCGGAGAACGACCGCCTCCTCGGCGCCCTCCGGAAGGTTCTGGGAATTGCTAACAGAAAACCCGTCCGGCGGCGGACGCCCGCGATCATGTTCCAGGGAACCGGCTCCAACGCAGGGAAGAGCATCCTCGCCGCGGCGATGTGCCGGATCCTGCTCCAGGACGGCTTCCGGGTCGCCCCGTTCAAGGCGCAGACCAGGTCGCTCAACACTTACGTGACCCGCGGGGGGGGCGAGATGGGGCGGGCGCAAGTGGTCCAGGCCCAGGCGTGCCGGCTCGACCCGGACGTCCGGATGAACCCCGTCCTCCTCAAGCCGAACAGCGACACCGGCTCCCAGGTGATCATCCTCGGAAAGCCGGTCGGAAACATGGATTTCTGGGAGTACACCCGCGACCGCACCCCTCCCTTTGCCGTCGCGCGCGAGGCGTACGATTCGCTCGCCGCCGAACACGACGTCATCGTCCTGGAGGGGGCGGGAAGCCCCGCCGAGGTGAACCTCAAGAAACGGGACATCGTAAACATGAACATGGCCCTCTACGCGGAGGCATCCGTCCTGATCGTCGGCGACATAGACCGGGGGGGCGTCTACGCCTCGTTTATCGGGACGATGGAGTGCCTGACGGAGCGGGAAAGGGCGCTGGTCAAGGGGTTCGTCGTGAACCGCTTCCGGGGTCAGGAGGCGTTCCTCGCCGATGCGCACGACTACATCCTCCGCCGGACCGGACGCCCCGTCTTCGGCGTCGTCCCCTACCTGCACGATCTAGGCCTCCCCGAGGAGGACTCCGTCAGCTTCAAGGACGGCCTGATCGACGGCCGCACCCCCGAAGACGAGCATGTCGACATCGCCGTCGTCGATCTCGCCCACATCTCGAACTTCACCGACTTCGACCCGCTCCGGATCGAACCGGACGTCCGCCTGCGCGTGGTCCGGCGGCCGGACGAGCTGGGCGAGCCGGATGCCGTGATCCTTCCCGGGAGCAAAAACGTGATCGGCGATCTGGCCGATCTGCAGGCAAAAGGCATCGCATCGCGGATTTTCGATCTCGCAGGTGCAGGGAAGACGGAGATCATCGGGATCTGCGGCGGCTTCCAGATCCTGGGCCGGGAGATCGCCGACCCCTTCGGGATCGAGTCCGCCGGCGGACGAACAGTGGCCGGGCTGGGACTCCTCCCCGTCCGGACGGAGCTCGCCAGGGAGAAGACCCTGACGCGCGCCGCCGCCCGCCACCTCGCCTCGGACTGCAAGGTCCGCGGTTACGAGATCCACCACGGCCGAACCGACGGCGGCGACCTCGCCCCGCTGATCCGGCGGGAGGACGGCGAAAGCATCGGCGTCGGAACGGAGACGGGCCTCCTCTGGGGGACCTACCTCCACGGGATCTTCGACGCGGACGGCTTCCGCCGCTGGTTCATCGACCGCCTCCGCAAAAGACGGGGCCTCGCCCCGCTTGGCCGGATCGCGGCCATCTACGACCTGGAGCCGGCCCTCGACCGCCTCGCCGAAGCGGTGCGGCGCTCGCTTAAGATGGACGAGATTTATAAAATCATGGGAATTTAATTTCATGAGGCTGGAATACCAGATCGCAATCGCACTGCTGCTCGACTTGTCCTTCGGGGATCCCCGGTGGCTGCCCCACCCGGTCCGCCTCATCGGCCGTCTGATCGCGGCGCTGGAGGAACCGGCCCGGCGGGCGATTCCGGACGCCCGTCTCGCGGGAAGTTTGACGGCGCTTGCGGTCATCCTGACGGCGGTCCTGGCAACGGGCGCGATGATCGGGGTTGCGGGATGGGTCCATCCCCGCCTCGGGGACGCGGTTTCCATCCTGCTTCTCTACACGACGCTCGCCGCGCGCGACCTCGCCAACCACAGCAACGGGGTCTACCGGGCGCTCGCAAGATTCGATCTGGCCGAGGCGCGGCGCCTCGTCTCGTGGCTGGTCGGACGCGACACGGAGCGCCTGACCGAACCGGAGGTCGTCCGCGCGGCCGTGGAGAGCGTCGCCGAGAACACCGTGGACGGGATCATTGCCCCGCTCTTCTTCGCGGCGCTCGGAGGACCGATCGCGGCAATGGCCTACAAGGCGGCGAGCACGCTTGATTCGATGATCGGCTATCGGAACGAACGCTACATCGATTTCGGCCGGACCGCCGCGGAGATCGACGACGGGGCGAACTGGCTCCCCGCGCGTCTCGCGGTACCGATCATCACCGCCGCCGCAGCACTCACGGGGCAGAACGCCTCCGCCGCCTGGAGAATCGCCCGGCGCGACGGTCGAAAACACATGAGTCCCAATGCGGGGATCGCGGAGGCGGCGTTTGCCGGGGCGTTGGGAATCCGTCTGGGGGGCGTCATGCAACGGCGGGGGCGACCCGTAAACCTGCCGGAGATCGGCGATCCGGTCGTGACGCTCGCACGCGGGAAGATCCTCGCCGCGAATCGTATGATGTATGCGGCGACGGGAATCGCCGTCGCGGTTTTCCTGGCGGCGCGCTGGGGAATCACCGCGCTGATGGAAATGTGATAAAAAAGGGTGACCGTCATTCTGGAAAGGGGTCTCATCCGATGAAAGACGCAGGCAGGATTTTGATCTTCACCGGCGATGGAAAGGGAAAGACGACTGCAGCACTGGGGATGGCCCTCAGGGCGCACGGCCACGGCATCCCGGTCGCGGTAATCCAGTTCGTCAAGTCCGATACGGAGACCGGCGAGTTCGCCGCACTGAAAGCGATGGCCGACGTCGAGATCGTCGTGACGGGCCTCGGTTTCGTACCGCGCCCAACCGACCCGCGATTTGCGGACCACCGCCGGGCGGCGGAAGAAGGACTCCGGATCGCCGGTGAGGCGGCCTTCTCGGGACGCTATGGACTGGTCGTCCTCGACGAGGTCTGCATGACTGTCGCCCTGAAGTTGCTTACCGAGGATGCCGTCCTGGCGGTTCTCCACGAGGCGGCTCCCGATTGCACCGTCGTTCTGACCGGACGGAGCGCCACGGAAGGACTGATCAAGGCCGCCGACACCGTTTCCGAGGTCCGCTGTATCAAGCACGGATTCGATAGCGGCCGGAAGGCTCAAAAGGGAGTGGAATTCTGATGACCCGTTGCCCGACGCTCGTCATCGCCGGAACGCACAGCGGTGCGGGGAAAACCTCGTTTACGCTCGCGCTGGCGCGCGCGCTCGCCCGCCGGGGTCGGGAAACCCAGACGTTCAAGGTGGGACCGGATTTCCTCGACCCGACCTATCTCGCCCTCGCCTCCGGACGCCCCTGCTATAACCTTGACGGCTGGATGGCCGGTCACGACCATTGCCGCCGTCTCTTCGCGCGGGCCACGTCTGACGCCGACTGCGCCCTCGTCGAAGGGGTCATGGGGCTCTTCGACGGGGCGGATGTGCAAAGCGATGAGGGAAGCACGGCGGAGATCGCCCGCCTGTTGGACGCCCCCGTTATTCTTGTCGTTAACGTTCACGGGATGGGCCGGAGCTTTGCCGCGCTCGTGAAGGGCTATACGACATTCCAGACGGATCTCCGCTTCACAGGAGTCGTCGCGAATCACTGCGGTTCGGAGCGCCATGCTGCGTTGCTTTCCGACTCCCTCCAGACAGCCGGCCTGCCGCCGCTTCTGGGGGTGATCCCTCGCGGGGCCTTTCCGGAGCTTGCCTCCCGACACCTCGGCCTCGTAACTGCCGACCGGGGGCAACTCCCGGAGTCCCTCCTCGACGCCCTCGCCGATGCACTGGAACAATACCTGTCGTTGGAGACGCTCTTCCCGAAAATGCTGACGAAAACGACCAAGGCAACCGCTCGTCTCGATCCCGGCAAACGGAGCGATGCGCCCGATTCCTGCCAAATGACGCTCTTTCCCGAACCGAACGTAGCGGAAAGATCCGAACCTCCGGTGGCAACCCCCGCGATCGGAACGCCTGAATTCGCTCCATCACACTGCCGTCTGCGCATTGGCGTCGCACGGGACGCCGCTTTCCACTTCTATTACCAGGATCTCTTTGACGCCCTTCAGGCGTCGGGCTGCGAGGTCCTCTTTTTCTCTCCCCTCGACGACCGCCGCCTGCCGGAGGGGCTCTTTGGTCTCTACCTCGGGGGAGGCTATCCGGAACTCCACGCAGAGCGCCTTGCGGAAAACGGGGAGATGCTCGCTGCGATCCGCGCTTACGCCGGCTCCGGAAGACCCCTCTACGCCGAATGCGGAGGGCTCATGTATCTCTCTCGGGGAATCGAGGCGGACGGCCGCTTTTACCCCCTCGCCGGCGTCCTCCCCGCCCGGACGCGCATGCTCACCGGCAAGAAGGCGCTCGGCTACGTGGAGGTCGCCCTGACGGAGGACTCCCTATGGGGCCGCCGTGGGGAGTTCCTGCGGGGACACGAATTCCACTATTCGGAGCTGATCGACGACCCGGCCTCCGACCCGGCCTGGCGGAAGGTTTATTCCCTCCGGCGCCGCCGCACGGATACGGTCGAAACCGAGGGATATCAAAACGGGGCTATCCTCGCGAGCTACTTGCACCTCCACTACGCCTCCCGGCCGGCGGCGGTCGCCCGTTTTCTCGAACGATGCGGAGGTACGCCATGAACGAAACACCCGGACGCCCGCTGATCCGCGCCTTTCTCGACGCGCCGCTGAACGGGCCGGAGATCGAAGCGAAATCGATGGAGATCATCGACCGGGAGGCCCCGGCCCACCGGTTCACGCCGGAGGAGTGGCAAATCGTGCGCCGGATGATCCACACGACCGGCGATTTCGGGATCATGGAGGCGGTCCGTTTTTCTCCGGATGCGATCGCCGCCGGCGTCGCGGCCCTTCATGGCTGCCGTTCGCTCATCGTCGACTCGAACATGATCCGCTCGGGGATCTCCCTCGCCCGCCTGCGGGGCGTTTGCGGGTTTTACCGGAAGGAGAGCCTCATCTGCCACATCGCCGACGAGGATATCGAACGTACGGCCCGGCGGACCGGCCTCCCCCGCTCGCTCCATGCGATCGAGAAGGCCCGGCCCTTTATCGCCGGGGCGATCGCAGCCTTTGGAAACGCCCCGATTGCGCTGATGGAGCTGAACCGGATGATCGTCGAAGAGGGGCTCCGGCCGGCCCTCGTCGTCGCGATGCCGGTCGGTTTCGTCCACGTCGTGGAGAGCAAGGAGGAGCTGATGGCGCAGGGCGTTCCGTACATCGCGCTCGCCGGCCGCCGCGGGGGAAGCCCGCTCGCGGTGAGCGTCATCCACGCCCTCTGCGGCCTCGCGGGAACAGAAAAGAAGATGTAAATCAGCGACTGTTCCCTACTTATCGAGTTTGCCCCCGCGCAAGCGGGGGCGGGAATGACGGTTTTTACAATGATGGTTGCCGGAGAAATAATCGGGAGCTGTCCCTATTTATCAAAGGAGTGATCCATGGGAGAAGAGGCGGTAATGCGGGCTGTGATCCTGATCGGCCACGGAAGCCGCGCCGCGGGCGCCGACGACGACATGGAACGGATTTCAGAGGGACTGCGGGTGAAGCTCGGCGGGATCGTCGCGACCTGCCGGATGTCCGGCCGTGGGATCCCGTTCGACGAGGCGTTCGATCAATGCGTTCGCCAGGGGGCAAAGAGCGTGATCGTCCTCCCCTACTTTCTCCACTTCGGCGTCCACCTCCGCGAAGACATCCCGGAGATGCTCCGAGAAGCGGTTGCAAAGCACCCGGAAGTCCGTTTGGTCCTTGGCAGGCACCTCGGCTACGACGATGTCCTCGTTTCGCTCGTCGAAAAGCGGATCGAGGAGTCTATGGAGTTCCGCGACGTTCGGGAACTCTCTCCGGCGCCGATCGACTGCCATCCCGGAGAACCGGGCGGTGACTCACGGCTGGAGTAAGAGAGGATAAACCATACACTGGGAGAAACAGGGAGGGTTCTACCCGCTGGTCCGCAGGAGATCCCGGTTCCAGCGTCCCGGTGTTTCAAAATCAAGCGGGTGTCTATACGCAAACCACGCAAACAAAGGAGGAGATATGGACGGAATTTGGACAAAGAAACGATACGCAAGCCGCTTTGCGGCGGTTGTCGCCGCCATAGCCGGGGTATTGGCATCGCTGCCCGCACCGGCCTTCGCCATGCACATCTCAGAAGGCCTCCTGCCTGCCTCCTGGGCGGTGCTCTGGTACGTCGTTGCCATCCCCTTTGTCGCCCTGGGTCTCCGGGAGCTTCAGCGTCGCAACGAAGAGTTCCCGTACTTCAAACCGCTCGTCGGCCTTGTCGGAGCGGCGGTCTTCCTCATCTCTTGCATGCCCATCCCAGTTCCCACCGCCGGAACCTGCTCGCACCCTTGCGGGACGGGGATCGCCGCGATCCTGATCGGTCCTGGGCTCACCGTCGTCGTCGCGAGCATCGCGCTCACGCTTCAAGCGCTCTTTCTTGCCCATGGGGGGCTCACCACCCTTGGGGCGAACATTGTAGCGATGGGCGTGGCCGGCTCCTATGTCGGCTTCGGGACCTGGCTGATCGCCCGCCGCCTGGGGGTCCCGTGGATAGCGGCCGCCTTTCTGGCGGGACTGCTCTCCGACTGGGCCACCTACGCCATGACCTCCTTCGAGCTTACCGCCGCCTTCCATGCCGGGAGTTCGTTCTCGGCGATGTTCTCGCTGATCCTGATCGCCTTCGTACCGACACAGCTCCCCTTGGGCATCCTCGAAGGGATCCTCTGCGCCGGGGCGCTCCGCTTCGTCCGGAACCGCAAGCCGGAACTGCTCAGGATGGCGGCGGCGGGAGGTGCGGCATGAAGAGAGCGGTTTTGATCCTTACGTTTGCGGGACTTCTCCTCGCCGGGCCGGCGTGCCCGCCCGGCCGGGCCGCCTCCTGGTCGGGCGTTGACGAAACGGTGATCGAGAAATTCGCGGAGAAGGCCGGACGGACGGCGCGCGAACCGTTCATCAACACCGACCAGGGCGATCTTTTGCTGTTCGTTTTTCTGGTTGCCGGGATTGTCGGGGGATTCATCGGGGGATACAACTTTCGGGTCCTCTTTCCGCCAAGGCGCGACGTCGGAGACGAGAAACATGTTTGACCTTTTTTCGGACATCTTCACCTACCGGGACAACGCCCTGACCCGGATCGATCCGCGGGCAAAGCTCGTGATCGCCCTCGCCGCGCTGATCGCGGTCTTGACCGCGGAGAGGGTCGTTCTACCGCTTTGCGTTTTCGGCGTCTGTCTCGGAACCGTCGCCACCCTCCGGATCCCGGCAAAGCTCGTCACCGCGCGTCTTGCCGCGCCGCTCTCGATCGTGGCGGTCCTGGTTGTCATCCAAACCTTTTTCACGGGGACGACGCCTCTTTTCGCCTTTACCGTTGCAGGGTGGCATTTCACGGCGAAGGCGGAGGGGCTCCGCCAGGGGGCTCTCCTGGGGGCCCGGGTCCTCGGCTCCGTCTCGGTGGTCTTTCTGCTGAGCGTCGTCACACCGGCGCATCGGATCTTCCAGGCATTCCGCTGGTTCAGGATCTCCCGGAACTGGCTGGAGATCGCCATCCTTATGTACCGTTACATCTTTGTTCTGATGGACCAGGTGGCGGATCTGGCCGCGGCCCAGAGACTTCGCCTGGGTTACACGGCGCGGGGCCGCGCCATGAGATCGTTCACGGCGCTTGCCGGGTCGACGATCATCCATTCGCTGGAACAGGCGAAGCGGACACACGACGCGATGAGGCTTCGCGGCTACAGGGGGACGATGCCCTTCGGCCCCCTCCCGGCGCTGGGCCGGAGAGACCGGCTGATCACGGCCCTCTGCCTGATCGGCATCGTCTCCGCCCGGCTCCTGGAATGGGGGGTAAGCAAATGAAGGCGATCGCGGTCACCGGGGTTCACTTCACTTACGACGACGGCACCGAGGCGCTATCCGGCGTCGATTTCCATGTCTCGGAAGGGGAGTTCGTCGCGGTCTTGGGATCGAACGGTTCGGGGAAGACGACGCTGATCGGCCTCCTCGTCGGCCTCCTCAAGGCAAAGTCGGGGCGGATCGCCATCGGCGGGCAGGAGATCGGAAGCCTCTCGGCGGAGGAACTCTACAAGCGGGTCGGCCTCGTCTTTCAGAACCCGAACGACCAGCTCTTCGCCGCGACCGTGGAGGAGGATGTCGCCTTCGGCCCCCGGAACCTGAACCTTCCGGAGGAGGAGGTGCAGGCGCGCGTCACGGAGGTGCTCACGGCCGTTGCGGCGCTTCCGCTCCGCGGCCGGGCGATTCACCACTTGAGCTTCGGGGAGCAGAAGCGGGTCTCGCTCGCGGGCGTCCTGGCGATGCGGCCGGCGGTTCTGATCCTCGACGAGCCGACGGCGGGCCTCGATCCGGCCGGCGAGGCGCAGATGATGCAGCTCCTGAAAAAGCTGAACCGCGAGGAGCGGATGACGGTGATCCTCGCCACCCACTCGGTGGATATGCTGCCGCTCTTCGCGAACCGGATCTACGTCCTCGACCGCGGGCGGGTCCTCCAGCAGGGGCCGTCCGAAGAGATCTTCTGCCACCAGGAGATGATCGTCCGGGCGAAACTCCGGCTTCCCTACGTCTCCCGTCTGATGTATGAGATGAAACGGCACGACGGCGTCCCGATAGACGGCCTTCCGCTGACGATCGGGGAGGCTCGGGCGCAGCTGCTGGAGCTGATCCCGAAGGAGATGATCCTCCCGGGAATCGAGGAGATCGGGCCATGAACGCTCTGTGCAATGGATTGATCACAAGGGGATGTGCCGCGGCGGCGAAAGCGGCCGTCCTGTTCCTTGTGGAAGGCAGTCAACCCGAAAGGATTGAGGAGGCCGGACCGTGAGCGCGCTGCGGGAGGGATACACCACCGGAAGCTGCGCCGCGGCGGCGGCAAAGGCGGCCCTGCTGCTTCTCGCGGAAGAGCTGGCGACCGAAGAGGTGGAGATCGCGCTTCCCGACGGGCAGAGGCGGCGTCTGCCGATCGACCATGTCCGGCGGACGGACGAAGGGGCGGAGGCGGCGGTCCGGAAGGACGCGGGCGACGATCCGGACGTGACGAACGGCGCGCTGATTGCGGCCGCCGTCGTCTGGACCGAAGGCAACGAGGTGGAATTCGCCGCCGGAGAAGGCGTGGGAACGGTAACGAAGCCGGGGCTGGCCGTCTCCCCCGGCAAACCGGCCGTCAACCCCGTGCCGCAGCGGATGATCCGGGAGGCGGTCCGGGAGGTCACGTTCCGCGGCGTCCGGGTGACGATCTCGATTGACGGAGGCCGGGAACTGGCCGCAAAGACCTTCAACCCGCGGCTCGGCATCGCGGGCGGGCTCTCGATCCTCGGGACAACGGGAATCGTCCGGCCGTTCAGTTGCTCCGCGCTGCGCGAGACCCTCCGGTGCGCGCTGCGCGTGGCGGCAGCCACGGGCATCCGGGCGCCGGTATTCGTCCCCGGCCACATCGGCGAGCGGGCCGCGCGGAGCCATTTCCGCGTCACGCCGGAGCAGGTTATGGAGGTCGGAAATGAGTGGGGGTTCGCCATCGACGAGGCCGCCCGGGAGCCCTTCGCTGCGCTCCTGATGGTCGGCCATCCGGGAAAACTGGCCAAACTGACGGCGGGCGGCTGGGACACCCACTCCGGAAGGTCGGGGAGCGCACTCCCCATTGTTGCGGAAATGCATGCAGCCATTTTGGGGCGGCCTGCGGCGGAGACCCCCACGGTCGAGGGAATCTTCGCGCCCCTCGACGGGGGGGAGAAAAAGAGGCTGGGGAACACCCTGGCGGCGGCGATCCGAAAGGCCGTCGGCAAACGGACGGAGGGGCGTCTCAACGCGGCCGTGGTCCTCATCGACCTCAGCGGCCGCATCCTGGGGGAAGCGGGAGACCTGATCCCCTGGGGATGAAAACGGGTGGAATTGCATCGCGCCTTGCGACAGGCATTGGGATATTCATTAGGGACATGATGCCTCATCGTGTCCCCAATGAATCGGGAGAATTGATATCATGAAAAAGAAGATCATTATCGTCGGGTGTGGACCCGGTGCGGAGGAATACATTACGCCGGCGGCCCGGGCGGCCGCGGCGAGGGCCGACGTCCTCATCGTCTCCCGGCGCCTGAAGGAGTTCTTCCCGGAGGTCGCCGCGGAAAGGATCGATTCGGGCGTGGACATCGAGGGAACCCTCAACGAGATCGCCTCCCGCCGTGACACCGGGCGGCAGGTGATTATCCTCGCCACGGGTGATCCGGGGATTGCGAGCCTGGCACAACCGGTGATCCGGCGCTTCGGACGAGAGAACTGCGAGGTGATCCCCGGGATCAGCTCCATCCAGGTCGCCTTCGCAAGACTCGGCCTCGACTGGCAGGACGCGAGGATCATCTCGGCCCACGGCTCCGATCCGGAGGTGTCCGCCGCCGATCTGCGCGCTGCCGAAAAGATTGCGATCCTCGGGGGGAGGGAAGGATCGCTCCGCTGGGCCGCCGGCCTGATCCCTGAGCTCGGGAAAGGCCGGCGCGTGTTCCTTTGCGAAGATCTGACCTTGCCCGACGAAAAGTTCCGCGAGGTCCACGCCGATGAGCTGATCCGAATTCCGGTCTCGTCGCGGGCGATCATCCTCATCATTCAGGGAGAACTGCTATCATGAATACGGGAACGCTCTACGGCATCGGGATCGGGCCAGGCGACCCGGAGCTGATTACCTTGAAGGGGGCGCGGCTCATCAGCGCCTGCCGAAACCTCTTTGTCCCCAAGGCGCGAACGGCGTCGGAGAGCGTCGCGCTCGCCATCGCCCGACCCCTCGTCGGCCCGGAGACCCGGATCGAGGAGATCGTCTTCCCAATGACGGCAGACCGGGAGGAGCTGGCGGAGCGGTGGGACGAGGCGGCGGCACGTGTCGCCAACGTTCTGATGGATGGCGAGGACGCCTGCTTCATCACCCTCGGGGACCCGCTCCTCTACTCGACATATATCTACCTGCTACGGGCGCTCCGGCGGATCATCCCCGATCTGAACGCCGTCACCGTCCCTGGGATCACGGCCTTCGGCGCGGCGGCGGCACTGACCGAATTCCCCGTCGGGGAGGGGCGGGAACCGGTGACCATCGTCCCCGCGGCGGACGACCTGGACTCCGTCCGACGGGCGTTGGCACAGGGGGGAACGGTTGTCCTGATGAAGATCGGGAAGCGCCTCCCGGAGCTCCTCGACCTCCTTGACGGAGAAGGACTCCTGGAGCCGAGCGTCTTCGTCTCCCGCGCGACGATGGCAGAGCAGCGGATCGAGACGGACCTCCGCCGCCTGAAGATGGAGGGACCAGAGGCGGGCTACCTCTCCATCATCCTCGTGCATGCGGGGAAATATGGGGATGGAGCCCCTATGCCCTATTTCTAAATGATCACTCCTGCGAAAGCAGGAGTCCAGAACGGCTTGCGTTCGATGGATTCCCGCTTTCGCGGGAATGACAAAGCAGGAGAAGGGAAAATCATGATCGTCCATTTTGTCGGCGCGGGTCCCGGAGACCCGGAACTCCTCACGCTCAAGGCGGCGCGACTGCTGAAGACCTGCCGGATCTGCATCTACGCGGGGTCTCTCGTGAGCCCCGGCGTCCTTGCCCTTATCCCGGACCAGGCCGAGCGCCACGACTCCGCGGGGATGTCCCTGGAGGAGGTGATCGCCGTCTGCCGGGACGCGCGCGACCGCGGGATCGACGTCGTCCGCCTCCACTCCGGCGACCCCTCGATCTACGGGGCGACGCGCGAGCAGATGAACGCCCTCGACACCCTGGGGATCCCCTACGACGTCTGCCCGGGGGTGAGCGCCTTCCAGGCCGCCGCGGCCGCCCTCCGGACCGAACTCACCGCCCCGGAGATCTCCCAGACGATCGTCCTCACGCGGACCGCGGGGCGAACGCCGCTCCCCGAGGTACAGGAGCTCGACCGAATCGCCCGGACCCGCGCGACCCTCTGCATCTTCCTGTCGGTCGCAAAGATCGCCGAGGTCGCCGTTACCCTGAGCGCCCATTACGGGCCGGGCTGCCCCGCCGCCGTCGTCTACCGCGCCTCTTGGCCGGAGGAACTCCTCATCCGCGGGACGCTCGCCGACATCGCGGTGAAAACGGAGGCGGCCGGAATCCGTTCGACGGCGCTGATCGTCGTGGGGATGGCGCTCGCTCGCGACCTCCCCGCCTCGAAGCTCTACGACGCCGCCTTCACCCACGGTTTCCGGAAAGGGAAGAGGCCATGAACGCCGCGACCATCTCACCGATCGCCCTCCCCGGCACGGGGGCGAAACGCTTTGCTTCGCCGACAGCGGCACTTCTGGAACCGCTGCGTTTCATTGATGCGTCGGTCCGGGAAGTCCCGGAGGCGGAGGAGACAACATCATGAAAACCGCCCTGATCACGCTCTCCGACGCGGGGGCGAGGCTCCTCGCCCCGCTGACCGGCCGGCTGCCGGAGGCGCGGCTCTTCATCCATGAGTCGGTTCGGGATGAGTCGATCCGGTGCGGGACCGTGCTGCATGAGACAGCCCGGCGGGATTCAGCTCCGCACGAGGCAAACCGAATCAATTCGGAATCGGAACTGGAAGCTCCCGCGGCGGAGCGCTTTACGAAGATCACCGACCTCACCGCAACGCTGTTCCCCGTCTGCCGGGGGCTCGTCTACGCCGCCCCCTGCGGCGTCGTCGTCCGGGCGATCGCTCCACTCGTCAAAAGCAAATACGAGGACACGGCCGTCGTCGTCCTCGATGTCGGCGGCCGCTGGGCGGTGAGCCTGCTGGCTGGCCACGAAGGGGGGGCCAACGACCTCGCGATCCGCGTCGCGAACCTGACCGGCGCCGAGCCCGTCGTCACGACGACGACCGAGGCGCTCAAATCGGTCATCGTCGGGATCGGCTGCCGCCGCGGGACGCCGGCGGAGCGAATCGTCGCGGCAATCCGCGAAGCCCTAACGGAAGCGGGCGTCGCTCTGGAAGAGGTCCGCCTTCTCGCCTCGGCGGAGGTCAAGGCGGACGAAGCGGGGCTCCTCACAGCCGCGGAGACGCTCGGCGTTCCGATCCGTTTCATCGCCGCGGAAGAGATCCGCTCTTCTTTACGTGATTTTTCGCATTCGGATTTTGTGGCCAAAAAGGTGAATCTACCGGCCGTCGCCGAACCGGCGGCGCTGCTCGCGGGAACGAGGACCCGGTTCATTTGCAGAAAAAAAACATTTAGCGGGATCACGATCGCCCTCGCCAGGGAAGGCTTTCCATGGTCGGAATCGGCCCCGGCGAACCGTTAGACCGAACCCGCCGAGCCCCAGACTGATGTGTTTGAGTAGTAGCTTTCTTTCCGTAATGCGCAGGAGTGATTAAAGGGAAAAGTGGAAATCAGCAGTTATTGACGCCACCTACAACTGTTTGGTATCACGCTTTCATCAGTAGCAAGGATTACAGATCGAAACAAAGTAAATGGAGCCATAACCGAGCGGCTGTACAGTGGGGCAGGCGCCCCATGGCTTTTGCATGAACATCCAAGCGATTGACATCGTTGTCCAATAACCTTGTTGTGGTTATTTTTCTTACTTCCCATCATCAGTCTTTTTCTTGAAATATTTCTTGTATGAATCATAATGACAATTAACGAAATTAAAAGCCCTCATTGGATTAGGGTTCTTCCCAATTATTGCTTCTTGCTCTTCATGTGGAATTAACGAAAGAGGTTTCATTTCAAATAATCTCTTTGTTAGTTCGGACTCACCCATATTAGGATTAAAGACTTTAAGCTTTTTTAATTCAGATAAGTACGCCGTCTCAAACTGAGGAGGGAACTCATGAAAATATGACTTATATAATGAGTTAAGAACTTGTTCCCTATGTCTCGGAACATTGTCGTATAGCTTATACCCCTACAACGATACATAAAGTTCAGGCTCCAATGCAGCCAGTTTCCGTTTCCGATGAGAGAGATAAGCCCGATGGTTCTTCATCTGTATCCATGAGACAAGCTCAATGAGATCAGTGATATCAAAAACTTTCATGGGC
>JAURXV010000167.1 GCA_030654195.1 Syntrophales bacterium | reverse complement strand
CGGACCGGATCGAAGCCGGCACCTTTCTCCTTGCCGCCGGGATGACCGGCGGGGATATCCGGGTTCTCGGTTGCGATCCCCTCCATATCGAGGCGCTGATCGCCAGGCTGAGGGATGCCGGTGTGAGGATTGAGCTTGATGGGGATGTCGTCCGGGCGATGGGTGGCGTGACGGTGAGGAGCGTAGACGTCAAGACCTTGCCCTATCCGGGATTCCCTACGGACCTGCAAGCGCAGATCATGGCGATGATGGCGATTGCAAACGGCTTGAGTGTCATCACCGAGACGGTGTTCGAAAACCGTTTCATGCATGTGAGCGAGATGATACGGATGGGGGCGGATATCGTGATCCAGGGGAAGAGCGCGATCGTCCGGGGGGTCCCGAAGCTCCACGGGGCGCCGGTGATGGCGACCGATCTCCGGGCTTCGGCCTCCCTCATCCTGGCCGGTCTTGCGGCAGAGGGGACGACGACCCTTTCCCGCGTCTACCACATCGACCGGGGTTACCAGCAGATCGAGAAGAAGCTGTCGGCGCTGGGGGCCGATATCCGCAGGGTCTCCGGGTAAAGGGCAATGGCCTGGCTTTGAAACCAGGGAGAAGAAGGGGAGTCCATGAAAATCATCCGAACGGACAGCACGGAATTTGAAGGGCATTTCCAGAGGATCCGGGAGCGGGGCCGGGTCTTCGATCCCGAACTCTGGGCTGCCGTCGGCAGGATCGTGGAAGAGGTCGGCCGGCGGGGCGACGAAGCCCTTTTTGATTATACGGTCCGGTGGGACGGACATGCCGTGAGCGCGGCCACGGTCGAAGCCTCGGCTGCCGAACGGACGGCCGCGGTTGCGCAGGTCGTTCCGAAGGATCTGGAGATTCTCCGCCTAAGTGCCGGGAGGATCGCGCGTTTCCACGAACGGCAGCGCCAGGAAGGATGGCTGATTGCGGAAGAGGAAGGGGTGGAACTGGGTCAGCGCATCCTTCCGCTCGATCGTGTCGGCATCTACGCCCCGGGGGGGTTGGCCTGTTATCCCTCCACCGTCCTGATGACGGCGATCCCCGCCCGAATCGCCGGCGTCGGCGAGATATGCCTGGTGACGCCTTCCCGCGACGGTCGGCTCCATCCGCTGATCGCCGCTGCCGCGGAGTTGGGGGGAGTGAACCGAATCTTCAAGATCGGCGGCGCCCAGGCCATCGCAGCCCTGGCGTTCGGCACGGCGTCCATCCCCCGTGTGGACAAGATTGTCGGTCCGGGAAACGTCTATGTGGCGGCGGCCAAAAAAATGGTCTTCGGCCAGGTCGGCATCGACATGATCGCCGGCCCCAGCGAGGTGCTGATCATCGCCGATGGGACGGGGGATGCGGCCCATGCGGCGGCGGATCTGCTGGCCCAGGCCGAGCATGACGAAATGGCGGGCGCCGTCCTGCTGACGCCGGATGAGGCTTTTGCGGGCGCAGTGGGCGGGGAGGTCGACCGCCAGCTCGCAACTCTCCCGCGGAAGGAGATCGCCTCCCGCTCGCTTGCGGCCTTCGGGGCTTTGGTGGTCACGCGCGATCTCGCCGAGGCGGTCGCGCTGGCCAACCGTTTTGCGCCGGAACACCTCGAACTGATGGTGCAAACCCCCCGGGAGCTCCTCGCGGAGATCCGGAATGCCGGGGCGATCTTTATGGGAATGCATACGCCGGAGGCGCTGGGCGACTACACGGCGGGACCCAACCATGTGCTGCCGACCGGGGGAACGGCCCGTTTCGCCTCGCCCCTCGGCGTTTACGATTTTGTCAAGCGGACCAGCGTCCTCTCTTTTTCGCGGGAGGCGCTCCAGCGGTACGGGAGTGCAACCGCCCGTTTCGCCGAAATGGAAGGGCTTAACGGACACGGCCATTCCGTCCGTCTGCGCCTGGAAAAAACAGGAGGCTCTCCCCGCGCTGCAAAAAGATCTTGACAAAATGGTCTTGTTGATTAAGATGGGCGCTCGTTTCCGAAAGTCAAGGGACTAAAGCGGCCCTTTCGTGAGCGGGCGTAATTCAGTGGTAGAATGTCAGCTTCCCAAGCTGGACGTCGTGGGTTCGAGTCCCATCGCCCGCTCCATTTTTTATCCCCCCGGTCTCCGCGGGTAGAAATTCGGTAATATCCTTTTTTCCTCTTGCAATCGGTTCGGTTGTGTGTTAGGGAACGCGAAAATCATCGGCGGGTTTTGATGAGTGGGCTTCAGCCCACTTTTTTTTTCCCGGGGACGGGATAGAGGCATGCAAACTCATACGGAACAGATCCGGCAACTGGCCGAACCGCTTCTCACATCCGAAGGGATGGAGCTGATTCTGGCAGAGTGTCTGAAGATGAGGACGCACTGGCTGGTGCGGATCTACATGGATCGCGAAGGGGGCGTCACCGTAGATGATTGCGCGCAGATCAGCAACCAGTTGGGGGATCTGTTAGATGTCCACGACACGCCCCCCGGCCCCTACACCTTGGAGGTATCCTCGCCCGGTCTGGATCGGCCGCTGGACCGGGATAAGGATTTCCTGAAGTATCGCGGTTCCCGGGTCCATCTTCGTCTGGTGGAAAAGATCGAGGGACGGCGCGATTTTCGAGGCGAGTTGGTCGAGTACGAGGATAGCGACGACGGAAAGCTCCTCGTCGTGAAGGTGGAGGGGAAAATCTTTCGGATTCCCCGGAAGACGGTGGTTAAGGCCAATCTGGAGTATGAGTTATGAGATGGGTCATCGATGACAGGTCATAGATTATGGGTTATCCCATCACCCGTCGCCGATGACCTGAGAATAACAACGGAGGTTTTTGAATGTTTCCGGAACTGAAACGCCTGATCGAACAGATGGGCAAGGATCGCGGGATAGACAGGGAGATCATCGTCAAGGCCCTGGAGGACGCCATGCTGATGGCGGCCCGCAAGAAGTTGGGAGTCGATGTCGAGTTGGAGGCCCATTACAATGAGGAGGCCGGCGAGATCGAGGTCTTCCAGTTCAAGAAGGTCATGGAAAAAGTCCTGGATCCTGAAACCCAGGTCTCCCTTGCGGAGGCAAGAAGAACCCTGGATGAAGAAGCGGAACCTGGGGATGTCCTCGGCAGCAAGATCGAGACGAGTACCTTCGGTCGGATCGCCGTTCAGACCGCCAAGCAGATCATCATTCAGAGGGTAAAGGATGCGGAGCGGGACAACATCTACGATGAATACCACGACAAGAAAGGGGAGCTGTCCAACGGTTTTGTGCAGCGGTTCGAAGGCGGAAACATCATTGTGAACCTGGGGCGCGCAGAAGGGATCATCCCCGTTTCAGAACAGATCTTCAAGGAATCCTACAAGCGGGGAGAGAGGATCAGGGCCTTCATCTGCGAGGTCAAGAAGATCACGAAGGGGCCCCAGATCATCCTCTCCCGGACCCATCCCGGTTTTCTCAAGGCCCTCTTTGATGTGGAAGTTCCCGAAATTTCAGAGGGGTTGATCGAGATCGTCAATGTGTCGCGGGAACCGGGGAAGAGGTCCAAGATCTCCGTCCGAAGCCGGGACAAGGATATCGATCCGGTCGGCGCCTGCGTCGGCATGCGGGGGACGCGCGTCCAGAGCGTGGTCCAGGAGCTCCGGGGCGAGAAAATCGATATCGTCCCCTATTCGGAAGATCAGGCCAAGTATGTCTGCAGCGCCCTTTCTCCGGCAAAGGTGAACCGGGTCTTCGTCGATGATGAGAACCGGGCGATGGAGGTCATCGTTCCCGATGATCAACTCTCCCTGGCCATTGGGAAAAACGGGCAGAATGTGAGACTGGCCGTGAAATTGACCGGCTGGAAGATCGACGTCAAGAGCGAATCCACGGCCGCTGCGAAGGCGGACGAAGGATACCAAGCCCTTATGAAAATCCCGGGCATCGGCGATGCCACTGCGGAGCGCTTGTTCAAGGTGGGACTGAAGAGCTTGGCCATGCTGGCAGCGGCCGATTCCGAACAACTGGCGGCGATTCCTGGCGTGGGCGAGAAAACCGCCGCGATCTGGATCCAGGAGGCGGGAAAGATGATCGACCAGGAGGCAGGCGAGCCAACGGTTTTCCCTGCTTAGGATGTTCTGGGATCTGAATTTGGATAGGGGAGAGTGTCGGGCATGTCGAAAAAAAGAGTTTACGAACTGGCGAAGGATTTGGGGCTGGAAAACAGGGAGCTGATCTCTCGTTTGGAAAAAATCGGTATTGCGGTCAAATCCCACTCGAGCACGCTCGAAGACGGCGATCTGGAGAGGATTCATGCGGAACTGCTTGCTCCGGAAGCCCGTGAGGTGGTTGAAAAGAGGATCAAGTCCACGGTAATCCGGCGGAGGGCGGTCCGCATGCCGGTTGAGGAGACCAAACCGGAGGAGCTTGCCGCCGAGCCGGAGACGGAAGCGCCATCGGATGCGCCGCCGCCGCTTGCGGATGCCGTTCCTGCAGAAGTCGTCCGAGAGACTGCTCCCAGGGAAGCCCCGGTGAGAACGTCCATCTACCGGGATGCGCCTGCAGGCGTCACCGTTCGAAAGCCCGTGGCGCCTCCGGAACCTTCGCAGCCGCCGATTCCTCCACAGGCGCCCGCATTGAAACCTGTGACCGGAAGGGCGGCCATGCCGGTGGAGCCGACAGCGAAGACTGCGACTCTCAAGCCGGAAGCCCCGGCGATCGAGCGAAACGCGGAGTCGGAAAAGAAGTCGGGTCCCGAAACCGTTTCGAAGGCCCCTGAGCAGCAGAGAAAACCTCTATCCGTCCAACCTCCGGAATCACGCGAAATAAAGCGCCCACCCCTGGAGCAGGAGAAAAAGCCGCAGATGCCTCCGGAAGCGCCGAGACCGATGCCGGGAGGACGGAAGGAATTTCCCCGTAGAGCGGATCTGAAGATCGTCAAGGATGTCGGGGGCGCCGTTCCGCTTCCTTCCCGTGCGGAAAAGTCCGGCCGGCAGCCGGAAGCGGAGAAACCGAGAAAGAAGGGGGCAAAGCCGCCCGTTGAAGTTCTGATGGGGGAGGCGGCGCCGCCGCGTAAAAAAGCCTTCATCAGGAAACTGGTTGACCGGAAGGGTCGGCAGATTGAGGTTGATCGCGAAGATCGCTCCTCGAAGTGGCGTGAAGAGAAGAAGGCCGCGCCGGTCAAGATGAAGAAGACCCTGATCACCACGCCGAAGGCGATCAAGAGAAGGATCCGGGTGGACGAGGCGATCAGTGTCGGGGAACTGGCCAAAAGGATGGGGACCAAGGCATCCGAGGTGATCAACAAGCTGATGGGCATGGGTCTGATGGTGACCATCAACCAGGCGATCGATTGCGATACCGCCACGCTGATTGCCGCCGATTTCGGCTACCAGGTGGAAGCGGCGCAGACTGAGCGTGACGAGACCCTGCAGAGAACCGAGGATTCTCCGGAGAATCTGAAGCCCCGTGCGCCGGTGGTGACCATCATGGGTCACGTGGATCACGGAAAGACGTCGCTCCTGGATGTGATCCGTGAGACCAATGTGATTGACGGCGAGGCGGGCGGGATTACCCAGGCCATCGGCGCCTACCATGTCCACCTGAAGGGGAGGGATATCGTCTTCCTCGATACGCCGGGCCATGAGGCCTTCACGGCGATGAGGGCGAGGGGGGCGAAGGTTACGGATATCGTCGTGCTGGTCGTCGCCGCCGATGACGGCGTCATGGGGCAGACGGTGGAGGCGATCAACCATGCCCAGGTCGCCGGGGTGCCCATCATCGTGGCCATCAACAAGATGGACAAACCCGGCGCCGATCCGGGCAAGATCCGCCAGGCCCTGACCGAATACAAACTCTTGTCGGAGGAGTGGGGCGGCGACACGATCTTCTGCGAGGTCTCGGCGAAGAAGAAACAGGGGATCGAGGAACTTCTGGAGATGATCCTTCTCCAGGCCGACGTCATGGAACTCAAGGCCGATCCCGATCGGCCCGCCCGCGGCGTCATCATTGAAGCAAAGCTGGACCGGGGCCGGGGGCCGGTTGCGACCGTCCTGATCCAGGAGGGCACGCTGCGCGAAGGGGACGCCTTTGTTTCCCGAACGGAATTCGGCCGGGTCCGGGCGATGATCAACGATCAGGGACGACGGATCAGCGAGGCCGGTCCCGCCATGCCGGTCGAAGTCATCGGGTTTTCGCGGGTCCCCCAGGCCAGCTCGGAATTCATCTGCGTCGAGGATGAGAAGAAGGCCCGCAGCATCGGAGAATACTGGATCCGGAAGGAACGGGAGCGGGAGCTCTCCGTCTCCTCCAAGATCACCCTGGAACAGCTCTATCAGCGGATGAAGGAAGGGGTCAAGGAGCTCAACGTGATCCTCAAGGCCGACGTCCAGGGATCCGTCGAGGCCCTGATCGACGCCCTGAACAAGCTCAGCACGGATGATATCAAACTGAAGATCATCCACAGCTCCACGGGGACGATCACGGAAACGGATGTCATGCTCGCCTCGGCCTCCGATGCGGTGATCATCGGCTTCAACGTCCGTCCCGACGCCCGCGTCGTGGAGGTGGCCGAGCAGGAAAGGGTGGACATCAAACTCTATGATATCATTTATAACGTGATCGCCGATGTGCGGGCCGCCATGGAAGGACTGCTCGATCCGATCTTCAAGGAGGTCGTCCAGGGACGCGCCGAGGTTCGGGAGATCTTCCGGGTGCCCAAGATAGGGGCCATCGCCGGGAGCTACGTGACGGACGGCAAGATCACCCGGTCGGCCGGACTTCGGCTGCTTCGGGACGGCGTGGTTGTCTATGAGGGCCGAATCGCCTCCCTGCGGCGGTTCAAGGACGATGCGAAGGAGGTGGCCGCGGGGTTTGAGTGCGGCATCGGCATCGAGGGATTCAACGATATCCGGGTGGCGGATGTGATTGAGGCGTATGTGAAGGAACAGATCGAACGGAAACTGTAATCGATATGAATAGTTTTAAAAGGGCGGACCGTGTGGCCGACCTCATCAAAATCGAGATCTCCAATCTCCTCCTCAAGCAGGTCCGGGACCCGCGGATCGGTCTTGTAACGATCACCGGCGTGAAGGTCACCGACGATCTGCGGACGGCGAGGGTCTTTTTCGTTGAATTGGGCAAGGATCAATGCAGCGAGGAGGTCCAGGCCGGGCTTGGAAAGGCGGCGGGGTTCCTGAGACGGGAGCTGGGGCGCAGGCTTCAGCTTCGTTGCGTTCCGGAGCTTTTGTTTGCCTACGACCCCTCCTTTGCCTATGGGAACCGGATCGAACGGCTGATTTCGGAGATCCACCGGGAAGAGGAGGCGCATGTTCCGCAGGATTAGCGATATGATCGGCCGACACCGGGTATTTCTGATCACGTCCCATGAGCGGCTTGACGGGGACGCCCTCGGTTCGGAGCTGGCCCTTTTCCATATGCTGCGGGGGCTCGGGAAAGAGGTCGCCATCTATAATCAGGACCGGACGCCGGAGAATTACCTTTTCCTCCCGGGAAGCGACGGGATCGTCCGCGAGCTTCCTCCTCTCGAACCCTTCGAGGTCGCCTTTATTCTCGATTGCAGCGAACTGGATCGGATCGGGAAAGAGTCGGCCCGGGTCGGGTTGATCCCGAACCTTGTCAACATCGATCATCACGTCTCCAACGGGGGGTTCTGTGATGTTCGGCTGATCGATCCGCAGGCGAGCTCGACGGGCGAGCTGATTTTCCAGCTCGTCCGGTATATGGGTCTTACGATGACCGGCGAGATGGCGAATTGTCTCTATACGGCGATCCTGACCGATACGGGCGGTTTCCGCTACGGAAACACCCGCCGGGGCGCCCTTCTGGCCGCGGCGGATCTGGTGGCCGGCGGCGCCCATCCCCAGTGGATCTCGGAAAATGTATATGAAGCGGATCCGCCGGTCCGGATCGGTCTGCTGGCGGCGGTTCTTCCCACGCTGACCATCGACGAAGGAGGCCGTGTCGGTTCACTTACCGTAACCCAGAAGGCGCTCGCCGATGCCGGGGCGCTGCCGGAGCATGCCGAAGGGTTTGTCGATCTGCCCCGGTCCATTCGCGGGGTCGAGGTCTCCATCCTCTACGCGGAGATGTCGGACGGGAGTTTCAAACTGAGCCTGCGCTCAAAGAGGAACTTCAACGTGGAGCGCGTGGCCCGCGCCTTCGGCGGCGGAGGCCATATCAATGCCGCCGGCTGCCGGGCGGACGGAGAACTGTCGGAGATCCGCAGGCGGGTGATCGAGGCGATCCGGGCGTCCGCGTCGGAATCATGAACGGGGTCATTGTCATCGACAAGCCGTCGGGGCCGACATCCCGGGATATCGTGGAGGAGGTCAGGCGGGCGCTCGGGATCCGAAAGGCGGGCCATACCGGGACCCTCGATCCGCTGGCGACCGGCGTCCTTCCGGTCTGCATCAACGAGGCGACGAAGCTGGTCCAGTTCCTGGCGCTCGACAACAAGGAGTACCGGGCGACCCTTCGGTTGGGGGTCCGGACCGACACCTTCGACACCGACGGTCGTCTCCTTACGCAGGAGGAGCCATGCGTGAACCGGGGACAGGTGGAGGCCGTGCTGAGCGGTCTGAAGGGGAGGCGAGAGCAGTTTCCGCCCCGATATTCGGCGGTGAAGGTCCGGGGGAAGGCTCTTTACGACTGGGCGCGCCGGGGGATCGACGTCAAGGCGCCGGCGCGGGAGGTGGAGATTTACGACATCCGGATCGAGGGGATTTGTCTCCCCGAGGTGACCTTTACGGTCTCCTGTTCGAAGGGTACCTATGTCCGCTCTCTCTGCGCGGAGGCAGGGGAGGCGCTCGGCTGCGGGGGCTGCATGTCGGCGCTGCGCCGGACCCGCAGCGGCAATTTCAGCGTGGATACGGCTGTTGCGCTGGAGGGGTTGACGGGTGAGGAAAAGCGGGAACGGCTGACGGCGAATCTGATGCCGATGGCGGAGCTCCTGCCCGATCTTGCCGTCATCGATGTGGATCCGCCGCTGGCGGAAAGGTTGCGGAACGGCTATCAGCCGGACGGCGAGGTTCTGAGCCGTTATCATATTCCTTTTCTTGTCGCCGGAGATGTGATAAAGCTCACGCTCCATGACAAACATCTGGTGGCCGTCGCCCGGATGCTCTGCGCATCGGACGAACTGGCTTTACGGGAGGGGAAGAGACAGGCGGTTCGAATATTACGGGTATTGAACGATTGACGATTCGCAAGAAGTCTTGGTAGTCTTGAAAATGGGGCGGCTTCGTAAAAAGGCCGCAGGCAAGGCGCGCGAGTTCTGAGGAATGAGGCGTACTTTGGCGTACGCCGCAATGACGAAGGATGAAGCGCAACGCAGCATCCGGACTTTTTACGAAGCCGTCAACGATTGAGCGAGAGGCCGGATGCCTCGATACTTGCGCGATTGACTTAAGGGAGGATGAGAGCAGTGTTGGATGCAGACAAGAGAAAGGGAATCATCGGAAGTTATCAGTTGCACGAAAAGGATACGGGATCTCCGGAGGTCCAGATTGCCCTCCTCAGCGCCAGGATTGAGTATCTGACGGAACACTTCAAGGCTCACAAGAAGGACCATCACTCCCGGCGGGGACTCCTGAAGCTGGTCGGTCAGCGGCGAAGGCTTCTGGATTACGTGAAGAACAAGGACGTGGAACGTTACAGAACGGTGATTCAGCGTCTGGGGCTCAGGAAGTAACCTGGGCTTGAGGGTGCGGGGTATCGATCAGGAGTAAGTAGTAAAGAGTAAAGAGTAAGGGGTAAGAAGCAGGCAAAACGCCCTGCTTTTTAAAGCCTTACTCCTCACGCCTTACTCCTTACTCCTTCTGTGCGCCGTACTGCAAATCAACCATTGAGAGGAAAATATGAGTAAACTGTTCAGTACAGATTTTGCGGGGAGGAGCATCTCCCTCAAAACGGACTATGTCGCAGGGCAGGCGGACGGCGCCGTCCTGACGACATACGGGGATACGG
>JAURXV010000148.1 GCA_030654195.1 Syntrophales bacterium | reverse complement strand
AGCAAGATTTCGCCGGGGGTAGGGTAAGGTATTTCACGCGGCATGGTCACTCTCCTTCAGTGGTAATCGACGATCTCAACGTCGTAGGCATGGCCGCCCTCGAAGCGGAAGCATACGCGCCATTGATCGTTGATGCGGACGCTCTGTTATAATCGCTATTCATAGTGCGTCCACATCCGGATAACTTTCACCGTCTTGGTGTCATCGAGAACTTGGTAGACCAGGCGGTGCTGTATGTTGATTCTTCGGGAATAGGCGCCGGAAAGATCTCCCACGAGTTTCTCATATGGCGGGGGATTCCGGCAGGGGTCTTCCTTTAGTAAGTCCAATAGGCGACTGGACTGAGGTTTAAAGCCGGATTGTGCTATTTTCTTCGCATCTCTTTTCGCCTGTTTTGTGAAAACCAGACGCCAACTCACCATCCGGGCGCCTCATCGCACTTTTCTACGGGGATTTTAAGGCCTTTCTTGATAGATTCCCGCATCCCTGGTATCGACAGGAGATATAAGGTCTCTTCTATTGCCCTCCAATCCTCCTCGGAAACAAGAACTGCTGAACTTCTCTTTCCTACGATCTGGACCGGTACGTGGGTCTCCTTTACCTCGTCAACCAGATTGTACAGCCGTTTTCTTGCCTCTGATGCAGATAACGTTGTCATGCTCTTCAATCTCCTTATCGTACGACATACGGTACGCCATCGTTAATTGTGATGTCAAGTCATTTTGCGGCAACGCCCGGCATGTGCGGCGGCCTGCCTCTGGCCGTCAGCACCATGCCGTTGTTGGTCCGTACTCACGCCTTGATCTCTCGACCAGAAGCGGGTGTTCGCACCTTATGGTGTCGTCTCCGACTTGGGGCGATCAGTGGATTTTTCGAGTTGAATCTCCCACAACCGCATCTGAAGTTCTACCTCCTCAGCGGACCACCGGTGCTTGACGTTTGCGGCATGCCGTCTGACATCTACCCATGTGCGGTTGATGACGTTCGGCCACTTCTCAGAATCCTCGGAGTGTGGTTCACCCATGTGCCAGTACTTACGCTCTTCGAAGTAGAAATACTTGCGGCGGGAGTCGCTGAAACGCTCAATGACGCCATATCGTTCGATGCAGTCAACGAGCCTTGCATGATCTTCCGGGTTGCATAATGCCTTGGTCGTGTATTCGTGGGGGTAGGTGCGGGCGTAGGTCCAGGCGAATTTCCATCTTGTCTGCTCAATGAGCTGCGCAAGCCCTTTTATATCATCGGCGGGGAGGCGTTCTGGTCTATTGCTTGATATGCCCAACATGGACAACAACTGCGTCTCAGCGTCCGGTACCAGTTCGTCTGAATAGTCGTCCCAGTGCCTCGGGTCTGGAACCCGCGGAACGTGCAGACAGTCGAGTTGTGGGAACGACCGATTGCCGCCAGCTTCGATCGTGACACTATTCTCACCGATCCTGATCACCCATGCCCCGTGCCGGTAGCCTTGGCGCTGGTAGATCATCGAGCCGCCGAGGCGTTCGACAGTAGATCGAATCGATCCATACGCACGATCTGACATGAGGGCTCCTTTCTATCCAACGTTTCGGCGAACAGGGCGTCTCAGCCGTCCCGCTCGTAATATGCCGCCCATCAAGTTATTCTAAAGTTTTCAGATATCTCCACATTTGATGTACTTTTCCGTATATCATGTTTTTAAAAGCTTATACAGAAAGAGCAGATTCCATCTGCCGGCTTTCTACGACTTTTCAAATGGTTTCGCCATGCCGGTACAGAATCCCCGCAACTTCACTTCTGGATCGGCCACTCGCCCCGTTCGGTGAGAACGTCGCGGTAGACCGCCAATGCTTCGTTGACGGCTGGCATGCCGGCGTAGGTTGCCACCTGGAAGAAGAGCTCGGTCAGCTTCTTCGGGTCGCACCCCACGTTGAGGGCTGCGTTCACGTGGAGTTTCAGCTCGTCACCGGAGCGCGTTGCCGCGAGAACCGCGCAGGCGACCATCTGCCGCTCCTGGGGGGTCAGGACGGTGCGGGAGTAGAGATTTCCCGTGATGAAGCGGGAAAAATCGTTGGCCAGCTCCCGGTCGAACGCCTTCCATGTCCGGTAGGGGGGATCCATTTTGACGCCGCCGCCGAAGAGCCTCTTCGCGGTTTCCTGTGTCTTCAGATCAATCTCGTCTGCCATGATGCTCTCCTCATTGATGTTTTCATTTGACCGGAAAGACGCCGCTCCGATGGACAGCCAATCCATTCACCAGCCGCACGCGCTCGTGCATGTATGTCGCACAGCCTATCAATCCATTGGGCGTAAGTCTCAGTTTTGCGAATCTCAAAGTTATGGCATCATCGCAGAAAACGTATTAATGCCACTGGTTTGATTTGGCTTTTTTCTGGGCGTACATCAACTCGTCGGCTGCCGATATCAGTTGGTCCAGAGTGATCGGGGATTCAGGGTTGTAGATGGCCGTGCCCCAACTCAGGGAGAGCTTGTACGGTCGGGATTCTTTTGCATTGTATGTATCGATATGTTGCTGAAGGCGCCGCGAAAAGTCTTTCTGATTCATATCCGCGGCATCTATGGAAAGGATGGCGAATTCATCGCCGCCCAAGCGGGCGATGATGTCCGATTCCCGGAACGTCTGCCGGAGAATATGCGTCGTATCGATCAGGGCCTGGTCCCCTTCTTTATGACCCAGCGTATCGTTGATCCATTTCAGGCGATCGCAATCGATGAATGTGAGCTGCAGCGGCCTTTGGGCTCTGTTCGCGGCCTTGAGCTGCTGCTCCGCAAGGGTGATGAATCCACGCCGGTTATACAGATCGGTGAGTTGGTCCCGCAGGGACATCTCTCGCATCTCCGCCTCCATCCGCTTGCGTTCGGTGATGTCCTCAACCACGGTCATGTTGCGCCCGGGTTTTTCCCCCGGCTTCCGGAGAGGCGATACCGTAATGTTCACCCAGACGATCTCCCCGTCCTTCCGGAGGTAGCGCTTCTCCAGGCTGGAGTGCCCAATCTTCCCGGCCAACAGCAGCGCCACTATCTCCTCATGCAGATGGAGATCCTCCGGATGCGTGATCGCATGGAAGGTGGTGGCCAGCATCTCCTCCTCCGTCCTGCCGACGAGTTCGCAAAGCCGCCTGTTCACTGTAATGAACTGGCCTGTACTCATTTCGATCTCGGCCACTCCCACCGCCGCCTGCTCGACCAGGGCGCGGAACCGCCTCTCGCTCTCCCGCAGTGAATTTTCCGTCCTCTTGAGGCCGGTAAACATCTGCGCGTTGGCGATCGCCCCGGCGATCTGCGTCCCGATCCTCTCCGCCAGTCGGAGATCCTGTTCGGGGTATGAATTTGGCATTTTCGACAGGAAGTGCAGGGCGCCGATCACCGTATCCCGGTAGATCAGTGGAACGCTCATCATGGAGCGTAGCCCCGCCTGAAAGGTGGAGACGATACTGGTGGGATACAGGCGGGCCATCTCTTCAAGGCTCGCCAGTTGGATGATCAGGCCGGTCCGCGCCCGTATTACCGCCTCACTCACCGTCCCCGTCAGAGGGTAAGATTCCCCCGGTCTTCGCCCGGGGACATCCTCTCCGTAAATATAGGCATTACGGGCGGTGTTCTCTTGAAAATTGAACAGGTTAATGGCAAGCCTGTCAAAGGGAATGAGTTTTCGGACCTCGGCAGAAAACCGCTCGTACACCTCGTCGATGTCCAGCGTGGAGCTGATCAGCCTCCCGATCTCGGCGAGGATGTCTTTCTCTTGCTCCGCCTTCTTGCGCTCGGTGACATCGCGGACAATGCCATGAAACCCGGTTGGCTTCTCCCCTGGCCTTGCAATAAGAGATACCGACACCTCGATATACGTCTTGGCGCCGTCCTTTCTAATCGTCTCCCACTCAAAGCCCTTTGTGGGGATCCCGGTTACATAGACCTCGTTAAAAGTCCGAAAGACCTTCTTTGCATTTTCGGCGTCTATGAATACCCTGTAGTTCACGCCCTGTATTTCTTCTCTGGGGTAACCAAAGATACGGCAATGAGAAGAGTTGAAGAATGTGAAATTGCCAGCCAGATCGACTTCAAAGTACCCGTCTTCGATGTTCTCAAGGATGTTTCGATATTTTTCCTCGGATTCGCGAAGTTCTTCCCCCGCCCGCCGCAGATCGGCCAGTGTGCTGTCCAATTTTTTGATCGGATAGGTGCGGAAGATGACATAGATCAGAATGCCGAGAAACGAGCTGAGGATCCCCAGAAGCGCCGTAAAGACGACCGGTGTGCGGATGGAATGTCTGGCTGCGATCGAACCGACCGCTCGCCCTGAGTCAAAGAGAGCCGCCGAAGCCGAGACAACCGGGCGTCTCGATGCAATATCGGTTTTCGCGACCACTGTTCCCGCCGCAGTGCGAATGACCCTTTCATGCAGTTTCCCCTCGAACGTGGTTTGCGAGATAATCTCCTGCAATCTCTCACTCTCGAACTCCCACATATCCGGCCGGGTCTGGATAATTTTTTCTACGGATTTTGCGAGAAAGGCGGTTTCTATCGTCAGAGAATCCCGTATCTCGGATACCGAAAGCACATAGTACCAAAAGGGTATTGCAATGGCGAAAATGAACGCCACCAGAGCACCCAGGAGCTTCATGATCCTTGTGGCGGGCGCTTTCGATTGCAGAGGCCGGGAATCCAAAGGCGCTTCACCTCACTTTCCGGTGATTCGCGGCAAAGTCACATGGCCGCTTTCAGAGAGGAGCTTCCTTCCGTCCTTCGAGAAAACGAACTTGATAAAGTCCTTCACCGCACCCTTATCCGCATCCCCCTTGTAGACCAGGGACATTGTCATGGTATAGGGATATTTGCCGGCGGAAACATGGACGCCGT
>JAURXV010000146.1 GCA_030654195.1 Syntrophales bacterium | reverse complement strand
CTGCACAGCGATGTGATCTTCATTCCGCATCACGGGAGCTACCGCTCCAGCAGCACTCCCTTTATTGAAAAGGTAAAACCGCAAATCGCCGTGGTCAGTTGCGGCGCGGGAAACGTCTTCGGTTTTCCCCACCCAGATGTGCTCCGGCGGTACGAAGCGGTCCAGGCGCAGGTCTATCGGACGGATCGCAACGGCGCCGTCACGATCACCACGGACGGCCGGAAACTCGCCGTCGACGTTTTCAACCCCGGAAATCCCTGATCACGCACAAAAGATGCATGATTTCAATCGATTATTATTGGTGTTATTTCCTTGCTGCTTATGATATGGATATCGGCAGATCCGACTTCCGATTCTGTATTGTGAAATCATATAGCCGTGCTTCGGCTGACGGCTTCGGGCTGTCACGGGTTTGCAGGTTTCTTCCTAACGTTTCAAAAGGGTTTTGGAGCAGGGGAATGACCGGGACAAAAGCGCCACTCAAAATAGTAACCTCCAATCGGGCCAGTCCCGCGCCAGGGCGAGCGGTCAGTACCCTGTCTACCGGTGTTCCGGATCGCCCGAAACCGAAGCTCCTCGATCAATTGCGTGAATCCCTGCGCTCTCGCCATTACATCGACGAATCACTGGTTCAGAAAGCCGTCAGAGACGCCGTTGCGAAGGCAGGTCTAACGAAGCGAGCCACTTGCCACACCTTCCGACATTCCTTCGCCACTCACTTGCTCGAAGGCGGCTACGATATTCGAACGATACAAGAACTCTTGGGTCATAGCGACGTCAAGACCACGATGATCTATACCCATGTCCTCAATCGTGGACCGGCGGGTGTTCGCAGTCCGATGGACGGGCTTTGAGCCAATCGAAGAGGTTGTATTATGCCGATCCGCATAAGATGCCGTGATAAACCGCTATATATGGCGCAACCAAATGAATATAAAGATCTTATCGCGTCTTTGGTAATCGCTCTAAAGGCGTGTTATGCGGACAGGAAACCCAATTTCCGTGTATTATGCGGATCAATCTAATTATTGTTAGCCCTATAAAAAAGATTTGAGGCAAAAACATGAAATCATTCGCAATCCCAACCATGTTCGCTTGCTACGTCACCACTATTCTCGTTTCACTATTTCTCGCTGGCTGTTCCGGCACGCCATCTGAAAGCGTCGGAAGACAAATTGTGGAGAAGAAAGTTCAGGATGAGTCCGGGGGCTTGATGAAATTGGTAAGCTTCCGAAAGATCAACGCCACTGGTGATAGTAGCATGTATAGCATGGAGTACGAGGCCGAGATCGTATTTACAGACGATGCTATAGTATACGAAGGCGAGGCGATCATGGGTCCATTTTGGGCAAGACGAGGTTCATCAAGAAACGTGTTTAATACGAGTGCCATGCTTACTGGCGGAAGGTTAATCGAAAAAAGGAAGGGAGAGAGGATGAATCGGGCTGGCACACTGACATTTGAAAAGACTGAAAAGGGTTGGAGACGAAATGGGATTGTTTATTGAGGACACGATGGCTAACAATTACATCCAGCCGACGCCGGGTTCATACGGTGGATTTCTTACCTATCCCGTGGCGGCGTGGCTGATGTATGACGTTAGGCATCTTCAGAATCATCACAGGTAAAACAAGGAATTAGGAATGGATCCGATAAATTCAAAAAAAGCGCTCTTTATCAAGCTCGGTAGAAGCGGCGAGTTCGAGCACGATTGTATTGAAAATGGGACTTTACGCCTTGGATACCATGACCTTCCTCATGATCTTTGCTCATCATCTGATTGGGCCAAGACACGAACTGCTTTTCCTCTCAACGCAGACCAAGGCAGCGTGACCAGACACCTTAATCAGGTGCGGCAGTTTTATGAAGAGCCAGAGACAACCCTTTGGATAACTTTCCATTCTGATCGCCTTTGGTGGTGCTTTTCAAACCAAACAATTACCCAATTACCTGACAAATCAAAAATTCGCCCCGTGCGTGGTCAATGGCGAGATACAGACATCAAAGGAATTCCGCTCATAAAGGGCCGTTTGAGTGGAAAACTGCTAGCAGTCCAGAGCTTTCAGGGCACCATTTGCTCAGTTAAAGAATGCGAATACTTGCTTCACAAGATCAATGGAACTTCAGAGCCACATGTTGCAGAAGCACAAGTAGCAGTTGAAAGACTTATTTCCGCGTTAATTCCCATCATTAAAAACTTACACCCAAAAGATCTTGAAACGCTAACAGATTTGATTTTTAGGCAGGCTGGTTGGCAACGGACAGGTGTCGCTGGCGAAGTTGAGAAAGACATTGATTTGGATCTACTGTCTCCAATCACACAAGAACGTATCGCAATTCAAGTCAAATCAAGAGCATCAGCCAGGGTGTATCGCTCTTACCAGGAAAAATTTTCAGACATGAGTGGCTTTACTCGGTTTTATTTCGTGACGCATTCACCGGATTCTAGCTTAACGGCAATTTCATCAGAGGCGAATGATGGTACCTTCGTGTTTTGGGGCGCTGAGCAGTTGGCACAGCAAGCGGCACGCAATGGGCTGATTGGCTGGCTTATCGACAGGGCATCGTAGAGAACAGCAGCAAAAATGCCTAACAAATCACTACAGCGGATGCGCAAAAAGCCGCGCACCGCTGACCTCTAACGTTAGACATAGGAATGTGCAAACTGTGTCAAAAACTGTTTTCTTAAGCTCTGTATTTAGATCGCTGACTCACGTGCGACAAGCTGTCCATGACCGGCTTATTGAACTTGGCTACAAAGTCTGGTGGGCGGAGAACCGACCCGAATTGGCAACTCCGGAGGCCAAAGATGATGTTATTGCCGCAGTTTGTTTACAGGGCATCGAAACCAGCGATATTTACTTGGGAGTTTTCCCGGCTCGTTACGGCAGCGACCCCCTTGACTTGGCGTTTACTGAGCTTGAGTACCACCACGCTGTCAGCAGGGGACTCCCTAGGTTCCTGTATATTGTAGACGATAGGCGTTTTGTAACAATAGACCAAGAAATGAAGCAGACAGCCTTTCTGCATCTCATTCGGGATCGTGAGCTATCCACCGTCAGACCGAAGCGCGTAGGCTCCGCTTCTGAATTGATATCGCAAATAAGCACTGACTTCTCCGAGCTTCATAGCCATCCGTTGATAACTTCGGAGCCTTGGCAAGCGCCTTCTCTCAAAAGAATAGGATTTTCAATTGCCGATATTATCGTGCCGCGGGAACTTCCGGATTTGAGCCCTTTGAGTGCTGCTGCCCTTCTCCAGGTCACCGCAGACGATTCATTTCCGGAGGCTACAGTTTCAGGGCTTGTTTTTCTGCGGCGATTTTTCAGTAACCCGGACTGGGGGGATCGGTCTTTCTTGAAAGATCTCGATGAGTTTCTGGCTGCATGGACTTACGTTTCTGCGTGGGCTGGAGTTAGGGGTCCGTTGGGGCAAACCAGTATTTCCAAATCCAGAATAGTCCTCAGCCAGATGATAGGCGATTACTGGAGCAGCGCTTCTAGCCTAAAGGTGTACGACCTTGCGGGCGCTGTGGCCAGCGGCCTATATTCCGAGGGACGTTTGCCCGCCGCTCGAAAATGGTATGAGCTTTCTCGCCGTTCCAAACCTCTTCCCTGGCTGGCTGGGGCTATAGAGTTGGCCGAAGGTGATGTAGCGAAGGCGAAAGACCATTTTAAGGATATGCTTATTAACCCCGTTTCTGCAGATGTTTCCGCGCTTTATCTGTCGCAATATGGTCGGTGCTTAGTTAGAGAGGGACTGCGGCGGGAAGGAATGGCGCACTTGGATGAGTCGGCAAAGATCGAAAACATACAAACTACGACTTCAGTGCGGATATACCGTTCTATCTCAGAGGCCTATTTACATTTTAGAGAACTCGACACTGCTCTGGTTTTTATTGAGCGTGCTATATCAATCGCCCGGGCCAGTGGCCTCAGGGACCAGTGGCGCAAGGCGGTAGCACAGCGTCGACTCATCATGTCTAACGACAAAATGCAGCGGACTCGCTACCGCGGCCGCTGATTTCTACGTTAGCCAAATGGAATAATGAGGAAATCATGAATAGTGTCGATCCAGATGAATTATTTCAAAGCATTCAAAAGAAGTATTTTGAAGAATATATGGCCCCCTATCACAATGACATTATGGGGAGTATAAACAGAACTATTGAAAATTCAGTCCATTATGACGGTTTTGCAAAAAATCCCCTTGCCCATATGGATAATTATATTAATAAAAATATTGTTAACCCCTTGTTGGAATCAATGAGCGAAATAGAAATAGATAAATGCAAGGATATACCTGTCGGAACACTTTGCACCCTTGATCCAAATGCAATGGCAATCAGCTTGATCCCTGAAGGCACAGTCTGTGCTGTGGTGGTTGATTTCATGTTTATACAATTCTTAAACTGGGTTTTACCACCAATATTATGGTCTCTATGCATAAACGAAGACGATTCCACTACACAAGCATACAATTCTATGCAAATTGCTTATGCGGGAAAGGCGTGTACTGGTAATATTACCTATTTTAAGTTTTTGGAGAAATTGAAAGGTAAAATATCATACGACAGCTACCCCTTAAATCACTTAGTTACTTCAATCAAAGAAGGTATCCTTACATTTGTAGTAGCACACGAGTTTGCCCATATAATCAGGGGACATCTGAGCAAAGACAAAAAGAAAATTAACAATTACTGCATAGATCAATTCGTTAAGAACTGGGATCAAGAGTATGAATCTGATAAAGTAGGTCTCAAATTATGCAAGAAACGACTCATGAAAATTGAGACAGATATTTTTGGCGAAGAAACCTTTGAAAATGTACCGACAATATCGCCCGCACTCACAATGTCTTTGATCTATTTTCTATCTAAAATTGGTAAAACCGAAACAGGGTCTTTTTCACACCCTCCACCTATTGAAAGAAAATCAGCCATTATTGATCAGTTGTCAAATGAGGGCATACGCCCTCAACCAGCCATGATGAATACTTTTTTCTCAAACTATTTGGAGCATACATACGGTATGATGGGGAAGCTTAATGGTAACCATTAAAATTCATACAAAAGACCCGAGATTAGTTTTTGATATTTTTGACAGACAGGAAATCTCAATAAACGATTCCATGAAAATCGATGATAATTCATTACTAACCTTAGCACATATTGAGAACACTAAAGGTATAAGTGTATCTCCAGGTGTGATCGAGTTTGTTCTGTCCTTCTCAAGCGGGGTTGCCAGCGGTCTGGTTGCAAACTGGTTATGGAATAGATTTAATAAAAAGGCAGACAAGATAACCATAAATGATACAGATATAATAATGGACAAAGACGGTTTTATAAGGATAATCACTAAAGAAATTAAAAAAACCATTGGCTAACAAACGCGTGCAGCCAATCGCCGATAAAGCCGGCTCTGGCTGACGCCCACGTTATGACTAGAAGAATGCTGGCTTCTGCGCTCAATGGATAACAATACATAAAGCATTGCTGGAGAAGCATAGGTGAATGCAGTGGAGTATGATGTTCTAGTTAAGTTGATGCACCACATTTCTGAACCATGCAGAGGCACGATATACCATTATACATCTGCCGACGGGATTGCAGGCATTATAGATAATCATGAGATATGGATGTCTAATACCGCTTTCATGAATGATAAAACTGAACTTAGAATGCTACAAGATAATCCGACCATACTCAAAGAAAGTGATTTTACGAACAAGTACATAAGAAATGCTTGGCGTAACATGTCCGAACAAAGGTATTTTGATACCAACTACTATATGGCCTCATTTAGCATGGCGAAGGATATGCTTGAACAGTGGCGCGCCTACGGGTGTTTTTGTATAGGATTTGACGCAAAAAAACTTCTTATGAGGAAGGGAATCTCCTTTTATCGTTGTCTTTACACGGCAAGTGATATTAAAAAATGGATATTGAAAAAGGAGAGGCTATACAGTCAGGATAAGCTTGAGGATGATGAAAAGGCTTGGCTTGCCTTCAATGTGCTTTATATCGCTGCTATGAAGTATAAAAATGAGCATTTTAAAAATGAGCAAGAAGTCAGATTAATTACCACGTCAAGCCATAACTGGTTCTATACGGAGAGCCCCAGAATGTATGAGAATGACCTTCCGATCCACGTAAGACGACATGCTAAATATGAGTACCCTGTACCATACGTTAAGTTGTTTTTTGAAGAGGAAGGAAACGATGATAGGAGTAAAGTGAAAGAAAAGGAAATGGAGATGAAGGCAAGGAAGCTGAAGGATGAACCCGCAAAGCAAAGAAAACCTTTGCCTATTACGGAAATTGTCGTAGGCCCAATAGAGTATCAGAAAGAGGCTAAGACGGCGTGTGAAATCCTCTTAGCTGACAGAGGGTACAAGGGTGTCAAAGTAAGCGTCTCAAATATTCCATATCGCGGACTTTGATATAAGGAATTCTAAGTCATAACAACCGCATTAACTCGGACTGGCAATTACGCTGCGCTCCATTACCAGCCGGTTATGCGGGGCGTTATGCCAAAAGAGAGGAGAACACGCCATGGAAGCAAAGAAGTTCATATACTATCAGGAAGAGGACATGTTCGTTGGGTGGTTCGAGGAGTACCCGGATTACAGGACCCAAGGCGAGACAATTGAAGAGCTGAAAGAAAACCTAATGGATATTTATCATGATCTGAATAGCGGACATATATCGTGCGTCCACAGAGTCGGGGAATTACTCGTCGCATGAAACGGACCGAACTGATCCAGACGATCGAGGCCACGGGTTGTGTTCTTATCCGCCATGGCGGGAAACACGATTGGTATCAAAATCCGACCACCAAGGTAAGCCAACCCATCCCGAGACATCGAGAGATCAAAGAAACGCTTGCCAAGCACATTATCAAGATGCTTAAGTGATCAGCCATGGCATAACCACAGGATTATTACTCGTCATTTCTGTTGCGTTTATCGCATCGTTATGCTATCAGAATCACCCTTAAATTCAGAAGATCGGGAGAGGTTTTTAAACGATGGAGATCATAACCGCCGTCAAGGGTTTCAAGGATATCCTTCCTCCGGAGACGGACAAGTGGCGGCATATCGAAGCGACCGCCCATGAGGTCTTTTGCGCCTTCGGGTTCCGGGAAATCCGCATTCCGCTGCTCGAAAAGACGGAGCTCTTCTGCCGTGGAATCGGGGAATCAACTGATATCGTTGAAAAAGAGATGTACACCTTCCTCGACCGCGGCGAAGAATCCCTGACGCTCCGGCCGGAGGCGACGGCGTCCATCATCCGCGCCTACCTGGAACACACCCTCCATGCCGCCGAAACGGTCACGAAGCTCTATACCATCGGCCCCATGTTCCGGCGCGAGAGGCCGCAGAAGGGGCGTTACCGACAGTTCCATCAGATCGACACCGAGATCCTCGGCCCGGATGACCCGCGCACCGATGCGGAGCTGATCCTGATGCTGCTCCACTTTCTCAATAAACTCGGGCTTCGGAAACTGAATCTGGAGATCAATTCCCTCGGCTGCGCCGCGTGCCGGCCCGCCTTCCGCGAGGCGATCCTCTCGTATCTGCGCGGCCGGGAAGAGGAGCTCTGCGGAGACTGCCTCCGAAGGCTCGAAACCAATCCGCTCCGCGTTTTCGACTGCAAGGTGGAAACCTGCGCCGCGATCATCTCGCAGGCCCCGCTTCTGCCCGATTTTCTCTGCGCCGGATGCCGGGACCACTTCGAGAAGGTCCAGGCGTCGCTGCGCCTCTTCAATCTCCCCTTTCATCTGAATGCAAAAATGGTCCGGGGGCTCGACTACTACACCCGGACCACCTTCGAAGTGACCACCGAATTTCTGGGCGCCCAGAATGCCGTTGTCGGCGGCGGACGTTACGACCATCTCGTCCGGGATCTCGGCGGCCCCGATATTTCCGGCATCGGCTTTGCTATCGGTGTTGAGAGGCTGGCCGCCATGATCCCGAAAGCCGATGCGGACGCTCTTCTCCAAGGTCCCCTCCTTTTCATCGCAACCCTCGGCGAAGCGGCCCTGGAAAAGGCCTTTTTTCTATGCAACGGCCTGCGGATGAAGGGAATCCGTGTAGAGATGGATCATGCCGGCCGGAGTCTCAAGAGTCAAATGAAACGGGCGGACAAGTTGAAAAGCGCCTATACGCTCATTCTCGGCGAACGGGAGATTGCCGAGAACAAGGCCCTGCTCCGAAACATGCTTTCGAGCACCCAGACAGAGGTCGGCCTGGACCGTCTGGAAGAAACCATTACAGAATTAGCGAGGTAACCATTTTGACCGATTTTTTGACGATCCGGAAAAGGACCCATTACTGCGGGGATCTGAACGCCTCGGATGACGGGAAGGAAGTGATCCTGATGGGCTGGGCCCATCGGTGGCGTGATCACGGCGGTGTTGTTTTCATCGATCTCCGGGACCGGGAGGGGATCGTTCAAGTCGTCTTCAACCCGGATGTCAACGCGGTCTGTCACGGCGAGGCCGGGCGGATCCGGAGCGAATTCGTCATCGCGATCCAGGGGCGGGTCCGCCGCCGACCGGCAGGGATGGAGAATCCCGAGCTCAGAACCGGCGAGATCGAGGTGCTGGCCGATGACCTCGAAATCATGAACGAGTCGAAGACCCCTCCCTTTGTGCTGGATGGCACGGCGGAGATCTCCGAGAACGTTCGACTCAAATACCGCTACCTCGACCTACGGCGTCCCGAGATCCAGCAGAACTTGATCCTGAGGAGCCGTGTCGCCGCGGCGACACGGGATTACCTTCACCGCGAAGGCTTTATCGAGATCGAAACCCCTTTCCTGACGAAGAGCACGCCGGAGGGCGCACGGGACTACCTGGTCCCCAGCCGGGTCAACCAGGGGATGTTCTACGCCCTTCCACAGTCCCCGCAGATCTTCAAGCAGTTGTTGATGGTTTCCGGTTTTGACCGCTATTTTCAGATCGTGAAGTGCTTCCGCGACGAGGACCTCCGTGCGGACCGCCAGCCGGAATTCACGCAGATCGATGTGGAAATGTCCTTTATCACGGAAGAGGATGTGATCCGGAGCATGGAGGGGATGATTGCCCACCTCTTCCGGACCTGCCTCGGCCGGGAGCTCACCCTCCCCTTCCCTCGGATTTCTTACCGGGACGCGATCAGTCGCTTCGGGAAAGACAACCCCGACATCCGTTTCGGCCTCGAGCTTCGGGAGCTGACGGACATTCTGAAGGGATCGGGATTCAAGCTCTTCTCCGAGATCGCGGCCGCAGGCGGCGTGATCCGGGCGATCAAGGTCGACGACGGCAAAGGCCTCTCCCGGAAGGACCTTGACGAGCTGAAGGATTTCGTTGCCCAGTACGGGGCGAAGGGTCTCGCCTGGGCCAGGGTCAATCCGGACGGCTGGACATCGCCGATTTTCAAATTCCTTACGCCGGTGGAAGTTTCTGCAATCAACGAGAGAATGGCGGCCGGCGAAGGGGCCGTGATCCTCTTTGTCGCCGATTCGCCCAATATCGTCCGCGACGCGCTGGGAAACCTCCGGATCCACTTGGCGAAGAAGCTCGGCCTGATCGATCCCAAGGTTCTCGGGTTCACCTGGGTGACGGAATTCCCGCTGTTCGAGTACAGCGAAACGGAGAAGCGGTTCGTCTCGACGCACCATCCCTTCACATCGCCGGTCCTCGATGAAGTTCCGCTGATCGAGACGGATCCGGGCAAGGTTCATGCCCGGGCCTATGACCTGGTCCTGAACGGCTCCGAGATCGGCGGCGGCAGCATCCGGATCCACCGGAAAGAGGTTCAGGCGCTGATTTTCAAGGCCTTGGGCCTCGGTGAAGAGGAGGCCCGGAGCAAATTCGGCTTCCTACTGGACGCGCTGGAATACGGGACGCCGCCGCACGGCGGCATCGCCTTCGGTCTCGACCGGCTCGTCATGCTGATGACGGGGGCGGAGTCGATCCGGGACGTAATCGCCTTCCCCAAGACCCAGAAGGCCACCTGCATGCTGACGGAGGCGCCGTCGCGGGTCAGCGTGGAGCAACTCATGGAGCTCTCGCTGAAGATCGTGACGTAATAATGGATCATGGGCGGTAATTGCAAAACACCAACAAATTCCCTCCCCCCTGGCGGGGGAGGGTTAAGGTGAGGGGGATCATACGCCATGGCAAAATGGAACAAGGACAAGAAGGTTCTGGATCACGAGCATACGCAGTTCTGGAAGTTCGATCTCAAGGATGTCGTGGAGCCGAATCTCCAGAAGGATGTCTTTCCGTACGACGAGGTGTGCCGGATCGATTTCGACCACAAGATCATGTCGATCAATCCCGCGGAGGAGATGTTCATCACCGACACCACCTTCCGGGACGGCCAGCAGGCAAGGCCCCCCTACACCGTCCAGCAGATCGTCGATCTATACACGCTGATGAGCCGGCTGGGCGGACCGAACGGGGTTATCCGCCAGTCGGAGTTCTTTCTCTACAGCCCCAAGGATCGCGAGGCGGTGGAGCGCTGCCAAGAGCTCGGATTCCGCTTTCCGGAGATTACCGGCTGGATCCGGGCCAGTGCGGAGGACGTTCCGCTGGTCAAGCAGGCGGGGCTGAAGGAGACAGGGATCCTCACCTCCGTCTCCGATTACCACATTTTTCTGAAGCTGAACAAGAACCGGAAACAGGCGCTGGACGATTATCTCGGTGTCGTCAAATCCATCCTGGATACCGGAATCCGGCCCCGCTGCCATTTCGAAGACCTCACACGGGGGGACATTTACGGATTCTGCATCCCTTTCGCGATCGAGCTGATGAAGCTCCGGGAGGAAACCGGGATCGACATCAAGATCCGTCTCTGTGACACGATGGGATACGGCGTCACCTATCCCGGCGCCGCCCTGCCCCGAAGCGTGGACAAATTGGTCCGCGCCTTCATCGAGGATGCCGGGGTGCCCGGTCATCTCCTTGAATGGCATGGTCATAACGATTTTCACAAAGCGATGATCAACGCGACCACCGCCTGGCTCTACGGTTGCAGCGCGGCCAACTCGACGCTGCTCGGTCTGGGCGAGAGGACGGGCAACCCGCCGCTGGAGGGGTTGATCATCGAGTACATCAGCCTCCGGGGGGATCAAAACGGAATCGATACGACCGTCATCACCGATATCGCGAACTATTTCGAAAAGGAGATCGGCGTCCGGATCCCGGCCAGTTTCCCCTTCGTCGGCGCCGATTTCAATGTGACGCGGGCCGGTGTCCATGTGGACGGTCTGATTAAATGCGAGGAGATCTACAATATATTCGACACGACCAAAATCCTCAAGCGCCCGATCGTCCCGATGATCACCGACAAGTCGGGCAAATCCGGTATCGCCTTCTGGATCAATGTCCATCTCGGTCTGAAGGAAGACAATGCGGTGGACAAGCGACACCCCGGCGTTACCCGCATTCACAAGTGGATCGCCGAACTGTACGACGCGGGCCGGATGACGAGCATTTCGAACGGGGAGATGGAAAAGCGGGTCCGGAAGTATATGCCGGAACTCTTCCTGTCCGATCTGGAGAAGATCAAATTCATGGCGGCCCAGGCGGCGGTCTCCGTCGTGAACCAGGTTATCGAGCACCCGGTGATGAAGACCATGAAACCGGAGCTTCAGGAGCCGATCATGCAGCAGTTCATCGAGGAGAATCCATCCATCCAGTTTGCCTATGTCGTGGACATGAACGGCCGCAAGACAACGAAAAACATAACGAATATTGCTGACCGCGCCAAATACGAGAACTACGGCGTCGGGACGGACCAGTCGGACCGCGAGTGGTTCATCAAGCCGCTCCAGAGCGGGAAGATCCACGTCACCAACTTCTATATCTCCAAGATGACCGGGGCGCTCTGCATCTCCGTCTCCTCGCCGATCGTCGACGAGAAAGACGAGATGGTCGGGGTCTTCGGCGTGGACATCAAGTTTGAGGACTGGGTCAAGCGGGTGGAAGACATCGCCGAAGCGACACAGATCGCCCTTCGTGAGGAGTACGAGGCAAAGTCGAAATCTGACCGCTGGATTTGAAGAGGGCCCGCAGGTTTACAAAAGTATCAGGGGTTGTGTCCGGGTTTCGCGGCTGAGGAGATCAGGAGGTTTGAAGATAAGGATAGCGGAAGAGGCGCCGTATTGAAAAGACGTTCTGTAAACATTTTCAACCCGTTCGTAATCTTTCGACGTTTGCTTGGAAAATTGACCGTCCGTCAATTATCAAGTCAATTACGCGATAATTGACGGGCAATTGACATTCCCGTCAATTCCGTTGTCAATATTCTGGAATAATAATTATTTCTTTGGCGTCTTCTTTCGAGGGACCTTTTTTACCTTTCCGATGCTCTCTTTTTTCTTTCCCAAAATCACTCGCATATTGACAGGGGGGAGCAATAGTGGCGGGAAGTCCGTCCTCATGGTCAGATTGGCGATAACCTCTCGTACAAACGGAAACATAATGGTTGGCGCCTGAATATCCGCGAATTCTTCCAAGGCGCCGATGTTCTGTTCATCGTGGAGTGAAAAATGGCCTGCCGCCACTATAAATATTTTCATGGGCGAGGGATCAACGCCGGAAAGGTCAATATGGACGTGAAGGACAATCTTGAGCCGTTTCTTGTCCTCAGAAAAAGACTTCTCAACATCCACACCTAGTTGAACATCCAAGGGGGTCTTGCCAAAAGTGTAATGGGGATCTATTTCAAAATTGACCTTCTCCAGGATCAGTTTAACAAATGCAATACCCTGATGCTCGTTCTGCTTCATCTACACACCCATTGTACTATTTTGAGGTTTAAAGAAAGGGCCTTGGAATTTATAGCCACCTGAATCGGATCTACTTTTTTGCCGATATTCCTGCAACGAGATAATATTATGGGGCTTCAGCACCGGTTCGGCCGGCAACTTTTTATCCCGCAACGAGACAAGCAGTTCGAGATCGAGCACCTCTGCAATCTTTCGCAGGGTGCGGATGGAATAATTCTGATAGTCCGCGTTTTCCATCCGGGCGATGGCGGACTGAGAGGTACCGACACGGCGCGCAAGCTCCGCCTGCGTAAGCCCCTCCTTTTCCCTGAATGCGGTAATCTCAATGGCAATTCTGGATTTTTCCAGATCCTTGTAGAAATCTTTTTCAAGATCTTTGTCTTCCTTGAACTGTTCTTTCAAAAAATCTTTAAAGTTAGTCATCTGTGTCCTCTCATTTCCCAATCTTCCTTGTTCCTCAGCGCAATGGTCAGTTCTTCCGGCGGTGTTTCATCGGTCTTCTTCTGGAAGGCATGCAAAAGAACGATCGTGTCTGCGACATGGTAGAAATAAAAGATTCTATAACCGTTTCTGCCGAAATCAACCCGGACTTCCCATAATCCAGGATAGTGGGAGAGATTCTTATAATGCTTATCGCAACTTAATTCGGACGGCTTTTTCTCTCCGAGTAAGAAAACATATTTATATATCTTTATTTTTTCTTTTCTCGTCAGGCTTCCAAGAAAGTCCTTTACCGGTTCCTGTCCCTTCCTGTCGCTGTAAAATTGGACTGTGTACATGTCATTATCTCAGAATTGATATAATTTCAACAAAAAAACGCCTCACCTCGAAATCTTTTTTTTACCACCCCTCCCGTAACGCTTCCAACTGGCTGGCCGAATCCAGGACCCGGCTGCAGGATTCCCAATCCACACTTTCAATCCGGTCGTAACGCATCTCGAAGGGGTGGCGTTTCGGGACGGCGTCGATGACCCGCTTGGCCTCCTCTTCGTCCTTCAGGGCGGCGGCGACCCAGACGTCTTCCAGGGTATCTGGTATCTGTCCGAACATGTTCCTGATATTCACCAGTCGCTCCGACAGGAGCTGATGAACGCGGTCTTCCACGGAACCCCTGTAGCGCATGTTGTAGATCAGCACCTCCGGCCGCAACTGGCCGATCCTCTGGATCCTTCCCTTGCGCTGCTCCAGCCGCGTTGGATTCCAGGGAAGGTCGAGATTGATGAGAGACCCCAGGCGTTGGAGGTTGAGCCCCTCCGACGCAGCGTCTGTGCCAATGACCAAGCGCAGTTCCCCGGTCGTAATTCTTTTTTTGACGTCATCCCGGTTCACGCGGCGGAAGTCACCATTTTCGATAATCCCCGATTTCGTCGCATTGGCATAGACGCCGATCTTTTCGTCTGGCACGCGTTTCGACAGATGCAGACCCAGCCAGAGGACCGAGTCGTAGAACTGGCTGAAGACGATGCAGCCCAGGGATAGCCAGCCGCCGGCAACGGTGTCGTTCGTTGTGAGAATCCGCTCCACCTGGCGGAGTTTCGGGTCCTCATCACGGTTCTCCTCCAGGATTTTCAGGAAGCGCCCCAACACCGCCCGTTCCTTATGGGATAGCGGATAGAGGGAGGATAGTTTCTCTTCCTCCTCGTTTTCCCCTTCCTCGTCCGCCTGATCACCCTGAGGTTGAGTCCCAAGCATTTTCATTGCGGTCAACCTGCCCGCCTCAATGGTGCTGCCGACCCGGCGCAGGAGGATCGTCTTCATGAAACCTGAATTGAGTCCAGGCCTGCGGGCCAAAATGGCGCAGAATTCCTCGGCGGCGTCGTAAGCGTCCCGGAGAAAGGGAGGCAGGCCAATGGCCTCGGCGTCGCTCTCGCCGAAGAGGCGCACATCGATCCGCTGGAGATAGGGCTCATGGGTGTGGGGATCGATTTCATTTTCCAGATAATCGCGTGTCCGCCGGACGATGTGACGGATGAACGGGTTGTGCTTCGGGAAGAAATCACGCGACAGGCGCTTGATCCGCTGTAAATCCGGCTTGCGCAGCTTGTGGAACGCCTCCGGGGAAATCCAGTGCTCGGAAGGGTCGATATTCAGGCTCCGGCGGAGCAACTCAAAATCCATGCCCTCTTCCTGGGGCGGCAGAGGGTCGCGCATCCACTCCCAGAGGTCCGTCGTTTCATCGACGGGCTTCGTTTGTTCGAGAACGAGGTCAATCCCTTCCCGCGGCCGGGTTCGCCAGCGGCTGTACAGGGAACCCAGGACGCAGTTTTGCCCCTCGTTCAGGGCGCTCAGGAGATCCCACGCCTCGATCGGATCGAGCTGCACCGGCGTCGCCGTGGCCAACAGCAGGCTCCGGGTTTTCGGGGCGATATCCATCAAAAAGCGCAGCAGGTTGTTGGGCTCGGCCTTCTCTCCCCGGTGCGTGGGGCCGAGATTGGATCGCCTGGCCCGGTGCGCCTCGTCGAGGATCACGCATTCGTATGCGAGATCCTTGATCAGATCGACAGTTTCCGATCCACGGATGATCAGCCCCGTGGACATGATGCCGATCCGGCGAGGGCATTTTCTCATTCCCTGGGGGCCGAATTCGGGATAGGCCACTCCCTGCTCGTCGATCCACTGCTTACCGTTCCACCGCGCCGAGGGCATCTCCAGGAGGTTCCAGAGCTCGTCCTGCCACTGGATCATCAAAGGCTTAGGGACGAGGATGAGGATGGGCTTTTCGCCGTAGAGGGCCATCAGTTTGGCGGCGAGGGCCAGTTGAATGGTCTTCCCCAAACCCACCTGGTCGGCCAGGAGATACCGGGCGCCGCCGTTTTTATGGGCGTCGAAGGCCAGCTTGATGAAGGATTTCTGGTGCGCCCAGAGGCCGTTTTCCCGGCGGTAGATGGGCAGCTCCACAATCGGTTCGGCAGGGTCGGCCTCCTCTTTCTTCCAGGCGTCGATATCCGGGACGACGACCCGGTGGATCAGCCGGGCCACGTCCTGCACGACCGCCTCCGCCAGGTCCACCGCCTGGGGGGAGGACCACAGAGCGTCGAATTCCTCCTGCACCCACCGGACGCCCTCCTCGCTTTCATCCAGCCAGACCAGCTCATAGTTGCTGAC
>JAURXV010000143.1 GCA_030654195.1 Syntrophales bacterium | reverse complement strand
CGCAAGGCCGATGATTTTCTGGAGGACGTCTTCTTTCTGAACGTCGCCGCGCGGCTCGCCAAGAAGTTGATCGAACTGGCCGGGAGCAATGGCTTCCGGGAAGAGGATGGCGGGTCGATCAAGCTCAGCGTCACCCAGAAGGACCTCGCCGGCATGATCGGCGCGACACGGGAGAGCGTCAACAAGGAGCTCCGCTCCCTGCGCGAAAAGAACCTGATCGGCTTTTCGGGGAACGCTATCTTGATTCAGAATATGGAGGGCCTACAAAAGAGAATCCGGTAACCTTCACGGCTACGTAAAAAAGTCCGGATACTGCGTTGCGCTTCATCCTTCGTCATTGCGGCGTACGCCGGAGTACGCCTCATTCCTCAGGATTCGCGAGCCTTGCCTGCGGCCTTTTTACGAAGCCGGTAACCCTTACTTGCGGAAAAAGAAATGATGCCATCCGGAATCGTCACGAGCGGCCTTTCGGCCCTTGACCAGGTGCTCCAGGGGCTGCGTCTCGGCGACAATGTCGTCTGGCAGGTGGACCGACTCGACGATTACCGGCACTTCGCGGAGCCCTTTGCCCGTCAGGCGATTCGGGACGGCCGGCAGACGATCTACTTTCGTTTTGCCCCCCACGCCCCGATCCTGCCGCCCATCGACGGGCTGGAAACGATCGCGGTCAATCCCCATTCCGGCTTCGATGCATTCAGCGGCATCCTTCACCAGATCATCGAGGCGGAGGGGCGGGAGGTCTTCTACATCTTCGACAGCCTCTCGGCGCTCGTCGTCGAATGGGCGACGGATGAACTTCTCGCGAACTTTTTCCAGGTAACCTGCCCGTTTCTGTTCGAGCTCGATACGGTCGCCTATTTCGCCCTCACCCGCGGCCGGCACAGCCACGGCGCCGTCGCCCGGATCCGGGACACCACGCAGCTCCTGCTGGACGTCTATCAGGTGAAGGGAGAGATGTACCTCCAGCCGCTCAAGGTCTGGGACCGCTACTCCCCCCAGATGTTCCTTCCCCACGTGATGTCGGATCCGGTCTGGACGCCGGTCTTCGGGAGCGGGGAGGCCGCGGCCCTGTCGGCATCGGCCGGTCGGAAGCCTCTTCAGTTCCGGGAGAAGTCGATCGCCCCCTGGGAGAGCGTCTACCAGCGGCTGATGCAGTACCACGAGGAGGGAAAGGACCGGGACGAGAAGACGCCGGAGGTCGCCGCCCTCAAGCAGGAACTCTCCCGGATGATGATCGGAACCCATCCGGAGTTCAACCGTCTCGTGGACACCTACATCACGCTCGACGACCTCTTTGCCATCCGCGACCGCCTCATCGGTTCGGGGCGGATCGGCGGGAAGGCCGCGGGGATGCTGATCGCCAGGCGCATCCTTCAGGCGGAGCCGGGGGAACCCGATTTTACGGAGGTCCTCGAGGCGCACGACTCATTCTACATCGGCTCGGATGTCTTTTTCACTTTCCTGGTGAACAACGACCTCTTCCGCCTGCGCCTCCAGCTCTCCCGCGCCACGCGCATCTCCCACGAGGAATTCGCCGAGGTGGAGAAGCGTTTCCTTGCCGGGCAGTTTTCGCCGGAGATCCTGGAGCAGTTCAGGGATGTGCTTGCGTACTTCGGCCAGGCGCCGATCATCGCCCGTTCGAGCAGCCTGCTGGAGGACAGCTTCGGCAACGCATTCGCCGGAAAGTACCACAGCGAATACTGCGCGAACCAGGGGACGCCGGAGGAGCGGCTGGAGGCGTTTCTGCGCGCCGTGAAGCTCGTCTACGCGAGCGCCCTGAACCCGGACGCGCTGACCTACCGCCGCGCCCGGGGATTGGGCGAGAGCGACGAGCAGATGGCGATCCTTGTCCAGCGTGTCTCCGGGATGCCCTGTAAACAGTACTTCTTCCCGACTCTTGCCGGCGTGGCCTTTTCCCGGAACCTCTACGCCTGGACGAACCGGATCGACCCCACGCAGGGGATGATCCGCCTTGTCTTCGGCCTGGGTACAAGGGCGGTGAATCGCGTCGGGAATGACTATCCAAGGATGATTGCCGTGAGCCACCCCGGGCTTCGCCCCGAAACCGGGGGGCGGATCGCCAAGTACTCCCAGTGGGAGGTGGACCTCATCGATCTGGAACGAAACGCGTTCACGACCCGGCCGCTTTCGGAGGTTCTGGAGGGGCGGGATTACCCAAACCTCGATCTCTTCGTCTCCCTGATGCGGGACGGATACCCGGCGGATCCGTGGACAAGCCGCCTCGAGACGACGACGGAGGAGCTCGTCCTCACCTTCAACCATCTCCTTGCCCGGACCGACTTCGTCCGGCTGATCGGGGAGATGCTCCGGCGTTTGGAGAAGGCTTACGGACAGCCGCTCGATACGGAATTCACCGCCGCGATCGACGCCGGGGGGAAGGTCCGGATCAATCTCCTCCAGTGCCGGCCGATGCGACTCCCCGGGACGACGGGACCGGTGGCGATTCCCGAAAACATTCCGCGGGAACGGGTCCTCTTCCGGTCGACCCGGACGATCAGCGGCGGCATTACACCGCCGATCCGCTACCTCCTCTACATCGATTCGGCCGGGTACGGCGCCATCGATTCCCCGGAGGTTAAAAAATCGCTCGGCCGCGTCGTCGGGCGGATCAACGAGCACCCCGATGTGGCTCGGGGGCGAATTCTGATGATGGGGCCGGGGCGGTGGGGGAGCAGCAACATCGACCTCGGCGTGAACGCGACCTATGCGGACATCAACAACACGGCGGTACTCGTTGAGATGGCGAGGGAGGAGGCGGGGCAGGTTCCGGAGGTCTCCTACGGGACCCATTTCTTCCTTGACCTCGTTGAGGCAAATATCATCTATCTGCCCGTCTATCCCGGCGACCCGGAGGCGGAGTTCAACCGGGAGGTTTTTGAAGCGCTTCCGAATGTTCTGGAGAATCTCCTGCCCGATATGGGGCGTTTCCGGGATTTCGTCCGCGTCTTCGACCTGCCGGCAACGACGGGTGGCCTGTACGCCCGCGTTGTGGCCGATCCGCAGAGTCAGCGGGCGGTCTGTTATCTTAATTAGGGACAGAGCCCCTATTGTTTCTGCGAAAACAATAGGGGCTCTGTCCCTAATTAAAAGAAGGAGAAACCATTGAAAACAGGTATCCGAGAGATGGCGGATGGAATGTACATGATCACGCTTCCGATGCCCTTTCGCCTGAAACATGTTAACATCTTTGCCTTTCTGGAAGAGGACGGATTCACGCTGATCGACACCGGTCCCAACCTAAGCGGGGTTCTGCCTGCGCTGGAGGCCTGCCTCGCCCAGATCGACAGGCGGGTGGAGGATTGCCGCAGGATCCTGATCACCCATTTTCACATGGACCACTGCGGCCTGGCCGGCCTTATCGCGGGCCGTTCCGGTGCATCCATTTGCCTGTCGGAGATCGAAGAGCAGACGATCCGGACCTTTGCGCGGGAAGAGGATCGCGCTTCGCGTCTTAGAAGCTTCGGCCTGGAGCACGGTCTCGACAGCGGGACGCTCGACGCGGTGATTCGGGCTTTTTCCGCCTTCCGGACGGCCACCTCTCCGTTTACAGCCACCGGGATCCTCGCCGACGGCGATCAACTCAACGTCGGGGGGAGGGTTGTGGAGACCATCGCAACGCCGGGGCACAGCCGCGGCCACATCTCCTTCCATCTGCCGAAGGAGCGTTTTCTGATCGCGGGGGATCATATCCTGCCCCACATCACGCCGAACCTTAGCCCCGATCTAATGGTCCCCGCTTTCCGTCCCCTCGAGAGTTTTCTCGCCTCGCTGACGCGGGTCGAGGATCTGCCGGTCGCGAAGGTATGCCCCGCGCACGGCAGACCTTTTTCGGATCTGAGGCGACGGGTTGCGGGGATGAGGGAGCACCACCGCGACCGATCGAAACTCGCCCTGCAGGCATTGACGGAGGGAGAGCGGACCAGCGGCGATGTCTCCCGGTTCATCTTCGGAGACGATCTTCCCCCGTTCGACCGTCTCCTTGCGCTCAATGAGACCTACGTCCATCTGATCGAACTGGAGCGGAGCTCTTCGATTCGCCGGACGATGCGCGAGGGACTCTGCCTCTTTGAGCGGGTCGGTTCGTAAAGGGTTCAGCCGCTTTTTCATCCGGCACGATCAGGCGCGGCAGTAGAAAAACGCCCAGGAGCATCAGAATGCCGATCAGAATGAAAGCGGCGCCGAAGGCCCCCTTGTCCCCGAAAACCCCTAAAAGCGTCGGGAGGAAACCGCCGCCGATGAGGTAGGCGATAAAAATGGTCAGTGAAACGGAGAGATTCCGAGCGCCCGGCGGGACGATCCGGGAGAGGATTATGAACCCCGCCGGGAAGAAACAGATCGTCAGCATCGGCTGAATGAACATCATCAGGATGACCCAACGGCCCGGGAGAATGCCGAGAAGGATCGTCGTCAGACCGTTGAAGAGGATGACGGCGGCGACCGTCGGTTTCGGGCCGAAGCGGTCGGAGATCCATCCGGAGGCGAGGGCCATGGGGAGCACCGGGATCCTTGATAAGCCGACCAGCGTGTTCGCCATTCCCCTTTCGAAGCCTCGCTCGGCGATGAGGTAGAGGGGCATCATGCTGTAGATGCCGACGCTCGAACCGATGGCCAGGCCGAACAGAACGGTCATGATCCAGAAGGCGGGTTTTCCGAACAGCAGCCGGACGTTGCCCGGCGAGGGCGCCTCCCCCGTTGATCCGCCGC
>JAURXV010000125.1 GCA_030654195.1 Syntrophales bacterium | reverse complement strand
TGCAGGTCCGTAGGGAATCCCGGATAGGGCAAGGTCTTGACGTCTACGCTCCTCACCGTCACGCCACCCATCGCCCGGACGACACCCCCATCAAGCTCAATCCTCACACCGGCATCCCTCAGCCTGGCGATCAGCGCCTCGATATGGAGGGGATCGCAACCGAGAACCCGGATATCCCCGCCGGTCATCCCGGCGGCAAGGAGAAAGGTGCCGGCTTCGATTCGGTCCGGGATCACCGCCGCCTCCACGGGATGGAGCGATTCCACCCCGTCGATCACGATCACATCGGTTCCCGCCCCTCTGATCCTTGCCCCCATGCCGATCAGCACCTCGGCCAGATTGACGATCTCCGGCTCGCGCGCCGCGTTTTTCAGGATCGTCTTCCCCTGCGCGAGCGTCGCGGCCATCATGATGTTCTCCGTTCCCGTCACGGTGGCGATGTCGAAATAGATGGTTGCGCCCTTCAGACGGGATGCCTTCGCCTCGATATACCCGTCCCTCAGCGTCACCTCCGCCCCGAGATCCCGGAGCGCCTGGATGTGGAGGTTGACCGGTCTCGCCCCGATGGCGCAGCCTCCCGGCAGCGAAACCCGCGCCTCCCCCATCCGCGCCACAAGGGGACCGAGGACCAGGATCGAGGCCCGCATGGTCCGGACCAGGTCGTAGGAGGCCTCGCAACCGGTCAAACCGCCGGCGTTGATCCGAACCGTCTCCTCCCCCTCGATCTTCACGCCGAGACCGTTGAGAAGTTTTCGTATCGTCTTGATGTCCAGAAGGTCCGGAATGTTGTGAAAGGTGTTCCATCCATCGACGAGAAGCGACGAAACCAGGACCGGCAGCGCGGCGTTCTTCGCGCCGCTGATCCGAACATCCCCCTGAAGCTTCCGCCCCCCGACGATCACGATCTTGTCCATCATTCAAACCTCGCAGGATAATTAGATAATTAGGGACAGAGCCCCTAATGTTTTCGCTGAAAACAATAGGGGCTCTGTCCCTAATTATCCTTCCGCGCCGACGCGACACGGTCCGTCCCCCCGTAGTCCTTCCGGCAATCGATATCCCGATATCCGCCCACCTCCCGGAAGAGGGCCTCTACTCGATCCCTCTGCCCCTCGCCGATCTCCAGGAAGATCCGGCCTCCCGATTTCAGGCGATGCACCCCTTCCCGGATGATCCGCCCGTGAAAGTCCATGCCGTCCGGGCCGGCGATGAGCGCCCCCCGGGGCTCGAAATCCCGGATCCCCACCGGCAGGAGGCCGTACTGAACATCCGGAATATAGGGCGGGTTGGAACAGATGATATCAAAATTTCCGGAAACCGCCGTTAGAAGATCCCCTTGAAAAAAATCCATTCGATCGGCCACGCCGTGGACCAGCGCGTTCCGGCGGGCGACCGAGAGCGCCGCCGCCGAAATGTCCGTAGCGCCCACCCGGGCCGCGGGCAGCTCCCGGGCCAGGACGACGCCGATCGCGCCGCTCCCCGTCCCGATATCGAGAATCCGCAGACCCTCCCCCGGGGGGCGGTAAAACCGCAGGAGCTCCTCGATGAGGCACTCCGTCTCCGGCCGCGGAATCAGGACCTCGCGGCCGACCTCGAATCGGAGCGACCAGAACTCCTTCTCCCCGAGGATGTAGGCGACCGGTTCGCCCAGGCTGCGTCTCTCAACCCGCTGCATAAACGCGGCGGCCTCCTCCTCCGTAAGCTCCCGTTCCGGATGCGTGCAGAGATGCAAGCGGTCGATCTTCAAAAAATGCATCAGGAGGAGTTCGGCGTCGAGCCGGGGGGAGGGGCTTCCTGAGATATTCAGATCGCGGGCTGCCCGCTGAAGGATGGTCCGGATATTCGTCATCGTATGGAAGCTCCCTCGCCGCCTCCGAAAGCGCCCGAAACCCGGCTCCGGGGCAATATCACTGCCCCGAATGCTTCAGCGCATCCGCCTGGAAATGGGTCGTCAGCGCGTCGATCATGAACCGGATATCGCCGTTCAGGAAATTCTCCAGGCTGTAGGAGGTGAGCCCGATCCGGTGGTCCGTCACCCGCCCCTGGGGGAAATTGTAAGTCCGGATCCGTTCGCTCCGGTCCCCGCTTCCCACCTGGTTCTTTCTCGTCTCGGAGATCGCGTCGTTGTGTTTCTTCACCGCCGCATCGAGGAGCCGCGCCCGGAGGACCTTCATCGCCTTGTGCTTGTTCTTGAGCTGGGATTTTTCATCCTGGCAGGTGACGATCAGGCCGGTCGGCAGATGGACGATCCGGACGGCCGAATCGGTCGTGTTGACGCTCTGTCCGCCGTGGCCGCTCGAATGGAAGACATCGATCCGGAGGTCGTTGGGATCAATCTGGAGATCCACCTCCTCCGCCTCCGGGAGGATCGCCACCGTTACCGCCGAGGTGTGTATCCTCCCCTGCGCCTCCGTGATCGGCACCCGCTGGACCCGGTGGACGCCGCTTTCGTATTTCAGCCGGCTGTAGGCGCCTTTCCCCGCAATCAGCGCGATGATCTCCTTGAACCCTCCCATCCCACCGGCGGCGGTGCTGCTCATCACCTCGATCTTCCAGCCGGAGGTCTCCGCAAAGCGGGCGTACATCCGGAAAAGGTCTTCCGCGAAGAGCCCCGCCTCATCCCCCCCCGTGCCGGCCCGGATCTCGAGAAAGACGTTCTTCTCATCGTTCGGGTCCCGGGGCAGCAGAAGGATCCTCAATCTGTCCGCCAGGGATTCCAGGGACTCCTGCAACTGGGGCAACTCCTCCCGGGCAAGCTCCTTCAGCTCTTCGTCGCTCTCCCGGAGGAGCGCCAGATCCTCCTCGATGCGAAGGCCGATCTTTTCGTATTCACGGAAGGTCTCGACGAGCGGACTGAGATCGGAATGTTCCTTGGCATACTTCTGATAGACCCCTTGCTTGCCGACAATGGCCGGGTCGCTGAGGAGCTGTTCCAGATCCCGATATCGGGATTCGATATCCTTCAGTCTTGAAAACATCGTAACCAGCTTAAAAATCCGCCGGGCTCGCCACCGGAGGAAAAACGTCCGGACCATCCGGACACGGCCGGCATCCATTGACGGTTCTTGTTCCAGTCTGCATAAATGGGAAACTTTCCGGAAAGACGGCGCCGGCAGCCCCGGCGCCGTCTAAGAAACTTCAGGGGCAGGAGAACCCACGCCCGGCGCCGCGGCGGCGGGAACCCCCGTTTGGAAAAATCGACAAGCGTTTAGAGAACTTCTACGCCTTTTTTTCCAGGCCGGCGTACTTCCTTTTAAACCGCTCCACACGTCCCGCGGTGTCCATGATTTTCTGCTTCCCCGTCATGAACGGGTGACACTGGGAACAGATTTCGGTTTTGATCTCCGGCTTGGTGGACCTCGTCTTGATCACATTCCCGCAAACACAGGTAATGATGGCTTCCTTGTATTCCGGATGGATTCCCTCTTTCATAATGAACCGTTCTCCTTCTCTATTTTTATCGCTGACCGCCTCGCCGATCGATTTGGGTGTTTCCCGTCGGCGCGAATCGGTGGATTATAACCATTTGCGCTGCAAACTCAAGCAATATTTATTCCCTATCTGCTATCTGGGGGGGACAGATTTCAAATCTGTCCCCCCCCATTTCCGGACATCCGGCGCCGGCGAAACAAGCCTACTGGTTCATGGAGTCCAGGAAGAGCTGATTGTTCTCCGTCTTCCGAACCTTGTCCATAATGAACTCCATCGCATCGACGGGGTTCATCTCCTGGAGGAGCCTCCTCAGGATCCAGATCCGGTTGAGATTGACCTTCGGGACCAGAAGCTCTTCCTTCCGCGTTCCGGAACGGATCAGGTCGAAGGCCGGGAAGACCCGCCGGTCGGCGATGCGCCGGTCGAGGTGGAGCTCCATATTGCCGGTCCCCTTGAACTCCTCGAAGATCACCTCATCCATCCGGCTTCCGGTATCGATCAGGGCGGTGGAGATGATCGTCAGGCTGCCGCCGTTCTCGATATTGCGGGCGGCTCCGAAGAACCGCTTCGGCTTGTGGAGCGCGTTGGAATCGACGCCGCCGGAAAGGACCTTGCCGGAGGGCGGCACGACCGTGTTGTAGGCACGGGCAAGACGGGTAATGCTGTCGAGGAGGATGACGACGTCCTTCCGGTGCTCGACCAGTCTTTTCGCCTTCTCGATCACCATCTCGGCCACCTGGACGTGGCGCGTCGCCGGTTCGTCGAACGTGGAGGAAATCACCTCTCCGGCCACGCTCCGCTGCATGTCCGTCACCTCTTCCGGCCGCTCGTCGATCAGCAGGACCATCAGGATGACCTCCTTGTGGTTGGCCGTGATGCTGTGGGCGATGTCCTGCAGCAGGACGGTCTTGCCGGCCCGCGGCGGGGAGACGATCAGACCGCGCTGACCCTTTCCGATCGGAGTGAACAGGTCCATGATGCGCGTGGAGAGGTTTTCCGGGTTGAACTCCAGATTCAGTTTCTCCTCAGGGTAGAGGGGGGTCAGGTTGTCGAAAAGGATCTTGTCGCGGGCCGCCTCCGGGCCCTCGAAGTTGACTTCGTCCACCTTGAGGAGGGCGAAATACTTCTCCCCTTCCTTGGGGGGACGGACCTCGCCGGAAACGGTGTCCCCCGTCCGCAGGCTGAACCGCCGGATCTGCGAGGGGGAGATGTAGATGTCGTCCGGACTGGGGAGGTAGTTGTAATCCACCGCGCGGAGGAATCCGAAACCGTCCGGCAGGATCTCCAGGACTCCGGTCCCTGAGATCACGCCGTTTTTCTCGGCCTGGGTCTGCAGGATGGCAAAAATCAGATCCTGCCTGCGCATGCCGCTGGCGCCCGGAACCTCGAGATCCTTGGCCAGTTTTGCCAATTCACTGATCGGTTGTCGCTTGATATCTTCGATGTGCATTTTCGTTTCCTATCCTATGAAATGTGCGTTGATTCGTATCGGCGCAGATGCAACGCATCCGCCACGTATGAAAAACCGCTATCGCTTTTAGCTTGTTTTATCCATCCAAAATAACATCAGATTTTGTAAGGTATCGACTTATAAAAGAGGTGCACGGAATTTTCTCGGGTCGCTAATTTGATCTATGGATTCAATCCACGAGGAAGGACTTAGCATACGCCTTTCTGAATTTTGATTCTCTTTTATACCCAACCGTTCCCGGATGTCAAGCGTTTTTTAGTGCATCCCCCCATCGCGCAGCATGATGAGGCTGATCTGTCTGCCCGCACGGCCGCCGGCGGCGCGGTGCGAAAAGAAGAGATCCTGCCGGCAGGCGGTACAGAGGCCGGCGGAAAAAATATTTTCGGACGGCACCCCCGCCTCCCGGATCTGGAGGCGGGCGGCAAGGGCGAGATCAACCATCCAGCGGTCCTTCTGCAGGCAAGGACGGGAAAAAAGATCGGCGTCCGGCATGGCGGAAAAAGCAGCCAGGACCGGGGCATCGACCTCATAGCAGCAGGGGCCGATCGCCGGCCCGATGACGGCCAGAATATCCTCCGGGCGGGAGGAAAACCTCTCCGTGAGGGTCGCGACCATCCGGGCCGCAATGCCGAGGGCGGTTCCCCGCCAGCCCGCATGGGCCGCCCCGATGACCCGGCGGGTCCGGTCAACGAAGAAGAGCGGGACGCAGTCCGCCGTCCGGATCCCGAGGGCCAACCCCGGACGATCAGTGATCAGGCCGTCGCATTCGGGCGGCCCTCCGGGCAGCGGACCCTCTTCGTCGATCACACGGATCCGGTCGCCGTGGAGCTGCCTCATCAGGATCAGCCCTCCGTCCGGAATCGCGAAGGCATCTTTGACCAGGTTCAGATTTTGCAGGAGATCCTCTTCCGCATCCCCCACGAGATCGCCCACGTTGAGGCCATCGTACGGCGCCCGGCTCACGCCGCCACGCCGCGTGCAGAAGGCGTGGGTCAAGAAATCCAGCGCCGAGAGCTCCCCGGATTCAAGATATTCAACGGTCCCCTTGAGCGCGAAACGGAACATGGCCTACCCCGCCCCTCCCCTCTCACGGAGGAACGCGCAGAGGCCGGCCATATCCTCCGGCAGCGGCGAGGCAAACCGCATCGTCTCTCCCGTCAAGGGATGGGTAAAGGCGAGACGCCAGGCGTGCAGGGCCTGCCGGTCGAGCCCCTTCATCCGGGCGCGGGCCGCCGGATCGCCGACGGTCCGGATTCTCCCGGCGCCGCTGTAGACCCGGTCCCCCACGACGGGATGGCCGAGTTCCGTCAGATGGACACGGATCTGGTGGGTCCGGCCCGTTTCGATATTCACCTCCAACAGGGCGGCAACCCTGTAGCGTTCGCGGACGCGCCAGACGGTCACGGCGGACCGTCCCCGGCGGCTCTGCGTGGACATCCGCTTGCGGTCCGTCGGGTGGCGTCCCACGGCGAACTCGATTCGTCCCCCGTCCGTCTTCGGATTCCCGTAGACGAGGGCCTGGTAGGTCTTTTTCACCTCGTGGCGCTTGAACTGCCCGGCCAGCCCACGGTGGGCATGGTCGGATTTGGCGACCACCATGAGTCCGGAGGTCTCCTTGTCAAGACGGTGGACAATCCCGGGGCGCAGCACGCCGCCGATCCCCGAGAGATCGCGGCAATGGTGCAGCAGGGCGTTGACGAGAGTCCCGCTCGAATGGCCGGCGGCCGGATGGACGACCATCCCCGCCGGTTTGTCGACAACCAGCAACGATGCGTCTTCATAGAGGATTTTCAGGGGAATCGCCTCGGGGATAACCTCGGAAGGCCGCGCCGCCGGGAGAACGATGTCCACAACATCCCCCGTCTTCAGCTTCCGGCCGGCCCGGCCCGGTCGGCCGTTCACCTGGACTTGACCCTCATCGACGGCCCGCCCGATCTGGGTGCGGGAAAGACCGATTTCCCGAGCGGTCAGAAAGAGGTCCAGGCGGAGGCCGCTCTGCTCCGATGCGACCGCGAAGCGGACCTGACGCCCGCCGGACGCGTCGTCTCTCCCGGACCGGTCGGGAGTCGCATCCTCCCGCTCCCGCGTATCATCCCCCGCCGGGCAATGACCGCCCTCTTCCTGCGCAACCATGAAACGGCCCCGCCGCCCGTCGCCCCCGGCGTCTCCATCGTTCCGGTCGGGGGTCCCATTCCCCCGCTTCCGCATATCACCCTCTGCCATCATCACTCCCCGGCTTTGCCTTCCGTCGGGAGTGCAGCCGTCCTGTCCCGTGCCGTCCTCCCGATCTTTCCGCGCAGCGCCCCGTCCCCGCTCCCTCGTCGGAGCCGGGAAACGGAATCAGGCCTCCCGCCATCATCCTTCCCCGGCCTTTCCTTCCACCAGAATGGCCTTCAGGGCGTCCCGGATCCCAGCGAACTCCTCCGGGTCGACCGTTCGGACGTCCAGCAGGACCCGATCGTCGGCCACCCGGGCGATGACCGACAGCTCTCGCCGCCGGAGGCGTTCCTCAAGAGCGGCAGCCGAGAGGAACGCGACCCGCAGACCGACGAGGAGCGTCGGGATCTCCCGGGTGGGAAGCGACCCGCCGCCGGCCATCGAGACGCCGGTCACAAGTTTGATATCAAATCCCTCCGGCAGGGCTCGCCGGAGGATCGCCGCCAACCGTTTCGCCCGCTTCTTCACGTCAGCGACGGGCTCCGTCAGCGCCCGCAGGACCCGGATGTCGGCGAGCGCCTCCGCGGGCTGGAGGTACTTCACCATCGTCGCCTCCAGGGCCGCCAAAGTCAGCTTGTCGATCCGGAGCGCCCGGTTCAGCGGATTTAGCCGGATTCGCTCCAGGAACGCACGCTTGCCTAAGATGATCCCGGCCTGCGGACCTCCGAGGAGCTTGTCGCCGCTGAAAGTGACCACGTCCGCCCCCGCGGCGAGGCAGTCGCGGACCGTGGGCTCCCTCTCCAGGCCGTAACGGTCCAGTTCGATCAGGCAGCCGCTCCCCAGATCGTCCACGACGGGGATATGGTGTTTCTTCCCGAGGGCGACAAGGGAGGTCAGAGCCGCCTCCTCGGTGAACCCCATGATCCGGAAGTTGCTCGTGTGGACCTTGAGGATGATCCCCGTCTCCGGAGAGATCGCCCGTTCGTAGTCGGAAAGCCGCGTCCGGTTCGTCGTCCCCACCTCTTTCAGGCGGGCGCCGCTTTTCTCCATCACGTCGGGTATCCGGAACTCCCCGCCTATCTCAATCAGCTCGCCCCGCGAGACGATCGCGTCCTTCCCCTCGGATAGCGCGTTAAGGACCAGAAGGACCGCGGCGGCGTTGTTATTGACGACGAGGGCGTCCTCCGCCCCGGTCAGCGCGCAGAGGAGCCCCCGGACGTGGTCGTAGCGGAGCCCCCGCTCACCCTTCTTCAGGTCGTATTCGAGGTTGGAGTACCCCCGGGCAACCTCGACGACCCGCTCGATCGCCTCCCGGCAGAGGGGCGCCCGGCCGAGGTTCGTGTGAAGGATCACCCCCGTCGCGTTGATCACCCGGCGGAGCCGGTAGGAACGATAGCCCTCGACGATCTCCGCAGCCCGGTCCGCCGCCCGCTCCGGCGTCGGCAGTCGAAGCGTTTCCCCCTTCTCACGGAGGATCCGCGCCCGAAGCTCCTCCACGACCGACCGGCACGCCTCCTTCACGATCTCCCGCGGAAACCCGGCAAGGTTTTCCCTCTTTTCGATCCGGAGCATCATCTCATCGATCTTCGGCAGATTCTTCAGCAGTTCCTTCTGATGTTCGTCCATGGCGAATCCTTTTTATTCCGTTTCATCCTTGGGGAAAACACGTTTCTTCTCTTCTCTCCGTCCGCTCAATACAAGAGGCAGCAGGGCATCATATCGACGGTGACAAAGAGCAGGCCGTTCCTGGCCAGGGTTTCCTGAATGTAGGCTTCAAAGGCTTTTTCTGTGGTTGCTTTCATTTGTTGCCTGCCTTGTTGTGGTCAGAAGATCGTCAAGTAAAAAGCTCCGGCAATTAAATCAGTAACCGATTGATATTTAAATTGTTCGTTTATCAATCCGCTTCTTGTGGTTGTCGATTTAAGCCTTTCTGTCAAATGACCGTCAAATGAAATGGCTTATTGCTGCCTAACTCCAGAACGGTATATATTTTCTATACTTGTGCGATGTTTTGGGGTCATAGAGCCTGACCAAACCTTCTTCTATCGCGTCGCGGATGATACGCGAGGCTTGGGTGGCCAATTCACCGGCGTGGTGAACCTTCCCAATACAGGATTTAGGAGAAAAGCAGTATGGGAATATTTTCTAGTGTTCTACTTTTTAAATGACCTCAGTCCGACTCACATCTTCGCTAAAACGGCAAAAATGTACAGATAGCTTCAGTATAAAAAGATAAAAACCGGGAAGGCTAAGTGTAAATAGTTTGGTTCGATCCTTCTGTTCGAAGAATACCTTGAGAGGAAGTGAATGAATATCATCGAGCAAGGCGATATATTCATCTTCAAGACCTGCACCTTTGGGGAGATAGAAGAGAGTTGTCACCCGTTGCTGGCGGATGGAATTGAACTTGCCATCGATTTTTTCTTTTGAAATATCAGCATTTTCAAGTAGACTTGCATAAGCCCTTAGCTTAATAATGGGAGCAAACAAAAGTTTGGCCGGTATGTCACTTTTATTTTTTGGATCAACATCACAGCTGTTGGAAAGCACTATTCCACGGACTTGCCTGCGCTCTCCTGTTTCGTATCTAATCAAGCCCAACGCAGACCAACCGTCCCCTTGCAAAGCAACGTCAGGATATAGATTTATGTAATAAGTGATAGAATTAAATTTCTTTAACTCTTTAACTAAGGCTTCTTTGTCTCTTTCTGTTAGGTAATAGGGGATTGCTTTTTTTATGGCATCGACACTGAGATCCATAAGACACCCGATTAGCTTTCATAAAGATTCCATAAATTTTCATGCAGAACCTTCTCAAACGTGGGCCCAAGCGATTCTTGACTGGCAAGTAACTTGCCATAGAATTGGGCAATGCTAACCTCAAATCGATCACTCTCCTGCTGGTACTCTCCCATTACGATGGTCCTACAGTGATCAAAAGTAGCAGAAGTCGCAAACCGGTGATAGACCTCTCGTATGGATGGAAGTCTATATTGGACCTTACCCTGCTTAACGTTCATCTGAGCGGCTAAATATTGTGCAGCGAGAACACCATTAATGGTAACAGAACCAACGGTGCCAGATTCTTGATTAATAAAATAGTTATCCATAGATAGGCTCCAAGATCTCGAGTGTAGCGGGGGTAAGACATTTGAAAAACATTACTTTGTTTTTTTGATGGATATTTTCCAATCTTTCTTGAAGTTCAGAAAGAAAAGTCTTGATATCGATATTATCGACTTTGCGGATAGTGTCAATATCGATAATTAAGCCTTCTTTTGTGGTTTTTTCCTTTGTTGTTACTACCCCAGAAGAAACGATTTGTACGGCGTTGATAAATTCACCATCGGCAATTTCAATCCGAAACTGGAACACCTCTTTTTCCAATTTATGATCGTCTAAGCTGATGTTGAGATTAACGGATACAATTTGGTCACTTATGTTCTTAATCGGGATTAAGTCTATATACTTCATAGAGTACCGCTGAATGCTTTCAACAATCCCAACTTCATCGATAATCCTGACCATCGGAATAATGGCATTTTTAAATTTTTCCCATCCAGCATAAGGCATTTTGCAGGCCATCGCAACGCTTCGATCGCTAATTAAAATAATGAATTCTTGCCAGTGTATTTGCATAACTGGGGCATACTGCAGGTTAGGTTCAGCATCCCGCATTTGCTGGGGTAGTTCAGCGGCAGGCAATCGCTCAATTGTCTTTTTACCTTCGAGCTTGCTGAAAAAAATCCCCGGTAAAATGCTAGACGCAGGAGTAGTCATGGAAAAACGCACTTCAAAAATTGCGTCTAACAGCGGCTCTTTATTTAGCTTTATCGGTAGTTTATCGGCCATGATGATTATTCCTAATTGGTCATTTGATTATAAACCATAGTTGAATGATATCATTTTTTATATTTGAAGTGTTATTTATATTTTGATGAGCGATTGATATGGAACATCTCTCTTATTGGCTATCAGTTTTAACTCTTCAAACATGAGTTCGGGCAGGCGTAGAGAAATCGTTCTGAGAGAAGGCTTGACGTTGGGAAGTAACACTCTTCTTGCCTTCGACCAATCAATATAGTCGGAAGAATCTGCGTTTGCCCAAAAATCACGTTCTTCGGCTTCCGTTTTAAACTTAGGTATTTTTTTCATGGTATTTATACGCATCCCTTTCCCTGCGATTCATGTCTCGATCTGAAATAATCCTTATAAGGTTGTTCCTTACGGTAAAGACGATAAAAAGGTGTTTCCCTGAATCACTTTTCCCGAGAGTATAGAACCTTGCCTCATAACTGGAATGCACAACGTCCGGACTTGTGACAAGGGGGTGGATTAATAGTGGTTCGCGAAAAGTTCATACATACACTTCCTTCAACCTACTGCCTGATTCTCCGGTCAATTGGTTTTTATGTAGAAAGACGAGACAGTATAAAATGGTTCAGTGAAACTCCTTCCTCAGCACAGTGGATAGCCAGCTCCCGGTGTTTTTCAGAGGGGATTCTCAAAGTGAGATGTCCTTTGAATTTCTTGAGCCCCAATGGCTCTGGCACTGTTTCACCCTCTTCCTGCATCCACTTGACGGACTCCGCAACAACATATTCAATTTCCCTTAACGCTTCCTCAATCGTATCCCCGTGGGCGGCCAGGGAACGAAACTCCAAGCATCTGGCTACATGACAATGGTCATCCTCCGACCACTCGATCCGGTATGTATATTTCTCGATATCACTCTTCATTTTTCTTCGCCTCCATTTTCTCTATGGCTTTTTCCACGTCTTTTACCTGATAGAATTTCGCCATTTTATCTACTCTTTGCAGGTTTATCCTCGGATCACCTTTCCAGGGTGTCTTGAAAATGTAATGACTTCCACGGATCCTTGGTTTACCGAAATATTTTTTGCATATCTTCAGCAGATCGGCAAATAAGACATTCCGGGGATTCTCCAGATGATCCTTGTCTTTCATGGTTTATATGATAGCGTATATGCTATCGCCTGTCAAGATGCGAAGGGGGGACAGATGCGAAGGTGGGCATTTTTTCGGTCATCCCCCGCGCGCAGCATGAGCAGGTTTTCCCTTTTTTCGATCCGGAGCATCATCTCATCGGTCTTCGGCAGATTCTTCAGTAGACCGGCAGAACGGCGCCTATGCCTATGACATCTCTACCTGTTGGATCAATAATATATGGAATCTCTCATGGGCGGTGATTCTCCCCCGCCTCTTTATCACCCGTCCTGAAATAGGCCAGAGTATCCGCTATATGTTTGGCTTCCTGCCTGATCATCTCAAGGAGCACTTCGATTTTTTCCTTCGTATCGATATCATTTACCTGCTCCTTGATATCCTGCAGGGTGATCATCAGTTTACGATGATCACCCTGCAGGCGGGTGATGATGTCGGATATCCCGTCGATCATATGGTTGATTCTTTCGCATTCGCTGCTCAGATAGTCGCCTTTCCGCAGGTGCACTTTGCGCGTCAGATCCCCTTGGGCAAGCCTGTCGAAGGTATGGACGAAGTTGACCAGTGGACCGCAGATCCGGTGGGTGATAACAATCAGGTGCCCCATGAACAGGACCAGCAGGAGCAAGATGGTCGGAATCAGCCATTTCACGAGTGAGAGAAAGGTTTGTGCCGCCTGGTATTGACGGTCAAGATCATCCAGAAACAGAATGTCGTGAATGAGGGGATACAGAATGATGCCAATGGATACCAGGACCATGATGCATACATAAATGAAACTTTGCGAAATCAAGTGCAACTGGAGATCTCTACTAACCAGATAGTTGCGATAACTCCTCTTGTATACGGTTCCCATCGGTCACTCCTGCCTTTCCGTTGTTTTTCTGACGGCAAAATCATATTCATAATAAATTTTTGATTGCTCATGCTTGGCCGTCACTATAAAAGGCGGCGTACCCATATAATCTTGTCCATCACCGGAGATGATTTCAACGCTGACACCCTCTGACGGGCGAAAGTTAAACTCAGGCACGGCCAAGGTACCTGAATAGGGTCTCCCCCACTTGATGAAATCGCCTGCGGCGCCCAGATATCGTCCATGATCTGACGTATAAGCCTCCTGCGCTTTAATGAAATTCTTCAGATCATGCTGCAGGGTGACTTTATAGGCACTCAACTTGACGACACTAAATGATCCTATAGCGATTCCCGCCAATATCGCAATAATCATGATGGCTATCAGCAGTTCAATAAGGGTAAAGCCCTCTCTTCCTGCGCGACGTGATAACATGTAAGGTTTCGTACTGTTGATGATTGCCGGCCACATAGCAGGTCTTCCTAATTCCCCTTCGATAAAAAAAAGATCCTCAAAGGCTGGTTTACGGCCCGGCAGCATGCCAACTCATTCTACCGTTCGCCTAATGAGTTAAGTTAAGAAGTGTATAAGCGGACCACAGAACGTAAAGGCTTAGTAAAACAAAAATTATTCCAACCAAAGTAAGCTTTCCGCGCACTATCCCGCCGGTATAGACTAAAAAAGTATTGGCTTTCTCATTAAGCTTTTCCCAAGTGGACGGCGCCATCAATATCAGTATTCCCGCAGTCAGTCCGATAACGCCAATAATGGCTATGGCTATAATAATAGCTGAAACTATCGTCATTTCTTGCACCTCCTCTATTCTGTTTCATGGTGTGTCCCATGGATCCACTCTGAAATAGTTATGGATTTTCTATCTCAAATCCTGTTGTGCAAAAGGTTGTGTTGTGCATTTGTTTGATAAGACATCGCCTTTTTTTCGATAGGAGTATATGAAGAACGTTCTTGTGTGTCAATTGAATAATTACCACAAAATACGGGTCTGTTATCGATGATCATGCAGGGTGCGTATCGGGTCGGCCAATCTTCCGGTTAAGCAATCAGATTTTCGGCTGATTTGCCTTTTACGAGGGGCGTTTGGGAAGCCTTACGCCCCTGTCCGCTCCCGGCAGTAGTCGCGGAAGTTGTTGACTGCGGTGAAGAACTCCCGCATCAGGATGACCCAGGCATACCGGCCCCGCTTCGTCAGGACGATCTCCGGCGGCCGCCACGCCAGCGCCCCGATCAGCGAAAAGGCGAGGAGGTCCGGCAGCAGGCGGAGAAAGTCGCCCCCGTACTTCTTCCGGAGAGCGGGCACATTCAGGCGGGTTCCGAAGAGTTTCATCAGAAAATCATAGCGGATCCGGTCCCGGACGGAAAAGAGGCGGGAGGCCGCGAGCGGAAGTTCTCCCCCGTCGATCTGGGCGATGTAGGTCCGGATGTCGAAGGTGTTCGCGTAGCAGACGCCGTTCAGGTAGCCGATCGAGCCGCTGCCGAGCCCCGCATACTCGTCGTAATCGACGATGTACTCGTCGATCATCGCCTTCCCCCGCGAGAAGCACCAAGCCGACGAAAAGCGGTACGCGGGGACGAGACGCCCGACAATCTGGTGATAGAACCGCTCCTCCTGACGGTCGTCCACGCGCCCCAGGGTCTCCATCACCTTCTTCCGCGTCGAATCGGAGACCATCAGCGGGTACCAGGTCACCTGATCCACGCCGACTTTAAGCAGCGTGTCCAGATCGCGGTCGAGCATCGCCCCGGTCTGCGTCGGGAAATTGAAGATCATGTCGGCATTCAGCGTCCCGAACCGCCCGAGGGTGTTTCGGATTCTCTCCGCGATCTCCGCCCCGCTCCCGTACTTGTCATACCGGTCCATCTTTCGGAGCAGGCCGTCGTCGAAGCTCTGGACACCGACGGAAAGCCGGTTGACGCCCGCCCGCTGGAGGACCGTCAGGCGATCCTCGGTCAGGTGGTTCGGGTTCGTTTCGACCGACAGCTCCCGGATGTGGAAGGAGGCCCGCGCCAGCGCGATCGTCTCTGTGAGTTCGTCGATCAGGACCGTCGGCGTCCCGCCGCCCACGTACATTCCTCCGAAATCATACCCGAGGTCGCGGTAGAGGAGCAGCTCCTTCCGGAGCGCCCGGAAATAGTCGCGGCAGAGATTTTCCTCAAAGACGAAGCGGTTGAAGGAGCAGTAGGGACAGAGTCTCTCGCAGAACGGGATGTGGAGGTAGAGGAGACGGGGCCGCGGATCGTCGGGGGGAGAGAGATGGGGAACGCCACCGCCCTCGAAACGCATGGCCCGGGAGAATTCCTGCCGCGCCTTTGCCGCAATGATGGAATGGATCACGTTGTACTCTCTTTAAAAAAGATGTTGCTGTCTCCGTCCGTCTCAGGGCCGTCGTTTCGGAATGGCAAACTTTTGTTGGCGTTCACCCCGACAGCCTGAAGTCGGCTGAAAACTAACAAACATTCCCGGATTCTGCAAGGACCGAATTGGAGAATACCTTGAAATACCGATCCGGTGATGCTATACGATAGCGCCGAAACCGTCGCGGACACCATCGGTCAAGACCGTTTTTGTTCTTCATCGGAAGGAAAGAAGGGATGCCCCGCCACAAAGTATTAACCCTCTGGAACGAGGAGCAGCTCAACGAGGAGGAGACCCGCATCCTGCGGACCCCGTGCAAAGAGGCGCCGGCCCCCTTCGACGTGGAAACGATCAAGGCGATCCGCGCACTCCGGGACGCCTTTCTGGAGCGGGAAGACGCCGCGGGGCTAGCCGCCCCGCAGATCGGCATCAGCCGGAGGATCATCGCCTTCCGGACCCGGAACTTTGACGACAAGGACCCTGCGGACCGGAAAGAGAATTACGAGATCCTCGTCAACCCGAGGATCACCCAGGCGCGGGGGGAACCGGTCGTTACGGACGAGGGCTGCCTCTCCTGCCCGGAGATCCGCGTGGAGATCAGCCGCTACCCGGAGATCAAGATCCGGGCCCTGGATGCGGAGGGCCGGAAGGTAAGCAAGCGCTATCTCGATTTTCCCGCCCGCGTCGTCCAGCACGAGGTGGACCATCTCGACGGAAAGCTGATCGTGGACTACGACGGCTCCGTTTTTGTCCCGAAAAAGCGGCAGAATTTCTTCGATAAATTCTTCCAGAGCCAATAGCGGGGTCACCCTCCCCGTCCTTTCCCAACCGGGGAGAAGTGACGCCGGCCGCTTTTGCGTCCTGCAGGCATCGATAGCCGGCGAGGAGTGGGTTTTTAAGAAAAATTAATGTCGTTGACAAGATCCGGAAAGTCATTCAAGATGACCGGGCAGGAGAAGGTCCACAGTCATTCAAGCAAGGCGCCGGCCGCATGAGACCGGGTTTTGCAAATCTTTTAAACGAGGAGGATAAATATGCTTAGAAAACGAAATGTTATCATCGTTGCGGCAGCAATCATGGCTATGGCCGTCCTGGTTGCGGGACCGGCCTGCGCCGCGGACAAGAAATTTTTCGCCATCACAACGGGAGGCACGGGCGGACTCTACTATCCGCTGGGAGGACTCCTGGCCCAGGCCCTGACGGAGAGGGTTCCCGAGGTCGTGGTCACCGGCCAGGCGGGCAGCGCCTCGGTGGCGAACTGCAACCTGATCAAGGATCATCAGATCGAGTCGGCCTTCGTCCAGAACAATGTGGCCTTCAGCGCCTATGAGGGCAAGGATCAGTTTGCGGGGAAACCGGTGAAAAATCTCCGGGGTATCGCCTCTCTCTATCCGGAGACGATCCAGATCGTCGCCCGGGCCGATTCAGGAATCAAGAGCCTGAAGGACATCAAGGGAAAGAAGCTGATCCCGGGCGACCGGGGGAGCGGCACCGAGGTGGATACGCTGAATGTCCTCGCCAGCTATGGGCTGACCTACAAGGACTTTGCCGGTGTGGATTGGCTCGGGTTCTCCGGGGCGGCCCAGCGCCTGCAGGACAAGCAGGCGGACATAACCTTCACCACCGCCGGCTGGCCGACGGCGGCGATCACCGAACTCGCGATGTCCACCGACATCGTCCTCGTCCCCATCGAGGAGGAGATGATCGCAAAGATTACGAAGATGCACTCCTTCTACAGCAAGGTCGTCATTCCGAAAGGCACCTACAAGGGGATGACCGCCGACGTGCCCACGATCACCACCATGGCCCAGTGGGTGGTGGACGAGCAGGTTCCGGCGGATCTGGTCTACAAGCTGACCAGGGCCCTCTGGGAAAAGGGCAAGGACGGGCTGAGCGGCGCCGATGTGATGGCCAGGGTCCATGCCAAGGGGAAGGACGTGCAGATCAAGACGGCCCTGAGCGGTATGGCCATTCCGCTCCACGCGGGTGCGGCCAAATATTACAAGGAAATCGGCCTCATCAAATAGAACCGATTGCCGGCAAGGAGAAAACCGGGCGACCGCTTTGCGGCGCCCGGTTTCTATGAAAAAGCGCATTGTCTTTCTGCTCCTCTTTGCGGCGCTTGTCCTGGTCGCGGGGCTGTTTCCGGTGCATGTGCTGCAGATCGAGGACCCGCGGAAGGTGAGGGTTGTCTTTGTCCGCTTCCTTCAGCCCGGCGACCGTTTTTCCCTGATGTACCGGCACTCCGTCGAGCTTTGCCAGGTGTGGGATTATTTCCGGATCGACAGCGGGTACCGTCTCATCCTCGACGAAACGGTCTTCGGATCATCCAATACCGGCCTGCCCTCGGTGCTGGGCGTCGGCGAACGGTTTACCCGCGGGGAAAAAGCCTCCCGCATTTCCAACATGCAGAGGATCATCCCCGCCATCGAGATATGGGTGAAACGGTCTTATGACAATACCCTGGAGTTCGACAACCGGAAGATCCGCCTCCCGGACCTGGCGGGGGACACCCTGCTTCGGCTCCGCATCCGCAAAATCACCCTGTTCGAACTGGCATCCACGAAAATGCATTCCTTTTTCAATCGCATGATGGGGAGATGAGATGAACGACGCGCCGGAAACGCCGAAAGACGCCACCCCCGTGACGGGACATGTGGTCGAGGATATCGACGAAATCGCCAAATACGATCCCGAACTCCGCTTCCGAAGACTTTCGGGAATCGCGCTGAAGCTGATGTACGCGATGACCCTTGTCCTCTCCATCTTTCACATCTATACGGCCGGATTCGGCGTCCTTCAGGAGGGGCGTCACCGGGCCTTTCACCTCGCCTTCGTCCTCCCGCTCGTCTTTTTCCTCTACACGATGAGAAAAGAGAAGACCGAAGGAAAGAAATTCCTGATCTACGATATCATCTACGCCGCAATCGGCAGCGCCATTCTCACAACCATGTGCCGGGAGCTTTTCCATCTCGTCCCCGCAACGGTGTCGATCCTTGCGCTGATCTCCTTCGGTCTGCTCTTCTATTTCAAGCGGCGGGAATTCCTTTCGGAACAAATCGCCTTATATCTTGATTTCCCGATCTTTACAGCGATGATCCTGGTGCTGGTTTACACCTTCTATCTCGAATTCTCCGATCTCCATTTTCTGACCTGGTTCAAGGACCTGAACCCCTCCCTCGTCTTCTGGGGATTCTTCCTGCTGGGGATCTTTCTCAGCATCCTCTCCCTCTTCGTGCTGCAATGGATCAACAACGTCCGGACGCTTTTCGGCAACCGGACCGTCCGGTACAACCAGGACAACATCCCCTATTTCGACGTCTTCTTCGCACTGATGGCCTCCCTGGTCTCCATTTATATCTTCCTGGAATTCCACAACATCGGTCTTCGGGCGGGAAGCCCCGCGGAGGCCGATCTGCTCATCGGGGCGGCGGCCATCCTCTTCGTCCTCGAGGGGGCAAGGCGGAGCATCGGGGCGCCGCTGCCCTTCATCGCCACCCTGGTCCTCGTCAACTGCTATCTCGGCCCCTACTTCCTGAAGATCCCGGGGCTGACGCTCTTCGCCCACCGCGGCTACTCCGTCTCGCGGATCATCGACTACATGTACGTGGGCACGGAGGGGATCTACGGCATCCCGCTCGGCGTCGTGGCCACCTTCGTCTTCCACTTCGTCCTGTTTGGCCTGTTCATCTCCCGGACGGGCCTCGGACAGCTCTTCATGGATCTGGCGATGGCCGTCACCGGCGGAACGCCGGGCGGTCCGGCGAAGGTGGCCGTCGTTTCCAGCGGGATGTTCGGCTCGATCAGCGGAAGTTCCGTCGCCAACACGGTCACGACCGGCTCCTTCACGATCCCGCTCATGAAGAAGGTGGGCTACCGGCCGGTCTTCGCGGGGGCCGTCGAGGCGACCGCCTCCACCGGCGGCCAGCTCATGCCGCCGGTCATGGGGGCCGCGGCCTTCATCATGGCGGACTTCCTGGGGATCGCCTACATCAAGATCGCCACCTGCGCCATCATCCCGGCGCTTCTGTACTACTTCGCCGTCGGCTGGATGGTCCACCTCGAGGCGCTCAAGACCGGCCTGCTGGGCCTTCCCCGGGAGATGCTCCCCCGGATTTCCACGGTCCTGAAGGAGCGCGGACTCCTTGTCACGCCGCTCATCATCATCGTCTATCTGCTCATCTCGGGACGGAGCCCCTTTCTCGCGGCCTTCTGGGGAATCATCCTCTCGGTTTCCATGGGCCAGATCCACCTGCGGACGATCTCCTTTCTGATCCCCATCCTGCTGTCGATCCCGGCCATCCTCTTCGAGATCAACCCGCTGGCCTATACGCCGCCGGTCCTCCTCCTCTGGGGAGGCGTCTTCATCGCCGGGCTGGTCGTTACCTTCCGGTACAGCCACCGGATCGCCTGGATCGCCTCCCTCGCTATCTCGGTCTTTCTCGCGGTTCAACTCCTCTACAGCGCAGGGCCCTATATCTCCTCCTTCTGGACGAACATGGCGATCATCGGCGTCGGGGTCTTCTACAAGGGGAGCAAGATGCGGGTCCCCGAGATCCTGAGCGCCCTGGAATGGGGGACGAAGAACGCGATCTCCATTGGCGCCGCCTGCGCCTGCGTGGGTTTCATTGTCGGCGGGACGACGCTGACGGGTCTCGGTCTTAAGTTCGCCGCCACGGTCATCAACCTGGCCCAGGGGGCGGCCTCCGCGCTGCTCAGCCTCGATCTGCTGCACCTTCTGACCATGAACGGGATGACGCTCTTCTTCACCCTCTTCTTCACGATGATCGCCTGCTTCATCCTCGGGATGGGGATCCCCACGACGGCCCAGTACATCGTCGCCTCGATGATCGCCGCGCCGGCGCTGATGCAGTTCGGAATCCACCCGCTCGTCTCGCACATGTTCGTCCTTTATTTCGCCGTCCTGGCCGATGTGACACCACCGGTGGCGCTGGCCGCCTACGCCGCCTCGGGCATCTCGGGGGCGGACCCCTTCCGGACGGGACTCACCGCCTTCAAACTTTCTTCGGCGGGCTTCATGATTCCCTACGTTTTCGTGACGGCGCCGATTATCCTTTGGTATCCCACGATCGTCGACGGGACGACCCCCTTCAACTTCGCGTGGTTCACCCAGGTGCTGCTCACCTGCATCCTGGGCGTCATCGCCCTCGGGGCGACGATGATCGGCTACCTGAAGTACCATTCCACGATCCCGGAGAGGATCATGACAGGGATCGCCGCGGCGTTCCTCATTGTCCCCGAAACCTTCACGGATTACGTCGGCGCTTTCCTCCTCCTGGCGGTATTCCTTCTCCAGCGGGCGAGGAAGAAACGGATACAAGGAGGCGGCAAAGACGTCTCCAAAGTCAAATGGGAGGTGTCCAGTGAAAACTAAAAAAATCAGGGTGATTCATTATGGCCTCGGCCCCATCGGCCTGGCGACCGCAAAGCTGGTCCTGACGAAACCCGACATGGAGATCGTCGGGGCCGTCGACATCGCGAAGGAGATGGTGGGAAAGGACCTCGGGGAGATCCTGGGGGTGCAGGCCCTCGGCATCCACGTCACCGACAACGCAGAACGCCTGTTCGCCAAGGTGCAGGCCGATGTGGTCGTCCATACGGCCGGTTCGCGGCTGAAGCGGGTCGTCGGGCAGGTGGAAGAGATCCTCCGGGGCGGAAAGAATCTCGTCTCCTCGGCGGAGGAACTCCTCTTCGCCACGCCGGAAAATGCCGAAGCGGCTGCAAAGATCGACAAACTGGCCAGGGAAAAGGGCGTTACGGTCCTGGGAACGGGCGTCAATCCCGGATTCGTCATGGACGCCCTGCCGCTCACCCTGACCGGCGTCTGCGAGGAGGTCCGGGAGGTCCACGTGGAACGGGTCGTCGATGCCGGCACCCGCCGTTACCCCCTTCAGCGGAAGATCGGGGCGGGGATGACGCCGGAGCTCTTCCGGGAAAAGGTCGCCGAAAAGGCGATGGGCCACGTCGGCCTCCGGGAATCGCTCTATCTGATCGCCGACCGCCTGCACTTCGTTCTCGATGACGTCCGCGAGACCGTCGAGCCGGTGATCGCAGAAAAGCCGCTGAAAACCGATTATTTTGAGCTGAAACCGGGCGACGTGGCGGGCATCCGAAACATCGGGGAGGGCTTCCGGGAAGGGAAAAAGATCGTCACGCTGGACCTCCGGATGTACATCGGGGCGTTGGATCCCCACGATTCCATCCGGATCGTCGGGACGCCCGACCTCACCCTGCGGATCGAAGGGGGGGTGGCCGGCGATCAGGCGACGGCCGCAATCCTCGTGAATTCCATTCCGTCCGTGATCGCCGCAGCCCCGGGACTGGTCACGGTCAAGGATCTTCCGGCCCCCTGGTGTCACCAGGCATAAAGGAAGATGCAGGGCCGGAAAGAGGAAAAATATGTTTCGCATCCATCGCCGGCTTGAACCCGGACAATACCGGCTGACGGAAGTTTTTGCCGATATCCGCACCTATGGTATTCTGCCCGCCATCTTTGCCGACGCGGAAGAAATCGATCGGGTCATGGCGAACACCAAGGTGTTTGTGGTTGACCAACCCTACGAGATGTACGTAAACAACGACGATGCTTCCATCACCATCGGCCTGACGCACCTGCGTAGCGCCTCGGACGAATTCCTGTATCTGGACATCATCCACGAGCTGTGCCATGTCAAACAACACCTGCAGGGGAGAAATCTTTACGACAGAAGCAGGGCTTACGTGGATCGAGAGACCGAAATCGAGGCCTTTCGGGTTACCGTACAGGAGGCCCGCCGAATCGGTTTGAACGACGACGCCATCGCCAACTATCTCCAAGTGTCGTGGATCACGCCTGAAGAGCACAAACGGCTTGCCCGCATACTGGATGTGGGCGGAAGCGAGGACTACCGGTAAACCGCTTCGGCAAGCAGGGCCTTGATAAACCGTACGCCCGCTTCGAGCTGGGCGACGGGGATCTGTTCCTTCGGCGAATGGGGATCCTCGGTGCCGATTCCCAGACCCACGCAGATCAACCCCTGCAAGTTGAAGACGTTGGCGTCCATACCGCCGCCGGAGGTCCAGAGACGGGGTGCGATGCCCAGGGAGCGCGCCGCAAGAAAGGCGTTGGTCACAACCGGATGGGTTTCCGGAATGGTGAAGGTTTCAAAGGAGGCCTCCCGCCGGACAGTCAGGCGGGCGCCGGAGGCGGCCGCCGCTTCGTTAAAGGCATTGAGGACCGCCTGGACTTCCCGCTCCAGCTTCTCTAAATCGGTGCTCCGGACCTCGACGGCCACATCCGCCCGATCGGGAACAATGTTCCGCGCTTTGCCCCCGCTGATGACGCCGACGTTCGAGGTGGTCTCAGCATCGATGCGGCCGGTGCGGAGACGGGCAATGGCCGAGGAGGCGGCAACGATCGCGTTGATCCCGGTATCGGGACGCCCCGCATGGGCGGCTTTTCCCTCCAGAACAAAATCGAGGTCCACCTTGGAAGGCGCCCGGTTGATGATATTGCCCACCGGCCCATCCCCGTCGAGGATATAGCCGAAATCCGCCTTCAGATCCGCTTGCAGATATTTGGCGCCGAAGAGCCCCACCTCCTCCTGAACGGTGAACAGGATCTCGATCGGACCGTGGGGGATCGCGTCCGCCTTCAGCCCCGACAGAGCGGCCAGGATGATCGCAATCCCCGCTTTGTCGTCCGCCCCGAGAACGGTCTCGCCGTTGCTGTAGATCACGCCGTCCCGGACCACCGGGACCATTCCCTCCGTAGGGCCGACCGTGTCCATGTGGGCGCAGAGCAGGATGGTGGGTCCGGCGGCGCTGCCCGGAAGCCGGGCGATGATATTGCCCGTGTCGCTCCCCGAACGCGCGGCTGAGTCATCCACGATCGCGTCAACACCCAGTCCCCGGAGCCTTTCTACCAGATATTCGGCGACCCGACCCTCCTTGCGGGAAGGGCTGTTCAGCGAGGCCAGTGCGATAAATTCATCCACAACATTGATCTTCATCGTTTCATCTTCTCCAATCGCATGCCCGATTCCGTCAAACCGGGCTCTTTCAACCCATAGCCAGGCATCAGGCCGTGACGCATCGCCCGTCAGCGGCCTGTCTTCAGGATTTTTTCCCCTTCAGCACCTCGATGAAGGCGTCGATTCGGGTTTCGATCTGGCCCTCGGAGAAACTCCGCTCATCGACCATGTCCGCTTCGATCATGAGCGTCGGTATCCCCTTCTGCTCCCGGATGATCCGCTGGATGTCGTACTGCCCGAAGGAGTAAGGCTTGCAGCTCCGGTTGGAGTGCATGACGATGCCGTCCACGTCGTATTTGTCGGCCATCTCTATCACCTGCCGGGCCATCTCGTCCACGCCGATGTTCAGGTAGATCCGGGTGTGGCACTCGGCCATCGACCCTAAAAAATCGTTTTCATCGACGTACCGGAGGGCGCCGCACCAGGCCGAGGTGTAAGTATCGGCCACGAGACATGCGTCATGGGAGGCGAACTTCTCGGATAGCCACTTCGTCCGGTACCAGACGGGAAGGTTGTCCCAGAGGAGCCGGTATTTTTCGCGGGGAACGGCGCCGATCCCCTCGGAGACGCGCTGCCGCATCTCGGCCAGGAGCATCTTGTAATAATCCACGGTCTGCTGCGTCCCGCGGAGCGTCACGATCAGGGCGAGGTGGAAGAAGGCGTCGAAGGCGCTGATCGGCGCGGGCCGGTTCATCGCCGTGTCGAGGATCTCCTGCCAGAGCCGCTGCCCCTGGACGGAGAGGCGCCCGACCTCTTTGATCCGGTCATAATCGAACCTCTTCCCGCAGGCCTTCTCCAGGAAGGCAATGTACTCGTTGATCTGCCCCTTGACGTAGCGTTTCGCCTCCGCGGAAAAACCCGTATGGCAGAAGGGGGTGTCAAGGATGAAGAGCGGAACCTTGAAAAACCGGGCCTGCACCTCGTACCATTTCATGACGGTCCCGCAGATGTTGTTGCAGCAGACGAGCATGTCGGGCCGCGGGAGGCCGCCGATCGGTCCGCCGTTGATCGGCGCGCAGGCGATATCGGCGCGCGCATAGGAACAGAGGTCGCTCGAATAGCCCATCGCTTCGGCCTTCCCGCAGAGGTCCGCCCCCATCTTGCTCGCCCCGACCATCGCCCCGTGGTTCTCCGGATAGACGGGGATCACGTCCATCGCGATCAGCGGCTCCACCGGACCGCCGCTCGTGATCCAGGCGACCTTCTTCCCCGTCTGCCCTGCGGTTTTCGCATCGATATAGTAGGCCGTCATGATCTCCTTCATCTTTGCGACCGTCTTGATCTTCCGCTTTTCCTTCTCCTCGTCTTTTTCCGCCATCGTCTTCTCCCGATTTATAAAAATGGGCGCCTGTTCTCAGATCATCTCGACAAACGCCTCGAACCGCGTCCGGAGTTGGCCGTCGGCCGAGAGCCGGTCCTCGACCTCTAAGAGCATGCTCGGCACCCCCGCCTGGTCCAGCGCTTCCTTGAGATAAGGGTAATCGAAGGCATGGGGATCGCAGAACTTCAGCAGAAAGAAGATCACCCCCCGCGCCTGCTTCTCCCGGGCGAGGCGGACGAGGTGGTCCGCCCGGTTGGTAAGGCCCCGGTGCTTCGCCGGACAGACAACCCGCTCCAGGTAGCGGTCGGCGATGGCCGTCACGGGATCGGCTTTCTCGTCGATGAGGCCGCTGAAGTAGCGGGAACCGGTGCAGAAGTCGTCGCCGACGACCTCGCCGCCCGCCTCCTCGATGATCGTGTAGATATCGGGGTGGTTGCAGACGCCGCCCGACAGGAAGATCCGCTTTTTCGGCCACGCCGCGGCCTTCGAAGTGCTCTCTTTCTCCATCTCTGCGGCGACCTCCTCCAGAAAGGATGCCGCCCGGGTCCTGTCCATAATCATCGCGGCCCGGACAAGGGCATAGAGAACGCTTCCCTTGAGGATCTCCGGCCGCTCGCCCTTCAGAGCGTAGATCCGCGTCAGCGCGGCGCGAATCCGATTGCAGATCCGTATCGCGGCCCGGAGCTCTTCGTCGGAGATCGTCACGCTCAGCTTCTCCCCCAGTTCTCCGCGGAACCGTCTCAGGACATCGATCATGTATTGCCGGGCGCCGTCCGTATCCAGTTTGACCGGCAAGATCAGGTCGAGGTGGAAACAGGCGGGGACGTTCAGCCGCCAGATGTCGGAGAGGCGCTGGATCGAGTCGCAGGTGTGGGGAAAGACGACGCCGTCCAGGAACGCGAGACGGCCGCCGAGGGCGTCCTCCAGTGCGCCCCGGACCAGCGAGCAGCAGTAGGACTGAAGGTGGGCCTCGGCCAGCCGGATCTTCTCCCCCGAGCCGAAGAGCCGGAAGGGGTGCGCCCCGGCGGCGAGGATGATCTCCTCCGGCGCATAGGAACAGAAGGTCCCGATAACTTTCCTGCCGCTTTCCGCCTTGAATCTTTTCACGTAACCGTTCGGATCTTTTAGAATTTGATAGCACTCCTCGATCTGCTTCATCAATTTGGTCTCCTCGTCCAGAATCGAAAAATCGGGGCATCCTGTTTTTGCATGTTTCTCTCTCGTTCACAACTGTTCAGTGATGGGGAGTTGTCATAACTGAGCATTAAGGATGGAAAGAAAACATTTCTATGGATTACCGACGGATCATAGTTGAAGCTGAGGCTTCCTGAGTAAGTTTACGATTTCCGCATAGCTAAGAATGCTTATGTTGTCGCGATATGCCCCCATTGCCAGGTCCACTTGATCTCGTTCAAAATTATTATGATTACCGACGATACCGATTAAACGAGGGTTGTCTGAGACATTTATTCCTAGATTGCTCGTGACCCAGTCCCTGTTCTCCCTTAACGAGAAATAACGCCTATATCCTTCAAGCTGCCCTATCAATTCCGCCACATATGCGCTAAACCGAATCCTGTTTTGTGTTCCGACTGTGGTTTGTCGACTCATTAGGGCTTTCTTCAAGTCCAAAATATCGTAGCCACCGTCCTCCCTAAGCATCAGATAATCGGGTTGCAGGTATTCCCCAGTCAGCCCCTCGGTGTTAATAATCTGCAACTGTTGCTGGCTGATGGCATCCCTGTACCCCAAAGCTTTTGCAAAGAAAGAAGCATTTTCTCTAATAAACGTGTCGATCGTTGGTTCACACACGTCTTGCTGTGAAAGGCTCAGTAATTGCACAGCGAAGCCTTCCTCGGAAACCGAATAATCTATATTGATTCCCAATACATCGGCAAACACTTGCGCCATGAACATGTACTGAGCCTTTTCGCTTAGCCATGCCCTTAACTCTTCTTCCCCAATTGTCTTTCGTAGGACAAGCACGGTTGATATCCGGCGAAAATAGATTTCGGGTCCTTGTGATCTAACAATATCAATGTCTCTAAGTACAAGCTTGTCGGCTGTTTCAGTAACCCTACAACGATACATAAAGTTCAGGCTCCAATGCAGCCAGTTTCCGTTTCCGATGAGAGAGATAAGCCCGATGGTTCTTCATCTGTATCCATGAGACAAGCTCAATGAGATCAGTGATATCAAAAACTTTCATGGGCAACACGGCGCTGATAAGCAGCCTAAGCTGCGACAGCGTAATAGCTGGTGCTTTTTTTCCCCCACCGGATTCTCATGTGCCAGAGGAAAAAATGAGCCAGCATGCATGTCAGCATATGGTGTCGCCACCCGGGAAACTTCCTCACCTCGTAGTGATCCATCCCCAGATCCGATTTGGCCTCCTCAAAACACTGCTCGATGGCCCAGCGAACCCCCGAGAGCCAGACGAAGTTCTTCAAGTGGGCGGATCTGTTTGCGTTCGAGATGAAGTAGGAATACGTAGCGCCTTCCCCAAGAGTCCTGCGAACGATCAGCCAAACCGTCCGGTCGGGCTGTCCGTCTTTGGCCAGAACGACCCGACGCTTCATGAACTCATAAGTTACCGGCCCCTTCGTCCCCTCGGAGACCGTCCGACGATACCAGAAGTAGTCGTTCGTTCCCCTGGCGATCTTATCAAAAGTGACAGGTTTCTTCTCGGTTTCCGCAAGGATGCGTTTCGTTCTCTTCTCCCCACCGTACCGGTAGCTCTTATCCAGGATCGCCGGCTCCTGCAACCAGCAGAGGGTGTCACGGGGAAGTGCCACAAGGAACGTCACCCCAGGAATCTTTTCCACCGCCTCCAGAAACTCCGGGCTGTTCCCGTAAATCGAATCCGCCACCACGTATCGGAAAGGAATCACCCCCTCACTGACGATCTTCTCCAACATCTCCACCGCCAACTGCGGCTTCGTCTTGAAAGAAATCTCAGTGGGAAGTCTGCACTTCTTCCTGCGCTCGGCGTAATCCTCGCCGAACCACTTCTCCGGGATAAACAGTCGGCTATCCAGGAAACCGTACCCGTGGCGCGAGGCATAGGCCGCATAGACGCCCACCTGGCAGTTCTCCACTTTTCCGACGTTGCCGCAGTACTGCCGGGAAACGCCTACGGAGTCATTCCCTTTCTTCACGAAGCCCGACTCGTCGATAATCAGCACCCCCTCGGCATCCCCCAGATCCTCGGTCACCATGCCGTGGTATCGGGAAAGAATCCGCTCTTCTTCCCAGATGATATCGCTCAGGAAATGCTGCATAGCCCTCACCTTGCCGCTCTCGATGTTCAGAGCGATCGGCTCGATGGATTTCCTCTCCAGTTGGCTCATCTGGCCGGCCATGTACTGATAAAAGTTCTCCCGCGGCTCCTCACGGGAAAAACAATCGGCAAACTGGGCGTGAAATCCTTTGAACTCCTCCATAAAAAAGGGAATATCATCTTTGTCGATCAACAGTTTCGGGATGGGAAAGCTACCATTATCAACTCGATTTTC
>JAURXV010000120.1 GCA_030654195.1 Syntrophales bacterium | reverse complement strand
CGGGAACGGAAGAGGGCTGATGAAGAAAAAGGTGATTGCGGGCCTGGCGCTCAGCGCCCTGCTGGTCTGGCTCTCGATCCGCGGGATTGAGTTCCGGGGGGTGATCGACGGCTTCCGGACGATCCGTTGCGGCTACGTCCTCCCCGCCGTTGCGGCCATGTTTCTGATGCAGCTTCTGAGGTCGATCCGCTGGGGGCTCATCCTGAGACCGATCGGAAAGGTCGATCAGCTCTCCCTCTTCTCGGTAACCAGCGTCGGATTTCTGGCCATCATCGCCATCCCGGCGCGCCTGGGAGAGCTGGCCCGGCCCTATCTCATCGCGAAAAAGAGCCGCATCCCCATGAGTTCGGCGCTCGGCACGATTTTCGTGGAACGGGTGCTCGACAGCCTCACGGTCCTCATCATCGCCGTGCTCGCCCTTTTTTTCACCCCGCTGCCGCCGTGGCTTGTCCGTTCCAGCGTGCTGTTCCTGCTTGTGACGCTCGGCCTGTTTGCGGTGATGATTCGGGTGATTGTCCGGCGCGAGGCGACGCTCCGCATCCTGGCCCCTCTCATTGAAAGGCTTCCGGCGCGCTATGCCGGGGCCGTGAACCGGCTGATCGACCATTTCATCGAAGGGTTCCGGATCGTGGTCGACCCGGCGCTCCTGTTCTCCGCCACCCTGCTGTCGATCGTCATCTGGCTCGTCGACGTGGTCGTAATCTATCTGCTCTTTCTGGCCTTCGACCTCCACCTGCCGGTCGCGGCCGCCTTCGTTCTGATGATCATTCTGATCATCGGAATCGCCATCCCTACGGCGCCCGGCTTTATCGGAAACTGGCACTACTTCTGTATTCTCGGTCTCGGCCTCTTCGGGATTCCGAAGACGGATGCGCTAACTTTCGCGATCATCTATCACGCCCTCTCCATCGGAATAGTGATCCTGCTGGGGCTCATCTTCCTTCCCTTCAACCGCTTCTCCATTTCCGATCTCCGGCGCCAAAAGGTGTGAGGCGTAAAACCCTCACCCCTCACCCCTCACCTTTTCAAAACGACCCGCACCCTCACCGGAGTCGTTTTTGACCTCCAGACCGTAGCCCCGGATTTTCTTGTGAAGGTTGCTCCGCTCCAGGCCGATCGCCTCGGCGGTCCGGGAGATGTTGCCGTCAAACTCCCGAAGTTTGCGGATGATGTACTGGCGCTCGAAGTCCTGCTTCGCGGTGCGGAAGGAAGCTGAAGAAATCCCCGGGTCGGGGGGAAGAATCTCCTTCCCTCCCTCCTCGAAAAGAGGAGAGATATCACACTTCGAGATCACCCCGGTCGGAGTCATGATCACCAGCCGCTCGATGATGTTCTTCAATTCCCGCACATTGCCCGGCCAGTTGTGCCCCATCAGGGAGGCCAGCACATCGTCGGTAACCTTTTTTTCCGCATCACCCTCTTTCAGCGCAAAATCCTTGAGAAACCGATTGACCAGCAGCGGGATATCCTCCTTCCGGTCGCGCAGCGGGGGAATCCGGAGCGGGATGACATTCAGGCGATAGTAGAGATCCTGGCGAAACCGTCCATCTTCCATCTCCTTTTCGAGATCCTTGTTGGTTGCCGCCAGCACCCGGACATCGGTTGGAATCAGCCGGCTCCCCCCGACGCGTTCGAACGTCTTCTCCTGGAGGATCCGAAGCACTTTTGCCTGCGCCTTGAGGCTCATGTCGGCCACTTCGTCAAGAAAGATCGTCCCCTCGTTGGCCAGGTCGAACTTCCCCCTTTTCATAGCGGTCGCCCCGGTAAAGGACCCCTTTTCATGGCCGAACAGCTCGCTCTCGATCAAATCTTCCGGAATCGCCGCACAGTTCACCTCGACGAAGGGTTTCTGCACCCGCCGGCTCTGGCGGTGAACGGATCGGGCCACGAGTTCCTTTCCCGTTCCGTTTTCTCCCATGATCAGGATCCAGGCGTTGGTCGGCGCAACAATGCCGATCATCTCCTTGAGGTCCTGGATTGGACTGCTGTTCCCCGTCAATTCATATTCGTGACTGACCTTCTGCCGGAGGAGCAGATTTTCCTCTTCCAGACGGACGAGGTTCATGGCATGGTTGATCACCAGGATCACCTTCTCGAGCGAGAGAGGCTTCTCGATGAAATCGAAGGCTCCGAGTTTGGTTGCCTTTACCGCGGTTTCGATGGTGCCGTGACCCGACATCATGACGACCTGGAGATGGGGATGTGCGGTTTTGATCGTCTTGAGGACCTCGATTCCATCCATACCGGGAAGCCAGATGTCCAGGACGACCAGATTGGGAGGTTCCTCTTCCAGAATCCGCAGGGCCTCCTCGCCGCTTGCTGCCGTAACAACCCCGTACCCCTCGTCGGTCAGGATTCCCCCGAGGGTCTGACAGATGCTCTCTTCATCGTCCACAATCAGAATGGTCTTGTTCATCGTTTCGGTTTTGCCTTCCCTTTCTTAACGGCTTCGTAAAAAAGTCCGGATACTGCGTTGCGCTTCATCCCTCGGCAACAAAGACCGTGCTCCACAATCGCCCCTAAGACTTCTCGGAAACAGGCAACTCAAAGGTCACCACGGTCCCCTTCGGGTTGTTATCCGAAACACCGACGCGGCCGTGATGATCGGCAATGATGGAATTGACGATCGCCAGCCCCAGACCCGTCCCCGACCGTTTTGTGGAGAAATAGGGCTCGAACATCTTTATCTGATAACCGGGCGGGATGCCACAACCGTTGTCGGCCACCTCCACCTTCGCCGTCCTCCCTTTCCTGTCGGAGAGGGTCCGGATCTCGATTCGGCCGTTTGCTCCGCCGAGAGCCGCCACGGCATTGTCGAGCAGGTTGACCATGACCCGCCGGATCTGCTCCGGATCGAGCATTAATTTCGGTATGTCGGCGCCCTGCAGAAAATCAAAAACAATTTCTTTGTGGGCATCCTGGAAGAGGATTACCGAATCGCGGATCACCCCGTTGAGGTCATTGAGCGCCAGGTTCGTGACCGGCAATCGCGCATAACGGGAAAATTCGTTCACGAGGTTCTTCAGGACCTCAACCTGATCGATGATCGTCTTGGTGCACTCCCGAAAGACGCCGCCGTCCTCGCCCAGTCGGTCACCGTATTTTTTCTGGAGGCGCTGCGCGGAGAGTTGGACCGGTGTCAAGGGGTTCTTAATTTCATGGGCCATCCGCCTTGCCACCTCACGCCAGGCGGCCGCCCGCTCCGCCCGCTGCAGCTGGGTCAGATCCTCGCAGACCACCGCTATCCCCATCTCCGTCCCCTCGTCATCGTGGATTGCGGTGATGGTCATGAGGATCGTCATCGCCCGATCCCGCAAGGTGACATCGATCTGCTTTTCGATAAATCCCTCGCCGC
>JAURXV010000111.1 GCA_030654195.1 Syntrophales bacterium | reverse complement strand
GTCAGGGCGCCCGCGATCGGAATGAGCCCCTGGGTCGGTTTGAAGCCGACAACCCCGCAAAAGGCGGCGGGCCGGATGACGGAACCGTTGGTTTGCGTACCCAGGGCGGCCGGGACAAAACCCGCCGCGACCGCGGCGGCGGAGCCGCTCGACGACCCACCTGGCGTATGCAGCGGATTCCAGGGATTGCGGGTCTTCCCGGGGAAGAGAAAGGCGCATTCGGTGGTCACGGTCTTCCCCATGACAAAGGCGCCCCGGGCTTCAAGCCGTTCAATGACCTTGGCCGACCTGTCCGGGATATGGCCGGCAAAGGCGGGAGAACCCATTTCCGTAGGCACGCCGGCGGTGGCAAAGATGTCCTTTACCCCGATCGGCACTCCCTGGAGGGGGCCGGGTGCTGCACCGGAGTGGAGATGAAGGTCGGAAAGGCGCGCGGCCTTGATTGCCTCTTCCGGCTTGAGCCAGGCCCAGGCCCCGATTTTCCCATCCAGCGACGCGATCCTCGCCAAGAGCGCTTCGCTGTACGCTTCGGAGGTGAACCTCCGGTTCTTGATCCCCTCCGCGGCTTCGACCAGGCTTAGGCTGTGCAGTGGCTTTTCCATGGTTTTTCCTTCGATTGGGGACGGATTTTAAATCCGTCCCATGGACCAATTTAGGGGATTTAAAATCTGTCCCCCTTCCCGGGTTAGTTGCAACCCTTCCCCATCTTATTTCCCGGCAGGATTCAGTAGGTTCGGTGGATTGCCCGTTGTGAGGGCGGCGACGCAATTTTCTGCGGCCATCATCGCCATTTTGAAACGGGTTCGCTCGGAGGAACTGGCGATATGGGGCGACAGGACGACGTTTTTCAGCTCCCGGAATCCCGGATGGATGGCCGGCTCCCCTTCGAAGACATCGAGACCGGCGCCGGCAAGGGTTCCCTTCCGGAGCGCCTCCACCAATGCGGCGTCGTCGATTACTCCTCCCCGGGCGGCGTGGATGAGAATCGCCGACGGTTTCATGAGGGCGATCTCAGCGGCGCCGATCGAATGGTGGGTCTCCCGGCTGTAGGGTATGTGAATCGTTACGATATCCGCCCTGCGGAAGAGATCATCCTTTGTCACATACCTGGCCCGGCAGGCCGACTCGATCTCGGCGGAGGCACGCCGGACATCATGGTAGAGCACCTCCATCTCGAAACCCGTCGCGCGGCGCGCCACGACCTGGCCGATCCGTCCCAGACCGATGATACCCAGCGTGGCATGGTGCACATCAAGGCCGAGAAATTGCTTGAGTTTCCACTTGTCCCACCGTCCTTCGCGGATGTAGGCCTCGGCCTCGTTCAGCCGGCGGGCGGTGGCGAGGATCAGCGCCCAGGCGAAATCGGCGGTGGTATCGTCCAGGACGCCGGGGGTGTTGGTGGCCATGACCCCATGCGCATTGCAGGCGGTCAGATCGATATTGTTGTATCCCACGGCGATGTTGCATACCGCCTTCAGTTGGGGACAGCGACTCAGCAGATTCTCGTCGATCCTTTCGGTCAGCGTGGTCAGCGCCCCATCCTTGTCGGCGAGAACACGGGCCAACTCTTCCGTGGTGAGGACTTTGTCTTCCTGATTGGCCGCAACCTCGAAATGGAGGGCCAAAAAGTCCAATACTTCTCCAAAAACCTCTCGGGTAACAAAAATTTTCTTCCTCATAGCGCCTTCCTTGATGTATGATGGATATTGCGGTGCGTCGCCCCGCGCGAGTTTGCCCCACTCTATAACAGTTTTTTCCAGAAGAGAAAATAAAAAACAGGGTGGTTGCTTTTTCGATTGACAAATCATCGTGACGGATGGTACAGGCCAATGCATGTTGGAACATATCGAATTCAAACAATAAACGACTTGTCGGCAGGCGACGTTGACGGTAAACACGTAAATGGAAATCCTTTTTCGCATGACCCAGGCGATGTCGGTCTTTGTGGTGATCGCCTACATCTACTGCAAATCCCCGCTGTTTAAATCTCTGACTGCGGACGCGATCACTGCGCGCGACAGGATCTACCTCTATCTGGTCTTCTCCTCGCTGTCGATCCTGGGCACCTATTTAGGCGTGCCCGTCCATGACGCCATCGCCAACACCCGGGCAATCGGCCCGGTGCTGGCCGGCATCATCGGGGGACCTATCCTCGGGACGGCCGTCGGGCTCACAGGCGGACTCCATCGCTATTCCCTGGGCGGGTTTACCGCGTTCTCGTGCGGACTCGCCACCATCCTTGCGGGGATGATCGGCGGGGGCGTCCACTGGCATCTGTCGAGGCGGAACCGTTCGGAGCATCTGTTCGATCCGAAGATCGCCTTTCTCGCCGCCTTTGGCGCGGAGATCCTTGAGATGGCCGTCATTCTGATCATCTCCCGCCCGTACGACAACGCGGTCACCCTGGTCAAGGTGATCGCCGTCCCGATGATTGCCTCGAACGCCGCCGGGGCCGCCCTGTTCATGAGCATCATCCGCGACCAGAAGAATATGGCCGATCGGATCGCCGCCGTCTCCTCGGCCAAGGCATTCAAGATCGCGGAGCGGACGCTGAATATTCTTGCCAGAGGCATCAATGGTGAAACGGCCGTAGCCCTGGCGAAGATCATCCATCAGGAGACCGGGGTGGGCGCCGTGGCCATCACCGACCGAGAGAAGGTGATCGCCTTTATCGGCGAGGGTTCGGATCACCACGAGCCCGGCAATCCGATCGCGTCTCCGCTCACCATCACGGCCATTCAGGAAAACCGGGTCCTGTTCGCCGCCGGCACAAGGGAACGTTATCATTGCCCGCTGTCGGACGACTGTCCGCTCAACTCCGTGCTTGTCGTTCCCCTCCATATCGACAATGACGTCATCGGCACGATCCAGCTCTTCGAACCGAAGAACAGACGCTTTCTCAATATGAACAAGACGCTCGGCGAGGGGATCACCCGTCTCCTCTCGAACCAGCTGCTCCTCTCCCGCTACGAGATGCAGAAGAACCTCCTGGTGCAGTCCGAACTGAAACTCCTCCAGGCGCAGGTCAACCCTCACTTCCTGTTCAATTCCCTCAATACCATCATAGCCGTCCTCCGCATCGACGCCGTGCGGTGCAAGGATCTGCTGATCCATCTGTCCAACTTTTTCCGCAAGAACCTCAAACGGGCCAATGATCTGTCGACGCTTGCGGAGGAGCTGGACCATGTGAATTCATACCTGCAGATCGAGAAGGCGCGGTACGACGATCGCTTGGCGGTCGAGATCGATATCGACCCATCGCTGCTCAAGATGATCCTTCCCACCTTCACCCTGCAACCGCTCGTCGAGAACGCCTTCAAACATGGGATTTCCCATACGATGGGGCAGGGGATCGCCAGGATCAAGGCGTTTCGGACGGACGGACGGGCGTTCATCGAGATCGAGGATAACGCCGGGGTCTTTCACGAGAAGGAGATGGAAGACGGTCACGGGATAAAGATCGTCGACAAACGGCTCAAGGGCCATTTCGGCAGCCATTCCGGCGTGACGATCTCCTGCGTGCCGCATGAAGTGACGCGGGTGACCGTTCAAATTCCCATGGAGAGTCATGCCTCATGATGCGCGCCCTGATCGTGGATGATGAGATCTATGCCCGCCAGGAGATGGAGGCCATGCTCAACGAGACGGGCGAATTTCTGGTCGCGGGGAAGTGCGCAAACGCGCTGGAGGCGATTCGGGCGATCAACAAGGAGAGACCCGACGTCCTGTTCCTTGACGTCCAGATGCCGGTGATCAACGGTTTCGAACTGCTCGGCATGATCGACGAAAGTCTCATGCCGGCCGTTGTTTTTGTGACCGCCTATGATGAATACGCCCTTAAGGCCTTCGAGGAAAACGCCCTCGATTACCTGCTCAAGCCGGTGGAGAAGGAGAGGCTCCTGAAGACCGTGGAGAAACTCAAGAGACGATTCACCGAGGACGACAAACCGGTTTTTACCGGTCCGGACATCAAGAAAATACCCTGCATCCACTCCGCCAAGATCAAGCTCATCAATACGGCGGACGTCGAGTATGTCCGATCCGGCGATGGGGGGGTGTATGTGATCTGTCCGAACGGCGAGTTTTATACCGAACTTACCCTCCAGATTCTGGAGAACAAAACGAATCTCCTCCGGTGCCATAAGCAGTACCTGATCAATATCGATCTGGTGGACGAGATCCTCCTCCGCGAAAACATGGTCGCCGAGATCAAAACAAAGTCCGGCCGCGTTGTGCCGGTGAGCCGGAGATACCTCCGAATGCTCAGGGAACGATTGCTCTTTTGAGAAGAAGATGCGCCCGGACCGGAAGGCTCCGCCCATTTTTACCTGCCGGTCAACCCCGATTATCGACCGTTCAAATCGTTACCCGACCGCCTGACCATTTTCCCGCCGCCCCTCTTGGGCTTAACGGATATTTCTTCTTGACAAATCGAGATTTTGGAGGTTACTATTAATAGACCGTCAAGAAGTCGCTTTCATGTAAACCTTTCATGTAAACGATGAATATAATTTAGTAAGATTTCGGTTTTTTGATGGAGTTCCTTTCTCTCTATTCTTTTGCGTTGTGTAGGATTGCACCCGGGTTCCGACGGTGGAAAGGAAACATAGGGGCGGGAATCGATTTCGAGGACATAAGGGCTTTCGGTAAAGTCGGTTTGATCGAGCAGTTCATTTAACAATGAGGAGGGTGATTATGACAAAGAAAGAACTGAGCAAAGACACAGAGAAGACGGGTGTATCGCGCCGCAAGTTCCTCACGGGCGCTGCCGCAGCGACGGCAGGGGTCGCGACATTGGGCTTCCCGATGATCGCCAAGGCGCAGGGGCCGATCAAAATGAGATGGCAGAGCACCTGGCCGACCAAGGACATCTTCCACGAGTACGCCCTCGACTTCGCCAAGAAGGTCAATGACATGACCGGCGGTGATTTGGTGATCGAGGTGCTGCCGGCGGGCGCCGTGGTGCCGGCCTTCAACCTGCTGGATGCGGTCTCCAAGGGCACGCTCGACGGCGGCCACGGCGTGATGGTTTACCACTACGGCAAGCAGAACGCCCTGGCGCTCTGGGGATCGAGCCCCGCCTTCGGCATGGACGCCGACATGTTGCTCTCCTGGCACAAGTACGGCGGCGGAAAAGAGCTGCTTCAGAAGATCTACGCCGCCATCGGAGCCAATGTCGTCTCGTTTCCCTACGGGCCGATGTGGACGCAGCCGATCGGCTGGTTCAAGAAGCCGATCACCAAGGTTGCGGACTTCAAGGGCATGAAGTTCCGCACCGTGGGCATCTCGATCGACCTGTTTAAGGGACTGGGCGCGGCGGTGAACGCGCTTCCCGGCGGCGAGATCGTCCCGGCGCTCGATCGCGGTCTGCTGGACGGGGCGGAGTTCAACAACGCCTCCTCCGACCGCCTGCTCGGCTTCCCCGACGTATCCAAGGTGTACATGCTCCAAAGCTACCACCAGAGCGCCGAGCAGTTCGAAATCACGTTCAACAAGACCAAGTTCGACGCGCTGCCGGCCAAGATGAAGATGATCATCGAGAATGCGGTGGAGGCTGCGTCGCAGGATGTGACGTGGAAATCGATCGACCGCTACTCAAAGGACTACATCGAACTGCAGACCAAGGACAAGGTCAAGATGTACAAGACGCCGGACTCGATCCTCCAGAAGGAACTCGACATCTTCGACAAGGTCATGGAAGAGTATTCGGCCAAGAACCCAACGTTCAAGGAGGTCATCGCATCGCAGCGCAAATTCGCAGAGCGCACGGTGAAATGGAAGCTTGACACCGTGGTTGGCGCGCGCATGGCCTATAACCACTACTTCGGCAAGAAGGCCGCACCCAAGAAGGCCGCACCCAAGAAGGCTGCACCTGCAAAAGAGGAACCGAAGAAAAAGTAGAGGATTTTAACATCACCGATCAGCCACCCGGGCGTCGCCCGGGTGACTGATTTTTTTATCTAGGACCTAATATGCAAAAATTGCTGCTTACCATTGACAAGATCAGCACATTTGTAGGTCATATCTTTTCCTGGCTCATCGTGTCGCTCACCCTGCTCATCACGTGGGAGGTGTTCTCGCGCTATGCCCTCGACAAGCCGCACGACTGGGCGTTCGATGGGATGATCATGATGTACGGGACGCTCTTCATGATGGCGGGCGCCTACACGCTCGCGAAGAACGGCCACGTCCGCGGCGATGTTCTTTACGGCTTCTTCCCGCCAAGGCTGCAGGCCGGCCTCGATCTGACGCTCTACTTCGTCTTCTTCCTTCCCGGGGTGACCGCTCTCTGCTGGGCCGGCTACATCTATGCCGGCGAATCCTGGGCGATCTGGGAACACTCGGGTATCACCTCCAACGGTCCGCCGGTCTATCCGTACAAGACCGTCATCCCGGTCGCGGGCGTGATTCTGCTGATGCAGGGCATCGTCGAGATCATCCGCTGCGTTCGCTGCCTCAAAGAGGGCAAGTGGCCCTCGCGCGAGGAGGACGTCGAGGAGGTCGACGTCGAAAAGCTGAAGGAACAGATGCACGTCAAGGACGAGGATATCGCCAAGCTCGACGAGTTCGTGACGGCCAAGAAAGGGAGCGACAAATGAGAAAAGAAGCCTGGTTCGGACTCTCGATCATGGCTGCAGTGGTGATTGCCCTCTTCGTCCTGATGCCGCCGGCGGCACAGATCACCACCGGTCACCTGGGGCTTTTGATGCTCGCGCTGATCGTTGTGGCGATCATGCTCGGTTTTCCCACGGCGTTCACCTTGATGGGCCTGGGGACGATGTTTGCTTGGTTTGCCTACTACAGCGTCAACCCGTCTCTGGCGGTGCAGCAAACGCTCGACCTGGCGGTCGCGCGCGCCTATTGGGTCATGAACAACGACGTCCTGATCTCGGTTCCGCTTTTCGTCTTCATGGGGTATCTGGTCGAGCGCGCCAACCTGATCCAGGCTCTGTTCAAGGGCCTGCATCTGGCGACCACGCGCATCCCCGGATCGCTTGCCGTCGCAACGGTCATCACCTGCGCGATCTTCGCCACCGCTTCAGGGATCATCGGCGCGGTGGTGACGTTGATGGGTCTGCTTGCGTTTCCGGCGATGCTCAAGGCCGGATACAACGTTCGGCTCGCGGCGGGCGCCGTGACCGCGGGCGGTACCCTCGGGATCCTTATCCCGCCTTCGGTCCTGCTGATCCTCTACGGCGCCACCGCCGGCGTCTCGGTCATGCAGCTCTACGCCGGGGCCTTCTTCCCCGGCCTCATGCTGGCCGGGCTTTACGTCGGCTATGTGATCATTTACTCGATGATCAAGCCCAGCGTCGCGCCGCCTCTCTCCGAGGAGGACCAGTACGTGCCGCTGCCCAAATTTGCGGAGGTGATCACCGAAACCGGGAGCAGCAACGTGATGGCGGGGTTGATCGGCGCAATCAAGGGGAAGCGCAACGCCGATGTCCCGATGCGCGCGGTGGTCGGTCATCTGGGCATTGCGCTCCTGCCGTTGCTGGCCGCTGCGCTGTTGATGGGATCGATTTATCTCTCGATAACGGCGCCGACGATCGTGGATACGACCGGCTTGCAGGAGATGGGCATGGAGACCGACGAGGCGGAAGCCGACGCACAGAACCAGGCTTCGTTGGAACAGGGAGGTCTGCAGGAACCGGAAGGGGCCGGCGGTCTGCAGGAGCCTCCGGCTGAAGGTGCGAAGGAGGCCACGCTTGGGGCGGGCGCTGCGCCGGAAAGTCCGCAGCAGCCCACCGAGACGGCAACGCCGCTTCAGGCGGCGGAAGCGCCGGCGACCGCCGGACGTCTGTCTGCCCCGGTGGGCTACTGGATCGCTCTCGGCATCTGCCTCGCAGCGCTCGCGGTTTTCTATACAATATTCACCTTCGTCCGTCTCGAGATCTTCAAGATGCTCCTCACGTCGTTCTTCCCGCTGGCACTCTTGATCGTCGGCGTCCTCGGCTCCATCATCATGGGGCTCGCAACGCCGACCGAGGCGGCGGCGATGGGATCGTTCGGAGGCCTGTTCCTGGCGATCGCTTACGGACGGTTCAACCTGACGATGCTCAAGGAGGCGGTCTTCCTTACCGCGAAGACCTCGGCCATGGTGTGCTGGCTGTTCGTCGGGTCGGGCATCTTTGCCGGGGCGTTCGCGCTCCTGGGCGGCCAGGAGATCATCAATACGTGGGTGCAGTCGCTCAACATGACGCCGGTGCAATTCATGCTGATGGCGCAGGTGATCATTTTCCTCCTGGGCTGGCCGCTGGAGTGGACCGAGATCATCATCATTTTCCTGCCGATCTTCCTCCCGCTCTTGACGCACTTCAACATCGATCCGCTGTTCTTCGGTCTCTTGGTGGCGCTGAACCTCCAGACGGCGTTCCTCTCTCCGCCGGTGGCGATGGCCGCGTTCTATCTGAAGGGCGTGGCGCCGCCGCACGTGACGCTGAACCAGATCTTCCTGGGTATGATGCCGTTCATGGCGATCCAGGTGCTGGCGATCTTCCTGCTGTACATGTTCCCGGCGATCGGGTTGTGGCTGCCCAGTTTGGTGTACGGCCATTGAGGGCCACGGCCGCACGCACCGGCATTGCGGCCATCTCTTCTTGACACACAATCCCGGGAACACGGGGGTTCGGTGCAATTCGGAAGGCATATAGGGCAGTCCCGCTTGGATGGGGCTGCCCTTATCCATTTTAATCCTGTTGAAAGCGCTCAAGTATTCGTGATCTTTATTGCTTGACATATCGTTCCAAGGTTCGTATGTTTGACGCCAATCCAAGCCAATTTTTCCATTAAACCCAAAAAAAGAAAGGAGTACGAACATGTTCAAGAAGTCTTTCACCATGGTTGCGTTGATCCTCTTGCTTTGCATCGGGTTCACCGCCTCCAGCGAAGGGGCGGCCTATCCATCCCGGCCGCTGGAGATCGTGGCGCCTGCGAATCCGGGCGGCGGTTGGGATGCGATGGCCCGGACGATAAACCGCGCCCTGGAGATCGAGAAGCTCTATCCGCAGCCCGTATCCGTCCTCAACAAGCCGGGTGGAGGCGGGGCGGTCGGCATGGCGTATATCCATACGAAAAAGGGCGACGACTACGAACTGGTCGTCTACTCCCCCCCGTTGATCATCAACACGATCACCAAAACCTATCCCCATCACTACAATACGCTGACCCCCTTGGCCAAGCTGATCACCGACTATCAGGTGTTCATCGTGAAGGCCGACTCTCCCTACAAGACCTTCGGCGATCTGATGGCGGCCGTGAAGAAGAACCCGGGGGCGGTGAAGTTCGCCGGGGGGTCCAACCCCGGTTCGATGGACCATCTGGCCTTTTGTAAGGTGGCGAAGTTGGCCGGCGTCAATCCCAAGGATCTGACCTATGTGGCCTTCTCCGGGGGCGGAGAGGCGCTGACGACCCTGCTGGGAGGCAACGTGGCCTTCGTTTCCAGCGGCACCGGCGAAGTCCTGTCGCATATTGAGGCGGGAACCGTCCGCGCGCTGGCAATCACCTCGGCGGAGCGAAGGAGCGGTGTGCTCAAAGACGTCCCGACCCTCAAGGAGGTGGGGATCAATACGACCTATGAGGTCTGGCGGGGCGTTTTCGGACCTCCGGGCATGTCCAAGGAGGCGCAGGCCTTCTGGGCGAAAACCATCAAGACGATGATCGGAACGAAGACCTGGAAGGAGTCGATGGCGAAACTCCAGTGGGTCACCGCCTACGCCGATGCGAATGGTTTTGCCAAGTTCCTCAAGGAAGAGGAGAAGACCTATCTGGAACTGATGACCGATCTCGGTTTCGCGAAATAGAACACCGTTGAAAAATTCTGTTCCGGGTGCGTGGCGACGCCCCGCCCCCGGAACAGAATGGAGCCGGCCGATGAAGGAAAAGAGAGAAGAACGTATTGCCAGCGTCGTTTTGATTGTTTTTTCCGCCACCTATCTGGCGGGTGCCTTTTACATTCCGATGCCGGTATTCAAGCAGCAGCTCGGGCCGGGGGCCTTTCCGATCGCAACCGGGATTGGGATGCTGAGTCTTGCGTGCATCTACGCCTGGCAGCAGTTCCGGGGCGGCGCGAAGGTGAACGAGGAAAATGAAGAGGTGGAGAAGCGGGCCGTGATCATCGGCGCGGAGGAGAAGATCGAGAAAAAGGCCGATTTGAAGGCGATGGGTTTCATGCTCGCGGCGATGCTGTTCTACGCCTTTGCCTTCGAGCGCCTCGGCTATGCCATTTCCACGTTCGTGGTATTCATGGCAGGCGTGCTCTACCTCGACCGCAGGCATCTCGTGCGCGACGCTGTCATCGCGGTGATTTCCAGTTTTGTGCTGTACTACATCTTCAGCATCTTCCTGCGCGTGAATCTTCCCGCAGGCCCGCTGAAATTCTTGGAATTCTGATGGGAGATTCAGAGGTTCGGCGTGGATTTCTTGGGTCAGTTCTGGAATAATGTTGCCCTGGGGTTTAGTGTCGCGGGGACGCCGTTCAATCTGCTGCTCTGTTTCGTCGGCGTCTTTTTGGGGACGCTGATCGGCGTACTGCCGGGGATCGGCCCGATGACGGGGGTGGCGCTTCTGATCCCGCTCACCTTCAGCCTTCAGCCGAGCGCGGCCATCATCCTGATGGCGGGGATCTATTACGGCGCGATGTACGGCGGTTCGACGACATCGATTCTGGTCAACACGCCGGGTGAGTCTTCCAGTGTGGTCACCTGTCTGGACGGATACCAGATGGCAAAGAAGGGCCGTGCGGGTCCAGCGCTGGCGGCGGCGGCGATCGGTTCATTTGTGGCCGGCACCTTTGCAACCTTGATGCTGATGCTGTTCGGCCCCTGGGTTGCCGGGATTGCGCTGAACTTTGGTCCGCCGGAGTTTTTCTCCCTGATGGTGGCGGGGCTCACCGTCGTGACGAGCCTGGCGGGCCGTTCGCTGGTGAAGGCGCTGTTTGCAACCCTTTTCGGTCTGGCGATTGCCACGATGGGGATCGACAATCAGAGCGCGGTGCCCCGTTTCACCTTCGGCAATCCGGAACTGCTGGATGGCCTCGAATTCCTGGTGGTAGCGATCGGCCTCTTTGCGCTGTGCGAGGTGTTTGTCAACTTGGCCGACATGAAGGAAGCGGTACAGGAGCGGCTGAGCATCAAGGGCAGCCTTTGGCTGACGAAGGAAGATTGGAAGCGCTTTGTTCCGTCCTGCATCCGCGGGACGCTCTCCGGTTTCTTCGTCGGCGGGATCGCTGGCGCCGGCGCGGCGGTGGCCAGCTTCGTGTCTTACGGCCTGGAAAAGAAGGCGAGCAAGTACCGCGACGAACTTGGCAGCGGTGCGATTGAAGGGGTGACCGGGCCCGAGTCGGCCAACAACGCGGCGGCGGGCGGCGCACTGATCCACCTGCTTTGCCTGGGGATTCCGGGGAGCGGCACAACCGCGATCATGCTGGGGGCCCTGCTCATGATCGGCCTGCAGCCGGGGCCGCTGCTCTTCACCCAGCAGCCGGCGTTCGTCTGGGGCTTGATCGCCAGCATGTATATCGGCAACGTCATGCTGCTGGTTCTGAACCTGCCCCTGGTCGGCATGTGGGTCAAGCTGCTGGATGTTCCGCTTTACCTGCTTCTCATGTTTATCACCATGTTTTCGTTTCTCGGCGTCTATACGATGAACAACAGCGTCCAGGATCTCTACCTGATGGTCGGGTTCGGTGTGATCGGCTACCTGATGAAGCGTCTGGATATTCCCGCCTCGCCCGTCATCCTGGGGATCGTTCTGGGGAAGTTGATGGAGGAGAAGATGCGCCAGTCGCTGGTCATCTCCGACGGCAGCGTGATGATCTTCCTGAACCGGCCGATATCGCTTTTCCTGCTGTTTCTGGCGGTGGTGGCGATCACCAATCCCTACTGGAAGCCGATCGGTCGAGCCATTCGGCGGCTGTTCCGCGGGGCGCCCGCCCGTTGATCTTGTCACGGGAACAACCCCTTCTCTTTTCCACCCATCCGTATATCAGAGAAATAGTTTGATTTTGTCCTCGCGGTTCATTATTATAATGATACCGATATTTCATTGCACCCTCGGGCAGTGAAACTTCCGGTACATTCGTACCTCCGGCACGTCAAAACTACGGCGGCTTTTGGGCCGTGTGACCGGAGCATGGACCGGTGGATCTATTCCAGGAGCGGAGGCGATGGTCACAAAGAGGAAAAATACGGAATTCCGGCAGCAGCAGATCATCGAAGCCGCAGCGAAGCTGATCTTCAAATACGGCAGTGAACACCTGACGGTCAAGAGGATCGCCGCGCAGGTCGGCATCTCCGAAGCGGCCATCTACCGCCATTTCACGAGCAAGAAGAGTATCCTCTCCTTCCTGCTCAGCCATATCGAAGAGGTCCTTCTCAGGGACATCTCGACGGAAAGAGCGGGTACGGAACCGGTTACACTCGACACCATCGAGAAAATCATCGGGAATCACTTCTCCGCAATCGACCTGCGCAAGGGAATCTCCTTTCAGGTCATTGCCGAGATCATCAGCCTCGGCGATCGAAAACTGAACAAACAGGCAGCTCAGGCGATCGGCAAATACATATCCCGCCTGAAGGAACTTCTCACCGACGGGGTCCGAGACGGCGCTGTCCGCAAGGACATTGACCTGGAGGCCTCAGCGACATTGCTCTTCGCCCTCATCCAGGGACTGGTGAACATCTGGGCCCTCAGCGAGGGCAACTTCAAGCTGACCGAGAAGTACGCCTCCCTCTGGCAGATCTACCGCGACGCCGTCGCACGTCGCTAAAATCCCCTGCCGGTTTCGCCTTCGGTGACAATTTTAGCCCGCAGGATGCATCGCCTCTCCCATTCCCACGAGTGAATCAGAAATCCCCGTTGCATTGAAGTCATTCCCCGCACGAACGCATACTCATTTCTAGCATCAGCAGGTGGCAAAACTCCTCTTGACAAGTTAGTTAGCATTTACTATTAAGTACACAAACGCTAACTTCTGTATTCCAGAACGAGCGGTATGATCCCACATCCCTGATAACTGTTTTTGAGGTGTCACATGAAAGAAGAACGGAGCGTATTACGGGACGTAATAGGAACGGCTCAACCGGAGGAGGAAAGCAAGACCAAGAAATATATACGAATCGCCTTAGCATGTGTTGGGATGGCTTTATTTCTGGCTGTAATCGTCATGGCCGCTCTGAGGCGGTATTGGTCATAGGAACTTCGCGGCCGCACTCAAGGCGTTGGACATGATGGGTTCAATTGCCGCAACCATCCGCCGTTGTGGCATATACTCAGGAAGGAGAGTGCACATATGCAGTTCATCTTTGTAGGTATTTGCTTCTTCGGCTTCGTAGCGGGAATGATATTCGTAAAGTCTCAGGATCTGGGTGCCGGACTAACGATAGCCATTATTGCTCCGCTGGTTTTTCTTGTCGTTTATAGCCTGGCCAGGATACAGACCAAAAAACCAGAGGCGGAAAAAAATACCAACAAATAGCGTGTCGCGAGGGTGAGATTCCCTCGCGCCACTCAACTGTGGCTTGTCGTTCTTGACTGTCCAGTCCGACTCCAGATCACGAGAGAACTTGAGAAGATTCACGCTCTTAGCCAGTTTGCCTTCCGGGGTGTCCCTCTTTTCCCTTTGCTTTTTGATCTCTTCCGTGCTGATGGGATGGCTGGCGGATTGAACCAGCTGTGCATCCACGGCCACGCCTTCATTGGATCTCACCATTTTATAGAAAAGCTGTCAAGAATAATATGCACAAATGTTTAATTAATTTAAAGTGTTACGATGATTTTGATTTTTTACGAGGTCATCAAAATTACCTTGCAGAAAAAAGTTGCATAGGATGGGGGACTAAATTATAAGGGGGCATACGTTAACCCAGTCACGCAGGAAATTGTAAAAAGACTTGTTTAAGAGGTTGTACATTGAACCGAACAATTTTACGAAACACTATCATTCAAGCCGTCCTGTTGATGGTCTTCTGGCTGATTTTGAGCGGTCATTACGATCTCATGCATGTCTCTTTCGGCATTTTCTCCGTAATTCTTGTATTGCTCATCAATCATCCCATAAGAAGGTATCTTTTTGCTCTGGAGGAACATTCGGACGCACTGAAACTCAGCCTCGTGAGACTCATCTACTATGTCCCCTGGTTGCTCTGGCAGATCGTCATTGCCAGCCTTCAGGTGGCTTACGTTGTTTTGCACCCTAAATGCCCTATTGATCCTGCCGTGCTGCGTTTTAAGACGAGGCTCGGCAATACAAGTTCGAAGGTGATCCTGGGAAATTCCATTACCCTGACCCCGGGAACCATCACCCTGGAAATCGAGAAGGACGAGTTTCTGGTCCACTCCCTGATGGATATTTCTTACTCGGGCATCATTGACGGAACCCTGCCGGGCGAGGTTGCAAAACTTTACGAAAGGAGTCCGGGGCAGGTTGTCAGGGATGTTGAAGTGATCAAAACCGAAGCCGATTATGATGGATAAATTCTTTCTCTACTACACCATTGTATTGACCGTTATCATCTTCATCCCCCTTTACCGGGTTGTCAAGGGTCCCACGATCTTTGACCGGATGCTGGGCGCCGGGGCGATAGGCACCAAAACTATGGTGCTTATCCTCGCGATCGGTTTTATTTTCAACAGATTCGATATGTTTGTCGATATTACCTTGGCATATGCCGTTCTTAATTTTATCGGCACCATCGCCATCGCAAAATTTCTGGGAACCGAGAAAGCGAAAGAATGATTGGAAACATCCTGGGCATGACGGCGGTTATCGGAGGCGCTTTTTTTCTGCTGGTTGGCAGTATGGGATTGATAAGACTCCCCGACTTCTACAGCCGGAATCATGCCACCGGGAAAAGCGACACGCTCGGCATCATGCTCGTGATCTTCGGAATGATTTTAATCGAAGGCTTCACCCTCAACAGCGCCAAGCTGTTTTTTGCCCTCATCTTTGTTTTTCTCACGAATCCCACGGGCACCCATGCCCTTGCCAACGCGGCACTGCACAGTGGGCTTAAGCCCTGGTTCAGGAAAGACCAACGAAAGGAAGACGGGCCATGTACTGGGAAATAGAAATAGCCCTCTTTGTTTTCTTAATAATTACCGCCATTCTTTCTCTTTACATCAAAGACCTCCTTACGGCAGTCGTTACCCTCAGCGCATTCAGCTTCATATCCGCACTGATTTATATCGTCATGGGCGCAATCGACGTAGGTTTTACCGAAGCGGTAGTCGGCGCGGGCGTTACGGGCATCTTTTTCATAGTCTTGATTTTTCAAACCTCAAGGAGGAGCAACGATTGAAGATAATCAACGGGATTCTGTTGATCTCTTTCGGGGCCTTACTGGTCTATGCCTCCTTGGGGCTGCCCAATCGCGGCGACGTCGATGCCGTCATGCACCGGGAGAAAAGCCCGATCGGATCACAGGGGGCTTCTTCATATTATATTCGGAACGCCGACAAGGATGCCAATACCCCGAATATGGTCACGGTCATTCTGGCGGATTACCGTGGTTACGACACATTGGGCGAAGAAACAGTGATTCTGACGGCAGGGCTTATCTGCTTCCTTATATTGCGGAGAAAGAAAAATAAATCCTGATGCTCGATGAGAATCCAGGAGACAGAATCCAGAGTGAAACTCCCCGCGGCAAGCCGAGGGGAGTTTCACTGCAAGGACGGTACAGATGCTCAGATATAAAAGCAACCTTATCATATTGATGGTCAGCCGCGTGGTTTCCCCTTTTATCATGCTCTTTGCCCTTTATGTCATCTTTCACGGGCATTACAGTCCTGGTGGCGGGTTCCAGGGCGGCACCATCATGGCGGCTTCCCTGCTTTTGATGCGGCTTGCCGCCGGTAGAGAAATCGCGCAACTGCAGTTCAAGACAATCCTGGGCACTCCG
>JAURXV010000100.1 GCA_030654195.1 Syntrophales bacterium | reverse complement strand
GGGGAGAATTGAAGGCGGAATATGTTCGCGTGGAGAGCGAGCATTCGGTCATGACTGTCTGCGTTGCCGCATCCACCGTCGGCGCGCGGACCTTCACCGCAACCTCCTCCCACGGTTTATTGTATATGTGCGAGCTGCTCCACTGGGCCGCGGGCTCCCGCCTCCCGATCGTGCTGGCATGCGTGAACCGCGGCGTCGGCGCACCCTGGTCCATCTTCAACGACCAGCAGGACTCCATTTCCCAGCGGGACGCCGGATGGATCCAGATCTACTGCCGGGACAACCAGGAGATTCTCGATTCGCTGATCCAGGCCTACCGGATCGCCGAACAGGTTTACTGCCCCGTGATGGTCTGCTACGACGGCTTCGTCCTCTCCCACACGATGATGCCCGTGGAGATCCCCGACGCCGACCGGGTCGGCGAGTTTCTCCCCCCCTACAAGCCCCATACGATCCTCTCCCCGGAAGATCCCCGGAACATCAACCCTGTCATCTTCCCGTGGCAAAGGCGGGACGCGGAGGGGGTTCTCCGCGACGGTTACATGGACATGCGCTGGAAACTCCAGCACGCGCTGGAGGGGTCGAGGGATGTGATCGTGGAGGTTTGCCGTGAATACGCGGAGTTCTTCGGCCGCGACCACGGCGGGATGCTTTGGACCTACAAGACGGACGACGCCGAAGTCCTCATCGCCGGCATGGGGTCGATCGCCACGGAGGCGACGACGGCGGCGGACCTGCTCCGCGAAGGCGGCATTCGGGCCGGGGTGGTCGGCATACGGGTCTACCGGCCTTTCCCCCGCGCAGAGGTCCGCGAGGCCTTCCATAAAGCCCCGGCCATCGTCGTTTTCGAAAAGGACATCAGCTACGGCTACGAGGGGGCGCTCTCAGCCGACATCAAAGCGGCCCTGTACGGGATCGGCGTCCAGACGCCGGTCCACAACTACATTGCCGGTCTCGGCGGCCGGGATGTCAAGGCCAATGAACTGGCCGAGGCCGTCCGTTCCTCCCTCGCGACCATCGCCGGGGGAACCCGGGAGCACCAGACCTGGCTCAACTGCGTTACGGAGTGAGAAACGGGAGAATCAAAAATGCCGGAAAAACTCTTTAAGATTCACCAGGAAGAATACATGCTGCCGGGGAACCGCGCCTGTTCGGGCTGCGGGCTTTCCCTTGCCTACCGCTACGTGCTGAAGGCGCTCCGGGAGAACACGATCCTGACCATCCCGGCGAGCTGCCTCACGGTCCTCCACGGCCTCTACCCCACGACGTCGGTCGCCATCCCCAGCCTGAACTGCACCTTCGCCAGCACCGCGGCCTCGGCGTCGGGTCTGGTGGCGGGGCTTGCGGCGATGAACCGCAGCGACATCACGGTCGTTGCCATCGCCGGCGACGGAGGAACCTTCGACATCGGCATCCAGGCGCTCTCCGGCGCCGCCGAGCGGGGAACGGACTTCATTTTCGTCTGCTACGACAACGAGGGCTACATGAATACGGGGACGCAGCGCTCCAGTGCCACCCCGATGGGCGCCCTGACCACAACGACGCCGGTCCTCACCAAACAGCAGAACAAAAAGGACATGATGAAGATCATGGAGGGCCATGACATCCCCTACCTGGCCACGACATCCGCCTCCTTCCCGATCGACCTCTACGACAAATTCGTGAAGGCCAAGCGGATCAAGGGGACCCGCTATCTCCAGATTGCGACCCCCTGCCCCCCGGGCTGGGTTTTTTCTCCGAAGGACACGGTCAAGATCGGCCGGCTCGCCGTGGAGACGGGGATCGTCGTCCTCTACGAGGTCGAGGACGGGAAGTTCCGTTTCACCGGCCGGAGCAAGACGCTGGCCGAAAAGGGAACCCGCATCCCGGTGATCCAGTTCGTGGAGAGGCAGGGGCGGTTCAAGAAGATGAGCCTGGAGCAGTTGGGCCAGTTTCAGCGGTGGGTCGACCACAAGTGGAATGAGTACATGAGACGGGCGGAAGCCTGAAAAAGGGGGGATCTGTCCCACAACCGCTTTCCCGTTGCGCAGAGGCGAATGGAATCGGGGACGGGAATGGGGGACAGATTTCAAATCTGTCCCCCATTCCCCTGGATTCCCCTTTCGCAGGAATGATGATCTACCGAATTTCAGGAGTAATTCAAGCTCTCATTTCATCGCCCCCTCGATGAGCTTGGCGTAGCGCTCCGCGGCGCCCCGGTTCGCCGCCACCGCCCGGCGTCCGGCTTCGCCTTTCCTCTGTAGCAGATCCGGATCATCGAGGAGCGCCCGGATGCCCGTAAAGAGTTCCTCGCCGTTCCGTACGGTGATCCCCGCGCCCACCTCTTCGAGAAGGACCCGTTCATCCCGGAAATCCTCCATGTGAGGCCCGTGGAAAACAACCTTCCCCCAGGCGGCGGCCTCCAGGATGTTCTGGCCGCCCTTCGGCACGAGACTCCCCCCGCAGAAGACGACCGTGGCGAGGCTGTAGACCTTGAAGAGCTCGCCGATCACATCGACGACAACGACCCGCTCCCCGCTACGGCTTCGACCCGCCCGGATCTCCGACATCCGGATGGCGTCGGAAAACCCGGCCCGATGAACCAGCTCCGCGACGGCCTCCCCCCGCTCGATGTGGCGGGGGATCAGGATCAACTTGAAGTCCGGCCGGTGTTCGAGCAGCCGTCGATACACTTCCAGGATGACCGACTCTTCTCCTTCGTGCGTGCTCCCCGCGACCAGGGCACCCTCGCCCGGTTCGATTCCGAGGCGACCGGCGATCTCCTTCTCCAGTTCCGGGAAAACCCGGGCCGCGAGGCCGTCGTATTTTGCATTCCCGAGAACCTGAATCCGGGAGGGGGGCATCCCGAGGGAGGCAAGCCGCTCCGCATCGGTCTGTGAGATCACGCCGGCCTCGTCGAGCGCCGCGATGATCCCTTTCCAGAAGAAGCGCGTCGCGCGGTAGCGGCGGTAGGAGCGGGGCGAGATCCGGCCGTTCGCCATCACGATCCGCGTCCCCCGCGCCCGGCAGATCCGGATGAAATTGGGCCAGAGCTCCGTCTCGACGGGGACGAAAACGTCGGGCCGGACCCTATCGAGAACCTTCCGGACGACGCAGGGGATGTCGAGGGGGTAGTAGATGTGAACCGTCGCGTCGGTCGCCAGTTTCCGGGCCATCTCCCGGCCCGTCTCCGTGCTTGTGGAGAGGACAATGCACGCCCCGGGGAAACGGGAGCGGAGCGCCGTCACGATCGGGGCTGCTGCCGTCACCTCGCCGACGGAGACGGCATGAACCCAGATCCGGGGCGTTCCCTCCATGCGGGAGACCCTCTCTGGAGTCAGGCGGCCGAACTTGGGACCGAGGCTTTGGCGGTACTTGCCCGTCAGGACCATCTTCGCCCCGTAGAAGGGAACGGCGAATACCGTGGCAACCAGAAGCAGCACATTGTAGAGTCCCGACCAGAACAAACCCTCACCTCTTTGGACGACGCCGCAAAGTCCTATTCTGCGCTGAAGTTTCGTCCTTCGACCTTGCGGCGCCGGAGCGTGAACCATTTTTCGCGCCATCCATACCACGGCGGCCACAGGGCCGCAAGCGAAACGCCCATTCCCAGTGTTCCCGATTTTCCTTGACATACCGGAATGTGTTCTCTATCTTCTATCCCGGAAAGAGGAAAATTCTGCCGGAACAGAATTCAAATTCTCGCCTTTTAAGCCGGGATGACATATGGGCGCTTTTTTTGTCAAGGAATGCACCGCGGAGCTGCAGGAGAAAATTGGTCTCATCGGATCGACGATATTTAAAGGAGACGCTCTACAGATCCTTCGCAGTCTGCCCAGCGAGTCCGTTCAGTGCGCTGTAACATCTCCACCCTACTGGGGACTTCGAGATTACCACATCGATGGACAAATCGGACTGGAACCCACCCTCCCGCAGTTTATCAACCGGTTGGTGGCCGTTTTCAATGAAGTCAAAAGGATACTGAAACAGGACGGTATCCTCTGGTTGAACATCGGCGACGGTTACACCAGCGGGAACCGGGGCTGGCGGGCGCCGGACAGGAAGAACCCCGCGCGGGCGATGAATGTCAGGCCGGATACGCCGGAGGGCCTCAAACCCAAGGATCTTCTGGGTGTTCCGTGGCGCTTGGCTTTTGCCCTCAGGCAGGACGGTTGGTATCTGAGAAGCGATATCATCTGGAACAAGCCCAATGCGATGCCGGAGAGCGTCAAGGACAGACCCACACGATCCCATGAGTATCTCTTTCTCCTGTCAAAATCCGAAAAATATTACTATGACCACGAATCCGTGATGGAAATGAACGGCCGGGGGCGCAGAAACAGAAGAACCGTCTGGGATATCTGCACGCAACCCTTTCCGGAATCCCATTTTGCGACCTTCCCCCCGGAGTTGGTCGATCCCTGCATCCTTGCCGGAAGTCGAGCAGGCGACTACGTTCTCGATCCCTTTTTCGGGTCGGGCACGGTGGGGATCGTATGCCAGAAACGGGGACGGAAATATATCGGCGTGGAGTTGCATCCGGATTACTTCGATATGGCGGTGCGAAGGTTATCCGAAAGGGAGAAGCAACTGGATCTTCTGGAGATTGCCAAATGAAACCAAAGTCTTTCAGGATTCCGTCACCGGATTTGCAGATCGATTTTTCCATCGCCCTTGTCCAAATCAGACGGGAGTGCCTGCAGGAAGCGCTCTGTAAAACGATCAAGGACATGGACATTGCCGGACTGGACAAAGAACTGGCGGATTTTGTCCCCAAGAAGGATATGGCCATCCTTGCCAGTCGCGGATTGAGGGGTGAATTGCTCTTTCCCGTTCCTTGCTTGCTGACCAGAAATCCAAAACTGATTGCATATTACCGTCTTCTGTACGGATTCAGTCAAAAGGCTTTTTACGGCGCCGAGTTCGGACTTGCAATCTTCAAACCCATGGAAGACCGCGGACTGATCAGCAAAAGCAACGGCGAATCAATCCCCTCACTCTGTCACGCATTGTCGGAATGCGCATCTTCCCTGCTGAAAGGGGTCGGCGAGGAGCGTCTAACGAAGGAATTCATGGATGATCTGTCGTTGCTCACCTTGGGACCACAGTTGCGAGGCGGCGCCAATGTCAGGAAAGGGACGGCCGGGATCCTCAGGATATTTGAATCCATAACCGGAATCGTTCGGAAATCCGTTGTTTCCTCGAATCGTCAGTGCATCGAAATCAAGAATGCCGCGGGAAGAAGGGTGTTGATTGAATTTTCCTCGGATCCCGACATCATGATCAGGGAAGTGATGGCGGAAAAGCGATACCGGAACATCATTGCCATGGAGATCAAAGGGGGAACCGACTTTTCGAACATCCACAACAGGATCGGCGAAGCGGAAAAAAGTCACCAGAAAGCGCGACAGGCAGGTTTCGTCGAATGTTGGACCATCGTCAATGTCGATAAGATCGATATAGACATGGCGCATAGGGAATCACCCTCCACCAATCGCTTCTACCGAATATCCCAAATCGCATCCGGCGCGGGGGAGGAATTCAAAGACTTCAGGAGCCGAATCATCGCCTTGACCGGCATACCCGGTTAGCGGATCATGAACTTGCGCGAAATGAAATGGTCAAAGACGGAGAAAGAGGCGGCGAGGCGGGCCTTCGAGGGGGCCTACCGAAAGGAATGCAGGGCCATCGCCGCCAAAATCAAGGAGATGGTCGCGGCGGCCTCCGAACCGGAGGACCTCTGGCAGATCCACGATGTACTGACAAAGCAGCGCAGGCGGACGGATGAGAAATACGACTACCGTTACTCCGTGCTCCTGTTCGTGTTCGCGCGGCTCCTCAAGGAGGGATGGATCATGGAAACGGATCTTCAGGAGCTGGCGGACGACAAGATCGAAGCCATCCGATACCTGGCCGGATGTGGAGAATCGGGAACAGCCGCTCAATGAACCTCTCCGCGGCAAACGGATGGTAGATAATCCTCTGCCGGCGGCTCAGAGGGAGTGCACGGCCATCAGCTCCCGCACATGGGGGGAATCGGGGGAATCGGGGGACATAATACAGATTATCAGCAGGTCAATGCCATTAATGGTATTATGTTCCCAGAATTCAATGTCCCCAGAATTAGTATTATGTCCCCAGAATTCAGTATTATGTCCCCAGAATTCCCCCAGGCATAGCCTCGATCGCCAGGAAAATCTCCCTCCCAAAATTGCACGCTTCGACCCGAAATCGACGATGTTATTTCTTCCGATAAACGTTCAGCCCGACCTTAGCCTCTTCATGCCCATCAACGGTGACATTTCCTTCTGTCGATGCAATGATAATGGTCTTCCCTGATGATGACGGGCCGAAATCTTTCGTCAGATCAACTTTAATGGTCAGGATGTTGCCTTCAACTTTCATCTCTACATTCTTCATGGTTAATCTCTCCTATAACTAACGGGTAAGGACGTCATCGGTATGACGGATAACATCCGCAATCCAGGCGTTCAGACTCTTGCCCGACGCCTTGGCCATAATTGCCGCCTTGTCGTACAACTCCCGGGAAAGGCGAAGGTTTAATCTGCCGGATGTTTTCCGGTAGGGGGAAACCCCTTCCTCGGCGCACATATCAAGAAAGACCTTCAAGGAAGTTTCCCCTTCGCGGCGCAATCCATCGATATCGGTTGAGTAAAAATCGGCGC
>JAURXV010000099.1 GCA_030654195.1 Syntrophales bacterium | reverse complement strand
TCCCCTTCGCGGCGCAATCCATCGATATCGGTTGAGTAAAAATCGGCGCCGCCGTTCAACCCCACAAACTCACCCCGGAACATATTGATCTCGGGGTCGAAGGCGATAACAGCCTTTACACCGTTGATCTCCATAACGTTCTTCATGGCTTCACTCCATTCTTTTCAAACCATCTGCGAATGCTCGCTACTGCTCCTTTGTCGGCATCGGGCGACGGATGAGGACGATGAAACACCCTACGTTCCCCAAACAACCGGACGCCGACACGCGATCCTTCCCGTTCCGTCACCTCCGCACCCAACTCGCGGAACAACGCTTCAATATCGCGCCATTTCACCTTTGCGCTGGGGGGATGCGCAAAGATCAGTTCAAGGGTTTTGCGGTGCTTGCGCGTCATGGCTGAATGGTGCCAAATTATGGCGTCGTTGTCAAGGGAGAAGATTTATGCTTTTTTAATCGGCGGTCGGTCGGATCAGGATCTTTCTGGTCCGCGGGCCGTCGAACTCGCAGAAGAAAATGGACTGCCACGTCCCGAGAACGGGCCGGCCCTCTTCAATGAAGATGGTCTGCGACGCCCCGAAAAGGGAGGCCTTGATGTGGGCGGCGGCGTTCCCCTCCGCATGCCGGTAACGGTCAGCGAGCGGGACGATCCGGTCCAGGGCGGCAAGGATGTCCCGCGGGACGTCCGGGTCGGCATTCTCATTGATCGTGACCGCCGCGGTCGTGTGGGGTACAAAGAGATGGCAGATTCCGCTTTTGATCCCCATCTCCCGGATTGCCGCCGCGACACGCCCCGTGATGTCAATCATCTCGCACCGGGCGGTCGTCTGGATGGTCAATAACGTCATTCCTGCCTCCTGTCAGCCACACCTTCCCTATCGCCCCTCCCGAAGATGGGCTTCCAATGGGTTCATTTTATATCGGCGGTCAGCTCCTCATAGAGCCTGCGGCCGATCGTAAGGCCGCGGTCGATGAAATCGGGGCCGTATTCTCGCCCCGTTGCCGTCCGAAAACTCTCCCTTACCTTCCGGACCCCCTCGAGACCGGCGAGAAATTGGGGCAACAGCTTCTGCAGCGGGATCCTGCGGGGGATGATCATCGCCCAGATGGTTTCCGTGAAGTTGTCCGGCCCCCAACGGAATTTGTCCGCATCGTAGAGCGCGTCGGCGAGGAGCCGCGCTGTGGGGCCGGCATCGTTGCGAAAGGGCCGGAAGGCCTCATAGTTGCGGATGGCGCCGGTGACGCCTGCGCGCTCTTCATCGCTAAGGGGGAAGGAGGCCAGAATTTCGGCCGCTTCGTCCGCACCCCGCTCGGCGTGGTTCTTCTCCGACCGCCGGATGTCGTGGAGGAGGCCGCTTAGGTGGGCGAGGAAGACAAGCCGCCGGACGCGTGCATCAGGGGGCGTCCCCCCCTCCTCGATCAGGATCAACGCGCCGACATCGATGGCCACCTTCCGGACGTGGATGAGGCCGTGGCCGAGACAGTCCCCCCGTTCCCCGACGATCCTCAGCGCCTCTTCGACCAGCGGTTCGGCGTCAAGCCATTTCCGGGATAGGGCCACCTCCGTTTCCCGCTCGAGATAGAAACGGGGCGTTCCGACCTTGGCGGCAATCTTCCGGGAGAGGTCGATGGCCCTGCGGTATTCCTGATCCGGCAACCGTTTCACCTCCGTTTCCACAGGATGACCTCGATGGTAAACCGGACTTTCCCAAGAGATTCAGGCATTATCGCCATCCCCTCCGCTTCCGGGGGATCTCCGGAATGATTCCCCCCTGCTTTCCCTTCTCTTTATCCCGTTTCCGATGGAACGTCTTTCCCCTTTATTCTTCCGGAATGCCGCAGAGGCGTTTTGCGGCCGCCTGCTTCTCCTTCATGTTCACCCCGCGGGCGATCATCACCCGCTGCGCCTGCGGCGAACCCGCCCCGTGCATCGATTCCGTCAGGTAGCCGACGGCCGCCGCCCCCAGCGTCAGGTTTTCGATCAGCCGGAGGATCCGCATCCGGTGTTCCGCCGGAACGTCGGCCCGGCCCCGGCAGTACTTCTCCAGCCAGCGGCCGGTTTCCGGGGCCTTCAGGTCTTTTTCCGAAGGCAGCGTGACGAGGAGCCCCCCGGCGATGTCCTGGGCGAGCCGGGCGATTTCGTAAGGAAATCGGGTTACGTTCTGCTTGTGGACGTTGGCGAGGAGCGTATCCACCATATATGTGCCGCTTGCCTCGCGGTGGCCCTCGGCGGCGCAGGCGATGCAGCCGCAGTAGAGGGTCTCGTTCAGGTGGTTCATCTCGATGATCTTGTCGCGGATGTGCGACGCCTTCGCGACGCCGTTGTACTCCGCCGCCGTCTGTGCGGCGCCGATCAGAACGTCCCCCACGCCGACCTTGCAGGCGTAGCTTTGCCGGTGGTAGGAGGCGAACTGCTCGACGAGACCGCCGGTAAATTCGTGCTCGCCGCAGAGGAAGACCCGTTCCCACGGGACGAAGACGTCGTCGAAGACGACGAGGGCCTCATGGCCGCCGAAGAAAAGGTTTCCCCGGTCGAAGGTCGCCTCTTCCAATTTCCAGGTATCGCAGGACTGGCGGCCGAGGATGTAGGTGATCCCCGGGGCGTCGCTGGGGAGCGCGAAGGCGACGGCGTAATCCCGGTCCGCTTCCCGCATTGAAATCGTCGGCATTACGATGATCGCGTGGGAGTTCACCGCGCCGGTCTGGTGGGCCTTCGCCCCGCGGACGATGATCCCGTCCGTTCGCCTTTCCACCACGCGGAGGTAGAGGTCGGGGTCCGCCTGGGCGTGCGGCGCAAGCGACCGGTCCCCCTTCGGGTCGGTCATCGCGCCGTCGCAGGTCAGGTCGTTTTCCTGCACATATTCCAGGAACTTCAGAAAACGGCGGTGGTAGTTCGTCTTAAGGCGGGC
>JAURXV010000096.1 GCA_030654195.1 Syntrophales bacterium | reverse complement strand
TCCCGCGCGTTCCGGCGTCCGCCGCGTCGCCTCGGAATGCCCCCCTGGTTGATGTGGAAGCGGAGCTTGTCGGGTTCGTCGTTGTGGATCGGCATGATCGCGTGGTTGGGGCAAACCATGTCGCACATCCCGCAGCCGATGCAGGCATGGGCGACATCCGTCCGCTGGCGGACGCCATGGTAGACGCCGAAGAGATTGCCGGGCTTTTCCGTAAGCCCCAACGGAACCTGCAGGACCCTTTTCCGGTGAACACCGGGTTCGATCGCCTGCACGGGACAGACCGCCGTGCAACGGCCGCAGAGGTTGCATTTCTCCTTATTCCAGAGGACCTGCCAGGGCAGATCCTTCGTGCTCAGTGTAGACGGCTTAAGCTGTCCATCTGGTTCCATCGCCCGACCTCCTGACGTTCCGGTCCGACAAAGACCGTATCATATTTCATCGGTTGAAAATCCCGGCTCTTGTCGCGGGCGGGAATCGCGGCGTCCAGCCCGCACATCTCCGAAGAGAAGGCGAACATGCCGGGGTTCCCGCCGACAACGCCGGGACGGAGTTTCTTGCTGTCCTGCACCATGAAGAGGGTCTTGTCGGGCAGGCAGCCCATGACGCAGTTCGGCCCGTCGATGATCAGCGGCCGGCAACTCTGCTTGAGCATCCGGAGCCACGGGCCGTTCGGGTGGTTCGCCAGCTCGCCGTCCTTGAGCGGCGTTATGATGTGCTTGTAGGTCTCCAGATCGAGGTTCAGGTGCCGGTACGTATAGTGGAGAATATGGGTGAATACCTCGGAGTCCGACTGGTAGCCGACATAGCCCGGCTCCTTGCGCGACATCAGAAACTCCCGGATCGGCACGAAGGCGGTGTTCTCGCCGTTGGTCATCGTGGCCATCCCCTGGATGAAAAAGGGGTGACAGGCGTAGATGTCGATCGCGTAGTTCGTGTTCTGCCGGCCCTGGGCGAGGATCGTCCGCGCCTGGAGCTCCTTGCGGTTCAGGCCGAGGTAATCCGCCACGGCCGTCGGATCGCCGACCTCCTTGATCATAATCACATCCGGCCAGAAGCTGAAGACCATCATCGAGCCGTCCTTCTCCCCCATCTCGCGGAGCTGGAGACGGCACATCATCAGCCGGCGCTGGACCTCCTCCTCGGGCAGGTTCTCCCAGTCCGGGGGGTATTCATAGACGCGGATCAGGTAGTTGTCCCGCCGGGGGGTCCCCACGGGGGGGCGCTTCGTCGGCCGGAAAGAGAGCTTGTATTTCGTCATGAAATCCATGTCCATCATGTACCGGTCGAGGGCCTTAATCCCCGTGTTTGAGAAGATCCCGGAGAGGATCGGTCCGCCCCGAAACTGCTCGAAATCCCCGCCAAGATCGGTCAGGAAGAGCCCCACGCCCGATCCGTCATGACCCTCCTTCATGACATCGAGGGCGCGGATCGCGACCATCGGGGAAAGCGGCTCACTGCTCGTAATGGAAAACAATCTGCACATAGGCAACCATCCTTTCTATCCATCAAAAATCCGATCTCTTTTTTCGGAATCCGCCGGTCTTCACAAAGACGATGTCCATGAACTGAAAAAGTCTAAAAGTTTTATAAAGCCAAAACCGTGCCATATTCCGGAAACGGCAAAGATCATGGACGTTAAAATGCGTTGTGATTCCGGGAGGACTTTTCTGCCATCCCCCGCGACGTGGGAAAAGATCGGGGATTTACGACACAAAATTGTCTTATGGTCAAAAATAAGAACAAAAATGTAACATTTTTTATTCTTCCTTCACGCCGGAGCGCGGGGCATCCGCCGTTTTCGTGCGGTACGGCCGGGGATCAATCCCCATCTTTTGGATCCGGTACTGGACGATCCGCTTCGTCGTCCCCAGAAGCTTCGCCGCCCGGGTCTGGTTCCCCCGGGTCTCCCGGAGGGCATTCGTGATGAGCTCCCGCTCCTGCGCCTCGACGACGGCGTTCAGCCTGCCCTGTTCCTTCCGCTCCATGCCTTTCACCCGGAGCGGCAGGGAGGGGGGCAGATGCACCGGCTCGATCGTCTCCCCCGGCGCCAGAAGAATCGCCCGTTCGATGCAGTTCTCCAGTTCCCGGACGTTTCCCGGCCAGTGGTAGGCAAGCAGAATGTCCGACACGGCAGGCGAGATCTTTTTGAGCGGCTTCCCCATCTCCCTGGTGTATTTCAGCACAAAGTGGTCGGCGAGGAGGATGATGTCGCTCCCCCGCTCGCGCAGCGGCGGCAGGTAGAGCGGAAAGACGTTCAGACGGTAAAAAAGGTCGGCCCGGAACCGTCCCGAGGCGAGATCCTGATCGAGGTTCCGATTCGTCGCGGCGATGATCCGGACATCGACGCGGACCACGCGGGAGGAACCGAGGGGCTGGAACTGCTTTTCCTGGAGCACCCGGAGCAACTTGGCCTGGGCCGCCGCGGAGAGATCTCCGACCTCGTCAAGAAAAATCGTCCCCCCGTGCGCCTCTTCGAAACGTCCGCGCCGCTGGTGGATGGCGCCGGTGAAGGCCCCCCGTTCATGGCCGAAGAGCTCACTTTCGATCAGCGTGTCGGGAATGGCCGCACAGTTGACCTGGACAAGCGGCCCCTTGAGGCGGGGGCTGTTCCGGTGGATCGCGCGGGCGACCAGTTCCTTGCCCGTCCCCGTCTCCCCGTTGATCAGGACCGTCGTATTGGAATCGGCCACCTGGGTAACCATGCCGAAGAGATTCTGCATCACCCCGGAATGGCCGATGATCTCCGCCGACGGCGTCCGGGAACGGCCAAGGAGATGGCGGAGGCGCCGGTTTTCCTCTTCGACGGCGCGGCTGTGGACCGCCTTGGCGAGCAGCTCGGCGACCGAGGAGAGCATCGCGAGCTCCCGGTCCAGGTTCTCCACCTGACGGGCGACCTTGTCCGCCGAGAGCACCCCGACGACGCGGGCGTCGTAGATGATCGGCACGCAGAGAAAGGAGAGCTCCGCGCGGTTCAGAAAACGACGGGCGCCGGTCCGATCGAGAAAATGGACCTCCTTCCCGAGGTTCGCGCAGGCCATCGGCCGGCCGGTCTGCGCGACCTTGCCCGTGATTCCTTCACCCGGCTGGTAGCTCACATCCAGTCCCTGGATGTTGACGCTGTGCGCGACATCGAGCCACGCCTCTCCCGTCTCGCGATCGATAAGGGAGATCATCCCCCGCTGCATCCCCAGCCGGTCGCTCATCTCCCGCAAGGCCTGCTCGATCTGATCGCGCAGTTCGCCCGGCTGCGCCAGAATCTTTGCGACGGCGTGCAACGCGGCCAGTTCTTCGAAGTTATGGATGCTGATCTCTTTTCCTCCGGACGTGCCGACCTGCGACGGTCGCCAGATCGATGAAGTCATGGCGGAACCCTTCTTCCCGCAATGAATGCCCCTTCCGGGACATTCGACCCTTCCGACGCGTTCCGTCATCCACCGGCGGCACTCGACAGACCCTTGCGGGAACATCAAATGTTTGTGTTTTTGCGGAACATCGGTATGTGAGATTACCACTGTTCCAATGAAAAACGCAATGTGTGCTTTGACGTTGGCCCGGTTTTTTGGTTCTTCCGGTTCATGCTTACATTATGATTCGAGAAGGCATTATACTCCCAC
>JAURXV010000095.1 GCA_030654195.1 Syntrophales bacterium | reverse complement strand
CCGTGATTATTGAGCGCGAACCGTCATGAAACGCATCGAATGGCTTCTGGCCCGAAAAGAGGAAACGGTCCTCAACGTCTTCAAGCTCAAATCGATGGTCCGGGAGAACGATTCGCTCGCGGTCCTCATTTACGGCAGCCCTGATCCGGACGCCGTCGCCTCTGCGATGGCGCTGCGGGAGATCCTCAACCAGACGCAGCCCCTGGCGAAGTGCGTTTTCGTGGCCACCGAGCACGTCATCCGTCATCAGAACGCGGAGTTCATCCGGGAGATGAAGGTCGAGATCCAGATGCTCGACAAGATCGATCTCAAGGAGTTCCGGCTGATTGCCGTCGTGGATGCCCAGCCGACCTTTTTCGGCGAGGCGCTCGGTGGGATCAAGCCCCAGATCGTCCTTGACCATCACCCCTGCAAGACGGTCTGGCACGCCTCTCTTGCCGACGTCCGGCCGAACTACGGGGCGCTCGCCACGATCATGACGGAATATCTGCTGGCCGCGCGGGTGAAGATTCCCAAGCGGCTCTACACGGCCCTCCTCTACGGGATCCGAAGCGACACGCTCAATTTCGAGCGGGACGCCAGCCTCGAGGACATCGGCGCCTATTACCTAACTTTTTCGCGGGCCAATCGACAGCTCATCCGCCGCATCGAACTGAACCAGATTCCGGACCGGTTCCTGAAATACTACGATTATGCCTACCACCACAAACGCCGTTATCGCGACAGGATGATCTGCTTTCTGGGCCCCGTGGAAAGCGCGGACGTCTGCGTGCAGGTGGCCGATTTCCACCTTCGGATCATCAACGTCTTCAACGTGATCGTCGCCGGCATCGTAAAGGACCGGCTGATCATCATCTTTCGGGGAGACGGCTACCGACAGGACTGCGGTTCTATTGCCATGAAATCGTTCGGGAATATCGGTAATGCAGGTGGTCACCGGAGTGCGGCGCGGGTGGAGATCCCGATGGAGACGCTCAGGGCGGCCCTGGAAAATGATCTCTCCCAGGAGTCCGTGGACCGCTTCCTCGTCCAGCACCTCCGCCGGAAAAAAACAGCGGCGGCGAAGGTGAACGGCAGGACATGATCCGTTATTCTTCCGATGTTGTCTTGGACGGGGGCGGGGTTTTCTCCGTTTCGGAGGGTTTAACCTCCTTCTTCTCGGCCGCCGGGGCCTTTTTCCCGCCGTAGTCCGTAGCATACCAACCGTTCCCCTTCAGGTGGAAAGAAGAGAGGGACATCAGTTTCTGCACGGAACCCTTGCAGAATTTGCAGGATTTCACGGCGGGGGCGGCGATTCCCTGAAACACCTCAAATTCCTCACCGCATTTCTGACATTTGTACTCGTAAATCGGCATAACAAAAAAACCTCCAACAGGATAGCTTAATGAACCAGATCTCCGATCCGGTAAAGGTTGCTGAAGCAATCCAGGACCAGATTCAGATCGGAATCGGTGGCCGGTTTGAGCAGGTTCCGGGTGATCCGGTGGACCTTTTCCTCCTCATCCGATTTTTCCTCTTCCGGGGCGTCGAAGTTCCCCTCGCCCCGGTCGAAACGGATCACATGCACCAGCTCGTGCGCGGCGATGTAGAGCAGCAAAGGCGAAAGCCGAATGAATGAATGGGCCCGCTCCACGGCATCAAGGATCCGATCGTCATGGAGACAGATCCGGTAGAAGTGCAAATCCCCCTCCGTTCCGCCGGATTTCTTCCGGAGCTGGTACTTGCAGAGGTGCGCGAAGGCCCCCTCGCGGACCTCGTGCTTCTCTAAAAAGGCAAGCGTTTTCACGTCGTACCGGCGCTCTTTCCACTCCGCCGGGCCGATGCGGAAGTAGCGTCCCGCCATCTTCTCGGCCTGCGAAAAGGTTCTGCCGGCAAGCGATATCTGCCCTGTATTGAAATGCCGCTCCATGGAATTTCTCTGCCTCAAGCGGTGCTAATATATGCACCGACCGCCGTCTGTCAAGCCCGATTATAGGCGAAACAGGGGTGCAGCATTCGGACTTTCTTACGAAGCCGTCATTATTTATGCGGGACGGTCTTGATGTCCCATGTCGCTTCGCAAAATTCGACGCACTGTTCTTCTCCGGCCGGGATGACGTGGCGAACGCTCCGGCCGAACGCCTTCGCGGAGGCTCGGTATTTGAAAATTCCGCCGGTAATCGACTGGAGGTTTACCTGGCTCATCGGCAGGCGCGTCGCATGGACAATGAAGCGGATCATGCCGAGAGGGGGCTGGACCGTGAGCTGGTAACGATCTCCCTCATCGGGGATTCGGTAGAGTTTCTCTTTTTCAAAGGAGGAGATCTGGCGGTAGTTGTTGGGGAGGAGCTGGAGGACGGCCCCCTTCGTGTCGATCTGGATCACCTTTCCGTAGAAGTCCCGGTTTCCCTGCAGATAGAGGGTAACCTTCTCTCCCTCTTCATACTCCTTCCGGTCCGTCCAGATTCGGACATCGAGGAGATCGGCCCGGTCGAGGAGAACGGCATCCGGTCGCTTTCCGGTTTTTCTCTCCTTGAGGACGAAGCCGGTCTCCGCTTCGATCCAGATATGGGGACGTTCCCCCTTGCTGCGGAGGGTTTCCTGCTGCTGCAGGATCCGGACAAAACCGGCGGGCGCCCGGACGAGATCGAAGTCGAGACCGAACTTTCCCAGTTCCAGCAGCCGATTCCGGGTCTTTTCCAGGGCGGTCTGTCGGCCCCGGTTCAGGAGCCCGGCCAGGGCCTTCTTCCGGTCGGCATTTGCGGCCGGCGCCGTTCCGGTGTCTACGCCCAGGATCAGGGAACGGGTCTCCGTGTCCGGCGGGGGCGGGGCAGCGGGCGCCGACGCGGCGAAGAGGGCGGTGGTGGGTGAAAAAATGAAACCGATCCCGATAACAAGCGCAACGATGTACCGATGAAAAAAGGAAGAAACCATCATCACGTGCCTCCTTTCCTGAGGGTTTGTGTCGCCGTATCCCCTATTACGGGGACACCTTGCAGCAAGGTGTCCCCACCGGAAGGGGTTATGTTGTTGCCGTTCGGCGGGGCGTCAGACGGCCGGTCGGTTATTTGGGAATGGGCGTCGTGGTCAGCATGTACTTGAGGTCGTCATCCTCGAAGCGGATGGCGAAGCCGCCGTAAATGGACCGGTTGTCCTGGTCGCTGACGAAATCATCCCAGCCGGCGGAGAGGTAGAGGTGCCGGAAGAGCCGGTATTCCGCGCCGGCCTTGAGGTGGGCGCGACGGTCATTTCCGAAACCGAAGGCCTCGAACGAGAGCTTGAGTTTGTCGTTCAACGTCAGGTAGTCGATGCCGATGCCGCCGGTCGATTCGAGAAGACCGCCCCGGAGCACGAGATCCTTGTATCGCTTGCCGATCTGGGCGTTGAAGAGGAGGCCGTCGCGGTCCCACTCTTCCGTCCGCGTCGTCACGCCGAGAGACGTCACATCCTTGGTGGTTCGCCGCCCCTTCGGGTCGCTGACGACGCCGACGATGTAAAACTTATCCTCCTTGGGCTGGATTCGGAGGTCGAGGTAGCTCTTCGCGTTGCTCTTGTCAAAGAGGTATTCGCCCCGGTAACTGAGAAAGGTCCGGAACTGTTCCGCCTTGTTCACGTACCGGTTCAGTCCGGTCAGTCCCTCGTTGAGGTTTCGGACCGTCTCGTCGTCGTTCACGAGCTTGCCGATGCTCCCCCGTCCCTCGTTGATCTTCTGGGTCACTTCCTGAAGAGACGCCAGTGTCTGGTTCAGTTTTTCGGCGGCCCCTTTGTCCTTGACAAGCTGCCCAAGGGTCCCTTCGCCCCGGTTGATGCCGCCGGTGATTTCCTTCAGCGTGGCGAAGGTCTTCTCCATCTCGACAGAGGCGGATTTCAGGGTGTCCATCACCTGCCCCACCTTCTCGTCATTCTGGGTGACGACCCGGTTGAGATTCCCGGTCAACTGGCGGGTGTTTTCCAAAGCGGCGTGGAGAGCCGCCTCGTTGCTGACGATAACATGGTTCAGGTTCCGCGTGAGATCTTTGGTATTCGTAAGGATGCTGGTGATCGCCTCTTCACCCGCCTGACCGGCCAGGACCCGGTTGAGGGAGCTTGTCACCCCGCGGACGTCGTCGGCGATCAGGCTTAACTGATTGAGCATCCTGTCGATGTCCGTCTGGCGCTCCGTCCGGAAGATCTGTTCGCCCGGTCCGAGGAACGCCGCCCCGCGGGTGCCGGGGTGGAGTTCGACGTACTTTTCGCCGAGGATGCCGTGGGTCTTGATGGCTGCGATCGCGTCATGCTCGAGTTTCACGCCGGGGGTGATGCGGAGCCGGACGAGGGCCTTGCCGGCCTGCAGCTGGATCGATTCGACCCGCCCGACTTCGACGCCGGCGATCTGGACCGAGGCGTCCCGGTCGAGACCGGCCGCGTTGTCGAAGAAGACCTCCAGCGTATAGCCCTTCTTCAGACCGAGGGTTTGTTTCCCGACCTGAACGGACATGTACCCGAGGATAATCAATCCCACGAGGACGAACAACCCGACCTTTGCCTCCGAACTCAATGAAAACATCCCTGCCTCCCAAAAACCTACATGAACCGGACATTTCCAGCAGCGGCCGTAAATTGCCCGTTTACAAAACTCATTTTGACTTCATTTTCTCAATCCGGCCATGCCCTTCAGCGGGAGAAGGCCCTTCCTCACATGATCCGGATCGGCCCTTCGATGCTTCCCGCAAGGAACTGGACAATGACAGGATTCCGCGAAGCCTTGAGCTCCTCCGGGGTTCCGTTTTCGATGATTTTCCCCTCATAGAGCATTGCGATCCGGTGGCCGATCTCAAAGATCGACCGGACGTCGTGGCTGATCACGACGCAGGTAATGTTGAGATTCTTCTGCGTGTCGATGATCAGCCGGTTGATCGCCTCCGTCATGACGGGGTCGAGGCCCGTCGTCGGCTCGTCGAACAGGACGATCTGGGGGCGCAACGCGATTGCGCGCGCCAGCCCGACCCGCTTGCGCATCCCGCCGCTGAGCTCGGAGGGCATCTTCTCTTCCACACCCGTCAGGCCGACGGAGCGAAGCCGGTCGGCGACCGTTTCCCGGATCTCCTTCTCCTTCATCGTCGTATGTTCCCGGAGCGGAAAAGCGACGTTTTCCGCTACGGTCATTGAATCGAAGAGGGCCGCTTCCTGAAAAAGCATCCCGAATTTCTTCCGGATCTCGTTGAGAGCCCGGTCTTTTAGCTTCGTGATATCCGTGCCGTCGATCAGAATCTGCCCCTGTTCCGGCCGCAGGAGTCCGATCATGTGCTTGAGCAGGACGCTCTTTCCCCCGCCGCTCCGCCCGATGATCACGGTGGTCTTTCCCTTCTCGATTTCGAGATCGAGACCGTCGAGAACCTTCTGCCTGCCGAATGATTTATGGAGATCAACCAGTTTAATCATGGAGCATCGCTTTCACTTGAAACAAAACCTGCAGCACCAATTCTCCCCGTCCCCCGCTTAAAATATAGAACTCAGAATCAGAACATGATCGCCGTCAGGAAGTAGTCGCTGATCAGAATCGAGATCGAAGCCAGGACCACCGCCTCCGTCGTCGCCCGCCCGACCCCTTCGGCGCCGCCGTAGGTGTTGAATCCCTTGTAACACCCGATCAAACTCAGGATCAGGCCGAAACAGGCGGCCTTGACCAAGCCGTTGTAGATATCGTTCAATTCGACGAGCCTCGTGATGTTCTTGATGAAGATCCCCGAGTTGATGCCCAGGATGTGGACCCCGACAAAGTAGCCGCCCAGGATGCCCGTGAAATCCGAGACCACCGTGAGCAGGGGCACCATGAGAACGCCGGCGATCACCCTCGGGACGATCAGGTGTTTCACCGGGTTCGCCGCCATGACATAGAGGGCGTCGATCTGCTCGGTGACCCGCATAGTTCCCAACTCTGCGGCCATCGCGGAGCCCGCCCGGGCGGTGACCATAAGCGACGTGAGAACCGGCCCCAGTTCCCTCGTCATCCCGAGGGCAACCGTGCCGCCGACGAGGCTCTCCGCGCTGAACATCCGGAAACCGTGATACCCCTGGAGGGCCATGACCATCCCGGTGAAGGTTCCTGTGAGGACGACGACGAAGATCGACTTGACCCCCACGAACTCCATCTGCTTGAAGATGTTGCGCAGCTTGAAAGGGGGCCTGAACATCCAGGCGAGGACCGAGACGAACAGGAGGATGATTTTTCCCATCTCCTCGACAGCGGCCAGAACGGCCCTGCCGAGACGATCCAAGGCGCCGGAGAAACGATTCATTTAAAGGGGTCCTCTTTTGCCGCTGTGAACCTCCAGTGCGGATTGGATGATCCGGTCGATCAGCCCCGCCTGGGTGATCCCGGAGGCCGCCGCCTGATGGAACAGGACGGTGGAGGGCGTCATGCCGGGGAGCGTATTCGGTTCCAGGACCGCCACCCGTCCATCGGCCCGGACAAACATGTCGATCCGGGTATATCCTTTCAGATTCAGGACCCGGAAGGCCGTAACTGCCGTTTCCCGGATCTTTTCGATCTGTTCCGCGGGCAGCCGGGCCGGGGTCTTGTTCTCCCCCTGGCCATAGAGGAACTTGTCCTCCAGAGAGAGGACGTCGTCCGTGGGGATTGTCTCCGAAGGGATCAGGGCTTCCGGCGTATCGACGCCGAGGACGCCGCAGGTCACCTCCATTCCGTCGAGGAACTCCTCGACGAGAACCACATTGTCCCACAGAAAGGCATTTTCCACGGCTTCCGGGATCCCCTCCGCCGCAACAACCTTTTTTACGGCGGTGCTGCACCCCTCCCGGCAGGGCTTGACGACGCAGGGAAAGCCGATCTCCCGGACGATCTCCCCGATGACCGCCGGTTTCTTGGCTTCCCATAGCCGCCGGGGGATCGGGATCGTCCGCGGAACATCGATCCCGCTGATCTCCAGGATCCGGCGGCAGACATACTTGTCCATCCCGATTGCGGAGGCGAGGACGCCGGAGCCCGTGTAGGGGATTCCGAGGAGTTCGAGGAGACCCTGCATGCAGCCGTCCTCCCCGTACTTGCCGTGCAGGCCGAGGCAGACGACGTCCACCCGGGTCCTCAGGAACTCATAGGGGATCGGTTTGGCCTCCTGCGGGAGATCCTCCTCGATGTCGCGCGTGCTGTTCCGCATCAGGAGCTTGACGGGGATCTCCCAGAAGGCCGCCCGGCTGTCCATGAAGATGGGAATGGGATCATATTTGCGGCGGTCGATCTTGCTGAAGATGTTCCGCCCGCTCTCCAGGGAGACCTCTTTTTCGGAGGAGAGGCCTCCCATGATGATCCCGACCCTCATTCTTTGGGCTTTTTCTTCTCCGCTTTCACCCATCTCACCAGCTCACCGTCAAGGCCAGATATGGCCCCGCAAAGTCCGCGTTCAGAAAAAAATCATTCCGGTCGAGATGCACCTTGATCACCTTGTAGCCGGCATGGATGTCGAGGAAGGGAAAGGGGGTCAGGGAGATATCGGCCAACGCCTCGTAGAGGTAATTGCCGGAATAGCTGATACCGGTTATCTTCGCCCGCGCCTCAAGGAGGTTCAGAAGAAGACCGGCATGGGCGCCGACGCCTACCATCGGGATGGGAAGCTGGACAGACTGTTTTCCCTCCACTCCCGGGGCGGCGATCTTCGCTTCGCCGTCGATATACTTGAGCTGGCCGATCGCATCCAGCGAGAAGCCGGCCATAATGTTTTCCATATTGAGCGCGGTAAACCGGTACTCCAGATCGAGCATCCGCAATTTCAGATCCGAATCGACATTGGTGCCCGCCGCAAAGGTCTTGCCGTCAAAATTGATGGGTATAGCGAGTCTTGTGGAACCGGAATATTCGATCGGCGTATAGGTGAGACCCAGGTGGCTTCTCCCCAGTCCCGCGAACACCTCGACCGAGGGGAAGGCCTTGGTGCCGACATCCAGGTTGTCCTTCAGGTTGATGTCGGTGCCGGGCGTGGCGGCGGTATCCGATTTCATGTCCGCCTTGAATCCCGGAAACCAGTAATAACCTCTGGCGCCGATCTCGAACGCGCCGACCGGCATCGCCCAGAGAAGAAGCAGCGCCAGCGCGCAAAGAACCGTCCATTGGGATCTTTTCATGGGAACCTCCTTGATGGTCGTGGTTTCGTTTCTCTTCCAGCGCCTGCGGGCGCCCCTGTTTCCGATGGTCCTCTATACCATCAATCATTGTTGATTTCCAGAGGGTCGTAGATCTTTATTTTTCCCTCTGCCGGAATATTTTTTTAAGACGTCCGTTATGGGGGACTATGGCCGGTTGTATATACCCCGAAGAGGGAAGAAAATCAATGTCTGCTTCAAATCGTGACCCCGCTGAGCAGGGCAGATTCGCGGCAAGCCGGATTTCTTTCAGGGGCTTGATGACCGCCTCGTTCTGATAGACAGGAGATTTCCCCCTTCTTTTTGGTTTTGGTTTGGTAAAGCGTTTGAATCGTTTTAGAACCATGATGGCATGTTTGCGGTGAAATCCGCAGGTGGCGCAGAATTCATCCAGGATGGTGGTCTTTTCATGACGGGTGGCATTTTTATATCGTAAATGGACCGCGTCCCGATACTCTTGTTTGGACCGTGGACTCATAATTATCCCTCCTTTGGGAAGCCGATGTTCGGTAACATCGAATTATGAGTCAACGATCCCTTTTTCAGCTCTCCTTCGGTAACATTTTATTTGAGGCAATTCGCACAACCCAAAAAACTTGATAGTACCCGACAATTCTGTTATTAGTAAGTTTCTCCTTCTTCTGATATTTTACTTACATGCGGGAAAAGTAATTATTTGTCCTACCATGTTCAAGTTAGTGTATTTTGTTCTCTGAGAAAGTAAATTCCCGCTCGCTGGGAAGAGAGGGCCAATGTCAAGTATGAAAAACGTTGTCATACTATCTGTTGCAATCTGTTTGTTATCAGGATGTGCTTCTGGTCCGAGGACGAATTTCCGTCCTGTATCCAATTATTATTCTGCTAAGTCAGCATCCTCTCAAGGTGTCGTAAAAATATCAAAAATAAATATAACCGGCGATTTAAAAGGCAGCACTGCTGATCTCATACCTCCCTTCGTTGCAGGATTTTCAAAAAACAATAGCACCGTGAGTCTGGTTGATGACAATAAGGACATTACATATTTTGATAGTGAACTGATATTGGATATTGCTACCAAATCGTCATTAAGTGCTGCTGACTATTATAAGACAATACCTATAGTAAGCATCTATAGTATGTACGGAGTTGGAATTGACTTCAATTGGAATGTAACCGTAAATTACTTGTTTAATGATATAGATAGCAAACCTATAGAAAAAGGTTCATTTGCGCTTGCAGGATCGGACCGATTAAAACCGGGTGGGGCAGAAAAAATGCTTTCAATGTATATTGGTATAGGACTAATTGCTAAGATGTATCCAGACACTGAATCACAACATGCAATTGGTAATACTTTAATGGGTGTTGTCGGAGAGGAGATTGCCAAAAGGCTGAATGCTGATCCTATAAGGGTGTATCTTGCTGGAAGAGAAAAACAGCGTGATGGCATGGATGTAAAAACATATGTTAAATTCATTGAAAAGAAAAAAAGACTTGAAGATGAGCGCGCAATTGCAAAGACGGAAAGACTTAAAGGTTTGGACGTGCAGGTTAAGACTAAGGATCAGCTTGCTGATATAAAATCCGGCACAGTCATGGTGTTGGGTATCGGAGTGAGCAAATATCAAAGCCCACAAATACCTGCTCTTAAATATGCGGACAGGGATAGTCAAAGAATTGTCAGTAACGTCCGGTTAGGATTTTGCATAAGCGGTTAAGAATTTTGGCACATCGGGTTCGTTTGGTTTTGGTGAAAAATAATTTGCATCCATGTGAAGATTTTACTTGACAAATCAGGCACTTAGTGGGGGGCGATTTTCC
>JAURXV010000091.1 GCA_030654195.1 Syntrophales bacterium | reverse complement strand
TGGCAGACCCCAATGCTTTTTGGGTGTCGTATGATTCGTTAATAAAATCAATAATCTAGAAAGTATCGGAGCTCCGATACTTTCTAGATTATTGATTTTATTAACGAATCATACGACACCCAAAAAGCATTGGGGTCTGCCAGGATACTTATTGGGCTGAAATAAGGTAGTAGTCGTACACGAGCCGTGCGATGTCGATGATCACCGTTTCCCGGGTGTCGGAGGGCGCTTCAGAACCTTCAACAAACACAACAATTGCAATGTGACCTTTACCATCCGGCAGCGTAATGAAGCCAACATCATTAACGGTACCAGCGAGCGTCCCAGTCTTGTCTGCAACGATAGTCCCCACAGGTAAACGGCCCCGGATCCCCTTCAGTGCGGTTGTGCTGCGCTCCATCATGGGAAGCAGCATTGACCGTGCCGATCTGCTTACACCGTCCTCCAGCCAGATCTTGCACAAGAGCCCCAGCATTGCAGCTGGGGTTGCCTGATCTCTTGGGTCGGCATCATATGCAGGATTCGCCCGATAGGCCTTTGCGCGGCGTGCTGAAGCCTGTTTGGGCGACATCCGCCTGAATTGATCCGTCAAAGATATTGTCGACGATGCTGGAGCAGGGATTGACAAGACATCCCGCAGCAGCTCCCTCATATATCGAGAAGGATAGATTTCCTTCAACCCTAGGGCTTGCAGATAGGCATGGACGGCTGCCGGTCCTCCAGCTACCCGATAAAGAACATCGGTAGCTGTGTTATCACTCTTAGCGATCATGAGCTCAAGGAGATCGGCAGCAGAGAATGAAAGCCCGGGGCGCCAATGAATATCTCCAAGCGGACCTCCTGGCGCCAACTCCGAACGCTTCACGGGTATAAGCGATGTCAGGCTTATCTGTCCCTTATCTGCCAAGTCGAGGATCTTTGCCGCAACAGCTACCTTTACCGTGCTAGCCATGGGGAAGAACTCGTCTGCATTGTGGGCAATCTTGCGTCCGGTTTCTAAATGTACGGCAGCGACACCTACAGTTCCCTTGGCGGCCTTTCCGATACGTCCGATCTCGGCAACTACAGCACTCGTCTGAGGGCTTTGTGTCTCTTCAGCCCATGCCAGAGATTGTCCTGCAGTCAAGAGTGTAAAAAGAAGTAGCCAACAGACCAAAATAATTCGTTGTCGCATGAATTTTTCCAACTTCAGTTTTCATTTTTCTCCGACAGTTTACTTCTCTCTCAGCATGGGAACAAACCTCACGGGGACTATATCCGCTTCTATTATCCTGTCCTTTAACTTCCGCACTAATTTCAAATCCTGCCAATATATTCCCACGGGGATAACCAGTCTGCCACCTTCCGCCAATTGCTCCAATAAAGGCGGAGGGATCTTTTCCGGAGCACAGGTGACGATAATTCCATCAAAGGGCGAGAATTCCGGCCAGCCCAAAAAACCATCGCCAAATTTTACCTTAATGTTTTTATAATTCAGCTCTTTCAACAGTCCTTCCGACTGCCGGGCCAGTGGCTTTAATATCTCTATGGTGTAAACCTCTTTGACCAAATCCGCTAAAATCGCAGCTTGGTATCCCGAACCGGTACCTATCTCCAAAACCCTTTCCGTTCCCTTTAACGCCAACAGCTCTGTCATTAAGGCCACAATATAGGGCTGTGAGATAGTCTGTCCCCCACCAATAGGCAGAGGACGGTCTTCATAAGCCAAATGTCTGATATCAGAAGGAACAAATAAATGCCTTTTCACCTTAAGCATGGCATCTAATACTCGCAGATCCTTAATTCCCCTGGCCTTTATCTGGTTCTCCACCATCTGCTTTCTTTTTTGAGCGAATAAGGTTTCATCAGCTCCCACAATCAGGGGGAACAGGAACAAGCTCAGAATGATGATTAAATTAAGGATAAATTTAATTCTCATTTGCGTATCCATCCTTTGAGTCGCGTAGGCCGGCGCTACCTGATGCTCCATGTTGACGTATTTTATCCGTTTACCGATTGGCTTTCCGGCGGTGCTAAAATATTTCGTCCTCTGTAACTATAGCAGAATTTGTTCGGTTTTGCATTTCATTTGATACCACTTGAAAGGAAGGATGTCTGTCAAAATCACCGGATGCTTGAGTTCAAGGAAGAAAGACATTTAAGACACGTACACTTAAACCGATGAACCTAAAAAGAGGTCGCTGTTTCGACCTTCCAATTTTCGGCCGTCTGTCCTATAATGCGCCTGCAATGTCCGGCGGAAGCGAGGAGGGGAAAAATGCGGAAGGCAAACCGGGAAATCAGCGATCAATCGGCGATCCGGGCGATCATGGAGGAGGCGCTCGTTTGTCGGATCGGGCTTTGCGACGACGGGACGCCCTATGTCGTCCCGATGAATTTCGGTCTCGGGGAGAATTGCCTCTTTCTCCACTGCGCTACCGAGGGGCGGAAGCTCGACATCCTCCGGCGAAACGACAGGGTCTGCTTCGAGATGGATTTTCTGCGGGAAATCCGACAGGGGCCGGTGTCGTGCGGGTGGGGCGCGCGCTACGAAAGCGTCATTGGATTTGGCCGGGCGATCCTCGTTGAGGATCCCGCGGAGAAACGATTCGCGCTGGACCGGATCATGGACCATTATCGCGCGCAAGGACCCTACGCCTACCCGGACGACACCCTCGCCAAAACGACGATCATCCGGATTGAGATCGAGAGCCTCACCGGCAAGCGCCACGAATGATATCGGGACGGCGGCATGTTATTACGCCCATTGACGCCGCTCCTCCGATTTTATATAGAGAACGCACGGGATTACGAATGGATTCGTTGATCCGGACTGCCCGCGGTGAAGTCAAGAGAGCCGGTCGGGATCACGATCCGGTTTTATCGGGGATAAACCCCTGTGAGGCTTTGAAGCGATGGGAAACATGAAAGAGAGCAATATCCCTTTCTTCGTCATCCTGGGAATGGTGACGATCCTTTTCCTCTACCTTTTGAAGCCCTTTTTCTTCCCGATCTTCTGGGCCGCCGTCATTGCCGGCGTCTTCCGACCTCTCTACAGCAGGATCAACGGGAAACTGAACCGCCCGAACCTGAGTACGGCGATTCTCTTTCTCCTGATCGCACTGATCATCCTGCTGCCTGCGGGGATCGTCGGAACGCTCGTCTTCAACGAATCCGTACAGATCTATGCAACCCTGAACCCCGACGCGAAGCACATGGACCGGAATCTCCAGCACCTGATCAACTCGATCTCCGACAATTCCATCGCCCGTCTGTTCCATATCAACAAGGCCTTTCTGATCGCGAAGAGCACGGAGGTCGCGCAGGGGGTTACGAACTATATCTTCGTCCACCTGACGGAACTTACGCAGAACACCCTCGGTCTGCTGGTCAAATTCGCAATCATGCTCTACACACTCTTTTTCTTCGTCCGCGACGGGGACCGGTTCCTCCGGATGGCGATGAAGATTCTTCCGCTGGGGATGGGGCGGGAGAAGTTCCTCTACGAACGGTTCATCGTGACGGCGCGCGCTACCCTGAAGGTAACGCTGATCATCGGCGGCATCCAGGGGGTGCTGGGGGGGATCGTCTTTTTTGTGACGGACGTTGAGGGGGCGCTGATCTGGGGGCTTCTGATGATCCTGATGGCCATCGTCCCGTTGGTCGGCTGCTCCATCATCTGGGCGCCCGCCGGCATCCTGATGCTTCTGACGGGGCATATTTGGGAGGGGATACTGATTTTCGCCGTCGGGTTCCTCGTGATCAGCACGGTGGACAACGTGCTGCGCCCCATCCTGATCGGCAAGGATGTCGAGATGCACCCGCTGCTCATCTTCCTCTCGACGCTCGGGGGGATCATCCTGTTCGGGTTTTCCGGTTTCGTCATCGGGCCCGTCATCATCTCCCTGCTCATAGCGATCTGGGAGATGTACGAGGAATTCTACCGCGGTAATTAGGGACAGAGCCCCTATTGTTTTCAGGGAAAACAATAGGGGCTCTGTCCCTAATTACCAGGCTGTCAGGAGGGTGTATATCGCGGCGGAGATGAGCGCCGTGAGGGGAATCGTCAGGACCCAGGCCCATACGATTGTTCCCGCGAGCCCCCAGCGCACCGCGGAAAGGCGGCGGGTGGCGCCGACGCCAACGATGGCGCCGGTGATCGTGTGCGTTGTCGAGACGGGGATTCCCAGCAGGGAGGCGCCGATGATGGTGGCCGCGCCTGAGGTTTCGGCTGCAAACCCGCCGATGGGGGCGAGCTTGGTGAGCCGAATTCCCATCGTCTTTACGATCCGCCAGCCGCCGAACATCGTTCCGAGGGCGATGGCGCCGTGGCAAGAGAGGATGATCCACCACGGGGCGTGTTTCCCCAGGTCGGCTGTGGCCATGTGGCCGGTCGAGACGAGGATCAGCATGATGATCCCCATCGTCTTCTGCGCGTCGTTGAGTCCGTGCGCCAGAGAGTACGCCGCTGCCGAGGTGAGCTGGAGCTTGCGGAAGATTCCGTCAACCTTTGCCGGGGTCTTGTGCTGTACGATCCAGAGCACCACGACCATAAAGAGAAACCCGAGCATGAAGCCGATAAGCGGCGACAGGACGATGAAGGTCGCGATCTTGAGGATTCCGGCCCCCTGCAGGACCCCCCAGCCGGCGTGGACCACCGCGGCCCCCGCGAGTCCGCCGATCAGGGCGTGCGACGAAGATGACGGGAGGCCCAGCCACCAGGTGATGAGGTTCCAGGCGATCGCCCCGATAAGACCGGCGGCAACGACGGCCAGCGTGATCGACTCGGGGTTGACGACCCCCTTCCCGATCGTGCTGGCGACCCGGGTCTCAAAGAAGAACGCGGCGATGAAGTTGAAGAATGCGGCCCAGAGGACGGCGTGCTGAGGTTTGAGCACGCGGGTCGACACGACGGTGGCAATGGAATTCGCGGCGTCGTGGAAGCCGTTGATGAAATCGAAGACCAGCGCCAGAAAAACGAGGAAGATGACCAGCGTCATATCAGCCATTCTTCAGGACGATCCCTTCCGCGATGTTTGAGACGTCCTCGCAGACATCGATTGCCTCTTCGATCCGCTCGTGGATCTCCTTCCACTTGATCAATTCGCGGACGTCGGGCTCGTTTTCGAAGAGACGGGCCATCGTTGTTCTCAGGACCACGTCTCCGGCGTTTTCCAGCGTGTTGACCTCGACGCAGGCCTGAAGGAGCTGCTGGGCGTGCTTCATGTCCCGGAGGCCGTGGATAATCGTCTTGATCTTCCCGATCGCCTCGTTCAGGATCCGGGCCTGATCGGCGATCGTCGGCGACGGCTCTTTCACCCGGAAGAGGATGATGCGGGCGGCGGCCGCCTCCGTCATATCGAGAATGCTGTCCATTTTATTGACAAGACAGTAGATGTCCTCGCGGTCGAGCGGCGTGAGGAAGGAGGTGTGCATCTTCTCGTAGGTCCGGTGGGTGATGACGTCCGCCTCGTGCTCGATCTCCTTGAGACGGGCGGCATGCGCCTCGGTGTAGACGCCGCTTTCCACCATTTCCAGGAAGAGCTTGCCCCCGGCCTCGATCCGGTCGGCCAGCTCCTCGAACAGGTCAAAGAATTTTTCTTCCCTGGGGATGAATCTCATGGCTTCGCTCCTTCCTGTATCATGCCTGTGCCATACAAGAAGCGGCGCTGCATCAGGGCGACGCGCCGTTTACTGGTCTTGTGGGGCAGGTTGACTTTTGCATGAGTAGAGATAATGGCATTCATTACCATACGGTATGGAAGGAAGCAAGAACATTCAATGCAGATCTTCAGTGCGACCGCGCGGAAAGGGGCTTGACGAAGATGACTTTGCCGTCGCCCGGTGCGTAGAAATCGGCGAGGAAGGCTTCCTGAACATAGCCGCAGGAAAGATAGAAGGCGCGGGTCGGTTCGTACTGGGGGCGGGAGGAGGTGTCCGCATAGACGTGCATTCCCCCGCGTTGCGCCATGAGCATCTCCGACATGGCCATGAGCTTACGGCCGACTCCCCGTCCCTGCTCCCCGGGATCCACGGCGATCCAGTAGAGGTCGAAGCTGTGCACGGTTCCGGGGATCGGGCCGAAGCAGGCGTAGCCGATCAGTCGATTTTCCTCTTCGGCGAAAAGGAAGAAGTAGCCGCTCGCGTCGCCTTTCGCCAGCCGCTCCTCTACGAGCTCGACGGCGATACCGATCTCCTCCTCCGAGAAAAACCGAGTCGCGCGGACGAGCCGACCGACCGCCTGCCGGTCCCCCGGCGTCACCTCCTCGCGGTATGTTATCGAATCCACCATTATTTTAATTGGGGACAGCCTCGGATTATGCGTGTCAGGACGTCCGGGAACGTCAGACCGGCCCGAAGGGTCGCCGCGGAGAACCCTGCGTCCGGCGAGAGGCAGGGATTCGCGTTCACCTCGAGGATCCAGGGCTGCCCCTCTTTGTCCACACGGAAATCGACCCGCGCGTATCCCCGCAGATCGAAGATTTTCCAGCACTTGCGTGCAAGTTCCTTCAGTTGTGAAAGCAGCGGGGCGTCCTGTGCGGGAAATTGGAAGGTCCGGGGGGTGTTCGCGAACTCGAATGTCCCCTCCTCCCACTTCGACCGGTAGCCGACGACGCGGACCTTTCCCGGCGGGTAGCCGTCGAAGCGGATCTCGGCGGGGGGCAGGACCTCCGGCCCGCCCTCGCCTGCCAGCAGGGAGAGGTTAAACTCCCGGCCGTCGATGTAGGCCTCGGCCAGGCAGGTCCCTCCCAACGCCCCGCGGCGGGCGTCCATCTCCGCGAGGAGCCTGTTGCGGTCCGCCCCGAAAAGGACCGAATCCTCGTCGAGGCCGATGGAGGCATGCTCCCAGACCGACTTGATGAGCCACGGCCCTTCGATCGGCAATCCCTCATCCATATCCGAAGCCGTGAACCAGGCGGGCGTCGGGAGGCCTGCGGCGGCGAGCCACCGCTTCGCGAGAAGCTTGTTGGACGTGAGGAACATCGCATCCGTCCCCGCGCCGGTGTAAGGGATCTTCAGCGCGTCAAGCAGGGCCGGAAAGAGATGGATCAGGTTCCCCTTTCCGGCAATCGTTTCTACAAGGTTGAAGACCATTGCGGGCCGCAGCTCCGCGAGCGTCTGCACGGCCGCAGAGAGGTTCAACGAGACAGGGATGGCAACGGGCTCGTGGCCCAGGGAGGCAAGGCCCCGGGAGACAGCCGCCGCCTGCATGAGGACATCCTGTTCGTCCCGGCCCGCTTCTGCACCCACCTCTCCGTGGGTGACGGCAATTTTCATGTTTTGAAACCTTTACCTTTTCCGGTCGCTCGCGGAGGCCGGAGGCCGACGGGGCGCGATCCCGAACCATGGGATTGTGCCGCTGTGTTTGCAATGACCGGATGGACAGATGGAGACAGCGTCCTGGTTAAATGCGTTTCAGGGCGGAGTTCATGATCCCGGCGATCAGCTCCCGATAACTTATTCCCGCCAGTTCGCAGAGGATCGGGAGATCGGAATGACCGGGGCGGAGACCCGCAAGGGGGTTTACCTCCATGAAATGGGGGATTCCCTCCGCGTCGGCGCGCAGGTCGATCCTCCCCCCATCGCGTCCGCCGAGGCCGCGCCAGGCGGCCAGCGCCGTTTCCGCGGCCGCCCGCGCTATCGCGTCCGCGGCGAGGCGATACTCGATTCGCCCGTGCCAATCCTCCTTGTTCGCGTAAGAATAGACCTCCTTTTCCGCCTTTTCCGTGAGATGAACCTCCATCACAGCGGGAACAAAAGCCTCCGCACCGGTCCCGATGATGCCGACGGTGAACTCCCTGCCCGGCAGGAAGGTCTCGACGAGGACGGGCTGCCGGAAAACCGCCAACAATTCACGGCAGACGCGATCGAGTCCCACCGGGTCTGCGATCTTCGATGCAGCGGTGACCCCTTTCCCCGTCCCCTCCGCGACCGGCTTGGCGAAGAGCGGAAAGGGCAGCGCCACAGCCGCGATCTCCTCCGGCGTCTCTACGACGGCGAAATCCGGCGTCGGGATGCCGAGGTCGCGGATCACCCGCTTCGTCAGCCCCTTGTGCAGCGTGAGCGAAAGCACCAGCGGGTCGGAGAAGGTATACGGAATTTCCCAGGCGTCCAGCAGAGCCGGGACCTGCGCCTCGCGGCCGAACCCCCGGAGCCCTTCGGCGATGTTGAAGACGAGATCCCATCGGTCGCAGGCGACGAGGCGCCGGGTCAGCGCCCGGAGGTGGCCGATCCGGTCTGTCTCGTAGCCGAGATCGCGCAACGCCTCTTCGATCGCGTCGATCGTCCGCGGGTGGTCGAACTCCGCCGTCTCTTCCTCCGTGTAGCCCTCGGCGATGTAATCATCCCGAAGGTCGTACGTGATGCCGATCTTCACGGCTGTACCCTTATTGTCATCCTTAACTAAACCCTCTGTCATGGTTTGACAAGCTCACCATGACATCATTCCTTGTAATCCATTTTTCTCAGTGGATGACGCCTTCTGTTGATCGGCAGTCCGGATAGCGGAAGACCTTCCCCGCGTAGTTGCGCAGCAGCAGGTCGCCCTCCTCACGTCCCTCGACGTATTCCGGCAGGAGCGGGATCTTCCCGCCGCCGCCGGGGGCGTCGATGACGTAGGTCGGCACCGCATAGCCGGTCGTGAATCCCCGGAGGCCCCGGATCACCTCCAGCCCTTTCGAGACCGGGGTCCGGAAATGCGACGAGCCGGGGATGGGGTCGCACTGGTAGAGGTAGTAGGGCTTGACCCGGATCTTCAGCAAGCCGTGGACGAGACGCTTCATTGTCTCCACGTCGTCGTTGATTCCGGAAAGCAGGACCGTCTGGCTTCCGAGCGGGATCCCCGCATCGGCAAGGCGTGCGCACGCCCGGGCGACGTCCGGGGTCAACTCATCCGGATGGGCCGTGTGGATACTGATCCAGAGCGGATGGTACCGCTTGAGCATCTTCACCAGCGCGGGCGTGATCCGCTGCGGGAGGACGACCGGCGCCTTCGTGCCGATCCGGATCAGCTCCACATGCGGGATCCGTTGCAGATGTGCGAGCAGCCACTCCAGTTGTTCGTCGGCCAGGGTCAATGGATCCCCGCCTGAAAGGAGGACGTCCCGGATCTCCGGGTGCGCCGCAATGTACGCGATCCCTTTTTCCCACTGCTCGGTGTTCAGGCAGTGGTTGCCCTGGTGGCCGACCATTCGCGACCGGGTGCAGTACCGGCAGTAGGTCGCGCAGATCCCCGTCACCAGAAACAGGACGCGGTCCGGATAGCGGTGGACGATCCCGGGGACCGGGCTGTCCTCATCCTCGTGGAGCGGGTCATCCGCCTCGCCGCTGCTGCGGAAGTGCTCGTGAACGGTGGGCACGACCGTCCGACGCAGCGCCTGACGCGGGTTCCACGGATCGATCAGGCTCATGTAGTAGGGGGTGATTGCCAGCGGGATGGCGCCTGCCGCGCCGATCATCGCGTGGAGCTCATCCTCCGACAGGCGGATCATTCGCCCCAGCGTCTCCGCGTCGCGGATGCGGTTGCGAAGCTGCCAATGCCAGTCGTTCCATTCCTTGAGGGTTGTGTTCGGGAAAAATCGCTTCCGGAAGGCCCTCGCCCTGCTGTCGCTGAAAGCGGACAGCCTCGGCGCCGGTCTGGCCGGAACTGCAGCGAGGGGAAAGAGGGTGTCCAGGGATGCGCCTACATGTTCATTGTAAAGTTGCAGACCGTTGCCGGTCCTACTACCTGGAGGTTCCGCCTCCTCCGCAAAAAGTGTCTCACTTTCCATCTGTTTTATGCCTCCTCATGTTCTGAATGCTCAAAAAGAGAGGACGAAACCTCTCTTTTTGTTGGAAATCGTCATGGCTGTCGGGATCTCTGTATTTTGTAAGCAAATGTCACGATGCAACCATTCCTGCTCATTTTCGTCGAGCATCTACTCTTTCTGAAACGGCCTGTCAATAAATAATTTCGACGGGGCGGCATGGCCGTAATCCTTCTGTTTACTTGACGATATAGCTTCTGATGGTTATGATATTCCTACCTTTTTCATCCCGATCCAGGACGCCGGTCGCTTCGACCTCGCGCTGGAGCGCACCCAGAAGCTCTTTCCCCTTTTTCGTCGTGCAGATTCGGTACTCCTTTTCATCCGCTGTGGCGAGGGCCGCGGCGATCACTTCCTGACGGTCGTTCCAGTCCGCCGGGATGACGATCCCCGTCAGAGTGACTGTTTTTCCCTTGGGCAAAGCCATGTCGCATCATCCTCGCCGTTCGTCCGTCTCTGGTTCCTTGCCGCCGTGGCCGCCTCTCCACGGGTGGAAGATCTTTCCGGTGCTGCAACAATCTTTGCCCCGATGGGGTGATGGCCGTTCCCGGAATCTGTCCGCCGGACAAACGATGCAGTGATATATTGGAAGATCCGTGCCATCGACTCAACATGCCGTTATGACAGCCTTTTGATAAACAACCCCCATTACTATGAGAACGTATAGTTCCTGTATTTATGGAAAAGCCTTCCTGATACGTGGTCTATGAACAGAAATGATATGTAACATACTATAAAACTTCGAGAAAATAAATACGGAACTTAAGGTTCCTGTTGGCAGCAAAGGAGAACTCCCGTTTCCGATTATTAAATAGATGGGAGAGCCCTGATTTTTAACCCACCCCCTTTTCTCCTTGACAAGGTGGTTCCGTCGGTTAGAATCACACGGCGGACAGGACAAGCGGGACGACGCACTGCCGCTTTTTTCCTATTCGAGGAGAACGCACGATGCCGGAACTTCCTGAGGTCGAAACCCTCTGCCGCCAGTTGAAAAGCGTCCTGCCGGGTGAGGAGATCCTCCGAATCGAGATCCTCGATGCCCGGCTGGGGAAAATCGAGGGGCTGGTTGGGCGGCGGGTCGAAGCCGTGAAACGCCGGGGAAAATTTTTGCAGATCTGCATCAGCGGTGGTCTGACGGCGGAGCTTCATCTCCGGATGTCCGGAAGGCTTTTCTGGCAGAAGGGCGGCGTCCCCCTGCTCTCCCGGGTCCGTAGCAGCAAAAAAGGAGAACCGTTGAACGGTTCCGGAAGAATCGGGAGCGGCCCCCCTTTTTTTGCCTACAGCCGTCTGGGGATCGTTTTTCCCGCCGGAACGCTTATCCTCATTGATCCGCGCCGGTTTGCGACCTTCACCGTGCAGCCGGTGGAGAGCACCCCTGCGCTTGTGGAAGATCCTCTCGGAGGGCTTTCGGCGCGCCGTCTTCGGGAGATCGCCCGGACGCGGCGACTCCCGGTGAAATCTTTTTTGATGGATCAGCGGCTGATCGCCGGGATCGGAAATATCTACGCCTGCGAGATCCTCTTTGCGGCGGGGATCGACCCAAGGCGACCCTCGTCCGGTCTGTCGCCGGCGGAATGGCGGAAGGTGGCGAAGATGTCTGTCGCGATCCTCGAACGGGCTGTCGCCTGCCGCGGAACGACGGTCTCGGACTGGCGGGATCTCTTCGGATGCGGCGGCACGAATCAGGACCATCTCGCGGTTTATGCCCGTCATGGCGAAATCTGCCGACGCTGCGGCGGCAGAATCGAACGGATCACCCAGGGTGGGCGAGGGACATGGTTCTGCCCATCCTGTCAACCATAGTGGAGGAATTGATCTCTCCCCTCAGGAATATTCCGAAAAGGGATCAACCGGGGACACGATGCGGCATCATGTCCCCGGTTGATCCCGAAAAGGACTTTGACATCAGTCAAAGGGATGTGTAAATAATTTGTCCGAAGGAGACTAAAATGGCGGACGTAGCCGGACATCTGGCCGGGATTTCCCTTTTCAGCGGCCTTTTGCGGGCGCAGTACGAATCTCTGTCCAGGATCGGTGTGAAACGTTCCTTCCGGAAAGGAGAGCGGATCTTCTCTGAAGGCGATGAGGGGACGGGATTTTACGTGGTCTTGGGGGGCCGCGTAAAGATTTTCAAGATCTCCACGGAGGGGAAGGAGCAGATCCTGCACCTCTGCGGGCCGGGGGAGTCCTTTGGCGAGGTTTCTGTTTTTACCGGTCAGGGATTTCCGGCGGATGCCGTCGCCGCGCTTCCGTCAACCGTTCTTTTCTTTCCGCGTGTGGCCTTTAGCAGCCTTATCCGGCAGGATCCGGCCCTTGCCCTGAACATGATGGCGCAGTTGTCGATGCGCCTCCGGCAGTTCGCCGGGCTCATCGAGGATCTGTCGCTCAAGGAGGTTCCCGGAAGGCTTGCCAAATACCTGCTCTACCTGGGTGGCCGGGACGGCAACGAAACGGTGGATCTGGATGTCTCCAAGGGTCAGCTCGCGGCGCTGCTGGGGACGATTCCGGAGACCCTTTCCCGGATTCTCGCCAAGCTGAACCGTCAGGAGTTGATCCGCTCACGAGGGGCGCAGATCCGAATCCTCGACCGGCGGGGTCTGGAAGCGATCGCGCTGGAGGGGAAGAGGCTTCCCTGAAAATGGGGTGCTATTGGAGGTTAAAAAATGGATGTTATCGATCTCAAACGCAGGGAGGTGTTCAGCCATGAAGGGCGCGGCGTAGCGGCGCTCGTGGATGAGCCGAATTTGAAGATCCGTCAGGTCGGTCTGGAGCCGGGGAAGGAGGTGCCTGTCCACATGGCCGACGCCCCGGTGACGGTTCAGGTGGTTCGCGGCGAGGGGGTCTTCTCCGCGGGGGGCGAGAGCGTTCGGATAGGGCCGGGTAAACTCCTCCGGATCCCGAAGGGTGCACCGATGGGAATTCGGAACGAATCGATGAATCCGCTGGTTTTTCTCGTGATCAAGACACCGCCGGCGGATGAGCCGGACCGGGACTCCGTCCTGGCAACGAAGCCGGGGACGTTTGTCAATCTGGTCGATTTTGCGCCGCCGAAGCCGGGAAAGGAGGAGACCTTCCGGGAGTGGTTCCACAATTCCAGCCGGATCTTCGCAAAGCATCCGGGATTCATCTCCCGGACGCTCCTCGGGCCGATCGATGGCGGCAGCCGTTACGCGGTCGTGGTCGAGCATGAATCGAAGGAGACCTTCATGGACATGCACCTGAGCGACGACCGGGAAGAACTCTTCCAACAGGTGGAGCCCCTCGTTCTCGGCCCGTCCACGCCGCACTTCTACGAGACGCTCCTGTCGTATCGGAAATAAAGGAACCGTGAGGGGTTATGAGAATTGCACTCGTTTCCGGCGTGTGGTAGGGTCTCCCTTGGGAAAAACCCGCCCCGGAAGGGTGGTCATCTTAAAGAGGGAGACGGTATGGATGCAGCGGCGCTGATCCGGAAGGCGAAGGCGGAGGGGCGGACCGCCCTCAACGAGGCGGAGTCCAAGGAGCTTCTGAGACAATTCGGCGTGCCGGTTGTGAAGGAGTCCATTGCGGCCACGCCGGAGGAGGCCGTGGCAAAGGCGGAGGAAATCGGGTTTCCCGTCGTGCTGAAGGGGCTCGGAACAAAGTTGACGCACAAGACGGAACGGGGGCTCGTCCGTCTGAATCTCAAGGACGCCGGGGGCGTAAGGCAGGCGGCGGCGGCGGTGGCCGGGTCGGCGGGGGCGGATCTGGAGGGGTATCTGATTCAGCCGATGCTCTCCGGCCGCCGGGAGTTTGTCGCCGGTCTCTTCCTCGACGACCAGTTTGGACCGGTCGTCATGTTCGGCCTCGGCGGCATCTTCACCGAGGCGTTAAACGATGTGGCCTTCCGCATCGCGCCCGTCGATGAGAAAGAGGCCGGAGAGATGATCGATGAGCTCCGTTCGCGGAAGCTCCTCGGGCCGTTCCGCGGCGAACCGGCGGCGGTTCGGGAACAGCTTGTCCGAACCCTGACGGGACTCTCCCGCCTCGGCATGGAGCTTCCGGACGTAACCGAGGCGGACGTCAATCCGCTCATCGTCGGCCCGGACGGCCGGGTTACGGCCGTGGATGCCCTGATCGTCCTGGGCGAGCGGCCGGCGGCAAAGGACGCCCCTCCGCCGATAGACCCGCGGGCGATCGCGAAGCTCTTCTACCCCCGCTCCATCGCCTTCGTCGGGGCCTCCGGGACACTGGGAAAGTGGGGGTACAGGCTTGTCTGCAATGTGACCGCGGGCGGATTCAAAGGGCCGATCTATCTGGTCAACGCAAAGGGCGGGGAGATCGCCGGCCGGCCGGCGTTTAAATCGGTCGGCGAGATTCTCGGGCCGGTGGATCTGGCCGTCGTGACCATCCCGGCAGAAAAGGTCTTCAACCTGATCCCACAGTTCAAGGAAAAGGGGATCCGGAACATGCTCCTGATCACCTCCGGGTTTGCCGAAACCGGCGCGGAGGGGCGGCGACTGGAAGAGGAACTGGTCCGTGAGTCGCGCGCGGCGGGCATCCTGATCCTGGGTCCCAACACGATGGGGATCTGCAATCCCCACGACAACCTCTTCTGCTGCGGATCGAGCGTCCGTCCCCGGCCCGGGGCGACCGCCATCGTTTCCCAGTCGGGGAACCTCGGGGTGCAGCTCATGGGCTTCGCCGAACACGAAGGGGTGGGCATCCGAGCCTTCTGCGGTTCGGGGAACGAGGCGATGATCACGATCGAGGACTACATGGAGGCGTTCGAGGTCGATGAACTGACGAGGACGGTCGTCCTCTATCTTGAAAGTGTCAAGAACGGCCGCCGTTTCTTCGAATCCGCCCGCCGCGTGGGGAAAAAGAAGCCCGTCGTCATGCTCAAGGGGGGCCGCACGCAGGCGGGGAACCGCGCCGCCGCGAGCCATACCGGGGCGCTCGCCTCCAACCTGCGGGTCTTCGACGCCGCCGCGCGCCAGGCGGGAATCGTCGTCGTGGAGCAGCCGATGGAGCTGCTGGACCTGTCGGCGGCCTTTTCCTCTCTTCCGCTTCCCCGCGGCAACCGGGTCGGCTTGATGACCCTGGGCGGCGGCTGGGGGGTTGTCGCCTCCGATCTCTGCGTGGAAAACGGCCTAACGATCCCCGATCTCCCGCCGGAGCTGATCGCGCGGATCGACAACATCCTCCCCCCTTACTGGAGCCGCTCCAATCCCATCGATCTGGTGGGCGAAGTCGGCCCCCAGATCCCGCTGCAGGTGATGGAGGAGCTCATGGAGTGGGACGGGTGCGATGCGGTGATCCATTTAGGCATCCTGGGGATGAGGGCTTCTCTGATGCAGATGATCGCCTCGATCCGCACCGTCGATCCGGCGATGGACCAAAAGACGCTGGAAGCCATTCCCGGGGTGCTTGCCGAGTTCGAGAAAAACTTCATGGGGCATGCGGAGCGCCTCATGGAGAAGCACGGCAAGCCGGTCCTCGGGGTGAATCTGCTTCCCGACGAGAGCGCCCGCACGATCACGGAAATCCCGGGGCGCTGCTACAAGGGGGTATCCTTCCTGTCGCCGGAGCGGGCCGTCAAGGCCCTGGCCCGGATGCACGCCTACCGTCAGTGGCGGGAGCGGGAGGAACAATAGGGGCGCCATCCGTTCCGGCACGGACAGGCATCCTTCCGAATCCGAAAGGGGCATCCTCTCAAGAGGACATATAAAGAAAGGAGCATTACCATGAGAACCAAGCAGGATTACATCCAGGGGCTGGCCAAGATGAAACGGAACCTTTACTGCGACGGCCAGTTGATCGACAGGACGGATGAACTGCAGATGGATTGCCTCAATACCATCGGCACGACGTATGATGAAGCGGCCAGGCCGGAGAATCAGGAGCTCTGCACGGCGATTTCTCACCTCACAGGAGAGAGAATCAACCGTTTTACACACATCCATCAGAACAAGGAAGACCTGCACAGGAAGCAGGATATGACTCGGATGCTCTGTCAGAAGGTTGGCGGCTGCATCCAGCGCTGCATGGGGATCGACGGCGCCAATGCGATCTACAACGTCTCCTATGAGGCGGACAAGCTCAACAACGGCGCCACCCGGTACCATGAGAACTTCAAGAAGTGGCTCACCCGCTTCCAGGCGGAGGACCTGATCGGCTGCTGCGCCCAGACCGACGTAAAGGGCGACCGGATGCTCCGGCCTGCCGATCAGCCGAATCCCGGCGCCTATGTGCGGATCAAGGAGCGGCTGAAGGACGGCATTGTGGTTGAAGGCTGCAAGGTGCATATCTCGGAAGCCTCCGTGGCCGATGAAGTCCTGGTGCTGCCCACCCGCGCATTGCGTGCCGAGGACAAAGATTACGCGGTGGGTTTCGCCGTTCCGGGAGACTGGGAGGGGTTGAAACAGGTCGTTACCATCCACAATTTAAGGCCGAGAGATCATTTCAAGCGCGGGTTCGTGCCGGGCGCAACCGATTCCTATATGATCTTTGAAAATTGCTTTGTGCCCTGGGAAAGGGTCTTCCTGGCCGGAGAACATCAGCACGGCGGCGTATTGGCCCTCCTGTTCGCACTTTTTCACCGCCATTCCTATTCAGGCTGCAAACCCGCGATCGGCGACGTCATCATGGGGACGGCCGCCCTTGCCGCCGAGGTGAACAACATCCATAAGCAGCCGCATGTCCGGGAAAAGCTGGCGGAGCTCATCATGACCGCCGAGTTGGGTTACGCCGCGGGATATACCGCATCCGATCTGGGAAAACCCGAGGTCTACATACCGGGTATGGGTTTCGTGCCTTACGGTCCCGGCTCTTACATTCCCAATTCGATTTACTGCAACGTCGGTCGTTGCCTGTCGGGCGAAGCGGTCTGGCGCGAGGCGGAGATCCTCTGCGACATTGCGGGCGGCGTTGTGGCTACGTTCCCCCACGAGAAGGATTTCAAGAATCCGGAAACGGGGGATTTGCTCCTCAAGTACACCAAGCGGAATCCGAACATGTCGGCCGAGGATCAGGCCCAGTTTTGGAGATATTTGGGCGACTTTCTTTGCTCGGCGACAGGCGGCATAATGAACGTGGGCAACTACCATGGTGGCGGTTCACCGATTATGGAGCAGATCGCCATCACGACACAATACGATATCGAATCCCGGAAAACGCTGGTGAAATATATTGCCGGCATGAGCGGCGGAGATCGCGACGTCTTCAGCAAGAAGATAACAACGGCAAAGTAAAGTTCGCCCCCCTCCACCCTCAACGGGGAGGGGGAAAGTAAATATCGAATATTTTAGGAGAATGAAACGATGTTTGATCTGTCCCAATTTTCACTGAAAGGAAAAGTCGCTGTCGTTACCGGCGGCGGCCGCGGCATCGGCCAGGCGATAGCGTTCGGTTTCGCCAGAAGCGGGGCGAATGTGATCGTCACCAGCCGCAAGGTGCAGGATCTGGAAGCGACGGCGGCTGAAATCAAGGCCTTCGGCGGCGAGGCGTTTCCCCTCCCGGCCCACTTGGGCAGGATGGATGAGATCCAAAAAATGGTCAACACCGTGATGGATCGGTTCGGGCGGATCGATATCCTTGTCAACAATGCCGGCGCCAGCCCGGCCATGGGCTCCGTCCTCGAATCCGACGAGCGCCTCTGGGATACGGTCATGAACCTGAACTTGAAGGGGGTTTATTTTGTCAGCCAGGCCGTGGCCAGGATTATGAAAAAGCAGGGTGGCGGGAAAATCATCAATATTGCCTCCGTCGACGGGTTCAATCCGGAGCCCGGCGTGAGCGTCTATTCCATCTCCAAGGCCGGCGTACGCATGATTACGAGGGCATTTGCCGGCGAGCTGGCCCCCTTGAATATCCAGGTCAACACCATCGCTCCCGGACCCATCAGCACCAAGATGATGAATTCCCACTGGGCGCACCTCGCGCCGGAAGAGGCCGAAAAGGCGAAAGCGGCGTTGGAAAAGATGCTGCCCACGGGCCGCATCGGCCAGCCCGATGAGATCGTGGGCGCCGCCCTCTACCTTGCTTCCGGAGCGTCCAATTATACCACGGGAGCCGAAATCGTTATCGACGGCGGTATACTACTGCTGGGGCTCAAATAGGGTTTCGCCCCAGCCGCGTTTCCGGTCGTCCCCCTGCTGGTTGTCCCGCATTCTTTTTTCGATCTCAAGGCGGAGGGCCTCGAAGGCACCGTTGTCGAGCGTCGCCGGAACAGGGATCGGTTCCTCCCAGCGGACCCAGACCGTGCTGAAGGGTTTCGGGATGAGGATGCGGTCCCAGCTCTTGAGGATCCAGGCGCGGTTCACCGAAATATAGACCGGGATGATCGGAGCGCCGGAGAGCTGGGCCATCCTGATGATGCCCGCCTTGATGAGACCCCGGGGGCCTTGTGGACCGTCCACCGCATGAACGGCCAGCGGATGAACCGAAAGCTCCGCGACCATCGCGGCAAGCGCCTCGCGGCCGCCTCGGGAGCTCGAACCGCGTACAGGTCGGAAGTTCAGCCGCCGGGCGACATCTGCGATCAAATCCCCATCCCG
>JAURXV010000088.1 GCA_030654195.1 Syntrophales bacterium | reverse complement strand
TTGTATTCTCTATACGGGGTTGCTTTTGGGGTTGATATTGAGCGTTGTTAAGGGGGACGCGGGAAGAGGAGGTCGAAGGGGTCCATACTCATATCTTTTGGGAGCTGATCCAAAGTGTACTTCAGGCGGGCTGCTACATCGACGCCTTGTTTTTTAAGGGTATGCACAACCGTCATCAACACGCCGCGGGAATAGGCGCCTCCGTCGGATTGTGACCCGAAGCTCACTTTTCTGGCAATGACGGTGGGACGTAGATCACGTTCGGCAAGATTGTTTTCCGGCGGCAGATCGCGGTTTACCGTCCAATGATAGAGACGAGCTTCGTTTTCTGTAAAAATGTCCTGGATACGCCTGATCGCCATGTGCTGGGCGGGAGATTCCATAAGTGCCTTGATCTGCGTTTTAACCTCAATGGCCTTCTGATAGAACTGGTCATCAGATAGGGGATGACGTCTCAATCCCATGGCCAGAGCCAACAGAGGAGCCACAGAAGCTACAAAAGCCAGGCATTCGTTTTGATCCGGGAATTCTTTTTCAATGTCTTCGACCTCCCGCAACAGGTGGCTGTAGCAGTACTGGATATTGCAAGGCATCTTATTATAGCCGTTGTAGCGATCCACCACGAGTGTGCCGGGCAATCTTTCCTCGCCAAAGACTTCCCGGGGCACGCTTGCGGAGCGAGTCTTTTTGAAGAGAAAGATGCTCATCGTTGTGGTGGCAAATAACCATGCATAACCGTTTTTCCCGTTGGTGCGCCAGCTCGTTTCATCGGCATGCTTAACGAGACTCTGACGGTATTGTTCAATAAGCTCGGGGACAATCCCGGAAAAGAGATTTGCCATTCGATGGAAAATATTCAGCAGTGCCCCATCACCGATACCTAATTGTTCGCATACCCGCCCCACCGGTATGCCGTGCTGATAGTGCATAACCGCGGCATTGGCCATTAACTGATTTCCATAGAGATTCTTGGGAAGAACACCGGGAGGCTCGGCACGGAAGGTCTTGCGACACCGGCGGCACCATTTCCTCTCCAAGAGGTAGATGATCTTTTCGGCCTTTACCGGACGGCTGTCGAGCACGCTCCGATGATCATCGCCCTTATCTTCAAGAGGATCGCCGCATACGGGGCATAGTTCTCCCGTCTCCCCTGCCACGCGCTCTACATGATCGGCATCTGAAAAGGCAAGCGACTTCCTGCCGAAACCTTCATGCCCATTCTTTGCGCCTCTGGGCTTCTTGGGCTTTTCCTGCGTGTTGGCCTTTACCGGCTTCTGTGACGGTGGGGTCGAAGAACCGAAAAATCCCTCCTTCTCCGTGCGTTCGCGATGCCGAAGGCGATCTTTTAAACAAATGATTTCATCCTTCAGCCGGTTAATTTTCTCCTGCTTTTCGTGACAAAAAGGACAAGGGTTAATGACGCTCATCGGCCAATATCTCCCTGAAGTGCGGCGTCAGCGGGTAAAGATATACATCCTTCACCGGCACCCGCAAGTCGTTGTACCGATCATTGCGCGATCTGCCCTTTGTTTGTCCCGCATATCGCCAGTTGGCTGCACGATAACAGGTACCCCGGAAACGGCTTGTGTCCACAAAGGTTTCCAAAAGCACCACGGTATGACCATACCGCTCAACCCAGTCCTTCCGGATGCGCCTCGCTATCCTTCCCAAAATATGGCTTGCCAAATGCGCAACGGTCACCCAGGGCAACACCAAAAAACGCATGTTGTTCGTAACCAGGTAAAGGCTCCTCTCCCGGCACTCCTTTTTCCACCCTAAATAGCTATCGCGGCACGCTACTTTCCAGGCTGACGATCCAAACAAGATGCAGCTCAAAGGACGACCAAACTTATCCTTTATTAAATACTTCATGCTCTCGCCCACGGTCACGCTATATCCAAGATAATGGTAGCGGGAAAGCAGATGACAAAACAGGGCTAAAGAATCCTTGCCCTTCACGATTTCAATAGATAAAGGCAGCAAATCTCTCAGGGAGGCTGCTATCGAGGTTGTGTCAGGATTAATGTCTGGAATGCTTCTGTGCTGTAAACCGTTTAAAGGAAAAGACGAACGAGCCGGCAAGGTGATATATCCTTTGGCCTCAAGCTTGAGCAACATGCTCCGACAGGCCATATCCTTGGGCTGACCCAGATGATTGAACCATCCCCATCTGCTGCACAGTTCCTGAGATATGCGTGTCCGTCTCCAGGATGGATTGGAAACAATTATCTCTCGAACGATATCGATATCGTCGCTGCTTAGTAAACGCCCCTGGATGACCATGCCATTGCTCATGGCCTTCCGTATATCTCAACTCTTTCTCCGAGTCCAGTGAAAATTACATACCCCCCCACTCGAGACTGAATCGTTACATCGATAAAGTGATTTCTCTTGACAGACGTAATTATTTTCCTTAGGCTTTTTGAGAAAAATCAGGGGATTTTCATGTGAAGGAGAGATTATGAGAGCCGTAAAACGTAAAATAACGGATATGACGGTGGATGAGCTTAAGGGCGTCATCCATGAAGCGATCGCCGAAGATATGGAGATTTGGCGGGAAACCTTCGAGATCATGGCGGACAGCAAGCTGATGGGGCAGATCCGGCAGGCGGATTTGGACAGGGCAGCCGGCAAAAAAGGCGCCTTTGTCCCTTGGGATGATCTGAGAAATGTATAAGATCATTCTTCATCGGAACGCAGTCAAATTCTACCGGAAGGCCGATAACGCCCTGAAGGAAAGAGTGGCGGACGCTATTGATGTCATTGCCCGGAATCCCCACCTGGACGGGCATATCAAGAAGTTGAAGGGGGACCTCAAGCACATGCATCGTTTCCGCATGGGCGATCTGCGTATCCTTTACGAGATCGACGATGCGCAAGAGATTGCGTGGATCAAGACTATCGAATGGAGAGGATCGGCATACAAATAAGGGTTCATCCAGGTGATGCATGCTTCCTCAGCATCCAGCAATTCTGACGGAGATTCACCCTTTCAAGTGGAACGAGATGAAGAACATCGCGCGCGCATTCATCCATGGTCTCGACAGCAGCAGCCGGGGAACGAAGGGAAGTTACTTCCGGGCGAAATATCCGGGGATGTTCATAGAGGACTACTCCGGCCCTCTCGAGGAGCGGATGGCACAGCTTTATAAGGGCCTCTCCGGAACGGAAAATCTGATCCTCGTCGGGTCGAGCTACGGGGGCCTCATGGCGACTCTCTTTGCGTGCGCAAACGAAACCCGCGTCCGGCGGTTGATTTTGCTCGCCCCGGCCCTCGGCCACGCCGATTTCACCGCCGGTTCACGGCAGCCGCTGCAGCTCCCCGTCACCCTCTACCACGGACGATTCGACGTCGTCGTGCCACCCGAGCCGACCCGCCGGATCGCCACACATCTCTTCGGAAATCTGGACCATCACCTCGTGGAGGACGACCACAATCTCCACCGGATCTTCCCGACGCTGGACTGGGACGCCCTGCTGGAGATCCCGGGAAAGGATTTGCCGGTCAAGGCCGGGGGCATCCCTGTTTAGCCGCCCGCCGCGCGGCGCCTCTCCGATCCGGTTTTAAGGCTTCTGACGATTGCCGGCATCCCCCTCCCCGCCCAGGGTCTTCCCGAGACCGCCAGCACTCTCCCTTCTCTTCTCTATCGCATCCTTCCCCTTGTCGATCCCCTTGTCCAGCACGGTCTTCCCCTTGTCAACCCATTCCTTTCCCTTCTCTATCGCATCTTTCCCCTTGTCGATCCCCTTGTCCAGCACGGTCTTCCCCCTGTCGACCCATTCCTTGCCCTTCTCGTAGACATCTTTCCTTTTTTCCACCAGTTCCTTGCTTTTCTCGTAAGCGCTCTTTCCCTGATCGACGGCCTTACCCGCCCCGACCCTGACCTTCTCCATGGCATCCTTGAGGTTGACGGGTCTCGACTCCGGATACCGGAAGTAAAAATAGCCGCCGATCACCACGGCGACAAGGATCAGAATCAGCGCCAGTTTGATCAGGCTCTTGAACAGAAAATAGACGAGTAGCATGGCGGAAAAGCAAACCGCAATCGCAACCAGCGGATGTTCGGTCACGGAACGAACGATCTCTTCCATGGGACACCTCCTCCGGAACTTGTAGCCATTCTACCGGAAATGAGAGGGAAAGGCCAGAAATCGTTTCATCTTGACAAACGAAGCGCCGGGAGATTAGATGCCGGGAAAGAAAAGCAGGCGAAGAGATGAAATTGACAGCGGGAATGGATCGGAAAGGGGAAGCGGAAATGGTCAGGGTCGCCGTGGCTACGCTCGGCTGCAAGGTCAACCAGTGCGAATCGGCGGGGATCGCGGAGGCGCTCGTTGCCCGCGGGATCACCCTCGTCCCGTTCGAGGAGGCGGCGGACGGCTATATCATCAACACCTGCACGGTCACCGGCCGAACGGACTACCAGTCCCGCCAGCTCATCCGTCGGGCGATCCGGAAAAACCCGGCGGCGGCCGTCCTGGTCACCGGCTGCTACGCGCAGAGGGCCCCGGAGGAGATCGCCCAAATCCGAGGCGTCCGGTTCATCACCGGCAACGCCGAAAAGGAAAGGATTCCCGATATCCTCTGTGAAATGACGGCCGGCGCGCCACGGGTCCTGGTCGGCAACATTCGGGATGCGAAGGGGATCTCCCGCCTCGGGGCGACCCTCTTCCCGGAGCACACCCGCGCCTTCCTGAAGATCCAGGACGGCTGCGATGCCTTTTGCAGCTACTGCATCGTCCCCCATGCGCGGGGCGCAAGCCGGAGCCTCCCCGCTGACGAGGTCGCGGACAGGATCGCCTCGATCTCCCGCGCCGGTTACCGGGAGATCGTTCTTGCGGGGATCCACCTCGGCGCCTGGGGCCGCGATCTCCAACCGCGGGCGGATCTCGTGACCCTCATCCGGCGGATCGCGGAAGGGTGCGCCGTGGAGCGCCTCCGGCTGAGTTCGATCGAACCGCGCGAACTGAACGCGGAACTGATCGCCCTCATCGGGGCGTCCGGAACCGTCTGCCGCCACCTCCACATCCCCCTTCAGAGCGGCGACGACGGGATTCTCGCCGCAATGCGCCGGGATTACGATGCGGCCTTCTTCCGGGACCTCGTCCGGAAAATTCACGCGGCCGTTCCCGGCATCGCTGTCGGAATCGATCTGATGGCGGGCTTCCCAGGCGAGACGGAGGAGGCCTTTGCGAACACGCTGCGCCTGGTGGAAGAAATTCCCGTTGCCTACCTCCACGTCTTCCCCTACTCCCGGCGGCCGGGCACGCCCGCCGCAACGATGGCCGGGCAGATCCCCGAGCCGGAGAAAAAAAGGCGGGCGGAGCGACTGAGAGCGGTCGGGGCGTTGAAACGGCAGAAGTTCGCCGAGAAGTTCATCGGTACGCCGCTTTCGGTTCTCGTCGAAGGAAGAACCGATAAAAAAACCGGATTCCCTGTCGGATTCTCCGACAACTACATCCCCATCGCCGTTCGTGGCGACGGGACAACCGCCAACCGGATCGTCCGGGTCATGCCCGAAGCCTTCCGGGAAGGCCGTTTGATCGCGGAGGTCATCCATGAATGAGGAACGGGTTCAGGCCCTGACAGCGTTGGAGGACCGGCTCGGCTGGTATTTCTCGGATATCGATCTTTTGGACAACGCGCTGACGCACCGGTCGTTCGTCAACGAAAATGCGGGCCTCGCCTGCCAGGACAACGAACGGCTGGAGTTTCTGGGCGACGCCGTCCTGGAACTGACCGTCAGCGACATGCTGAGGAGAAAATTCCCCGACCATTCCGAAGGGCAGCTCTCGAAACTGCGGGCCTCCGTCGTCAACGAACAGCCGCTGGCGGAACTGGCCCGGAGGTTCGGAATCGGCGAACACCTTCTGCTCGGCAAGGGGGAAGAGGGTTCGGGCGGCCGGATGAAATCCTCGCTTCTGGCAAACGCCTTCGAATCGGTCATTGCCGCGATGTACCGGGACGGCGGCTTCGACCGGACCGCCGCCTTTATCGGCCGGATCTTCGAACCGCTCATCGAGGAGAAGGATCTCTCCACGATCTACATGGATTACAAGACCGCCGTTCAGGAAAAGTGCCAGGTTCTGTTCCGGGAAATGCCGCGCTACATGGTGATCTCCGAAACCGGACCGGACCACGACAAGCGCTTCGAGACGAGCCTTGTGATCGGCGAGCGGGTGATCGCGACGGGAACAGGCCGGAGCAAGAAGGACGCGGAGCAGCAGGCGGCCCGAATTGCCATGGAGAAGCTCGAATGATCATCCCCGTCTTCCTGATGAACCGGGGCTGTCCCCACCGCTGTCTCTTCTGCAACGAGCGACTGACCGCGGGGGATCGCCCGGAGAGGGTCACGGAAGCGGCGTTCGCCGAAACCGTCCGCGCCCACCTGGTGGGCGCCCCGAGGAAGGGCGGCCCGGTGCAGATCGCGTTTTACGGCGGGACTTTCACCGGGATGGAACGGGAAGAACAGCGCCGTCTGCTCGACTTGGCCGCACCCTTTCTCCGGGAGGGAGCGGTGGACGGCATCCGGATCTCGACGCGTCCCGACGGAATCGACAAGGATGCTCTCGATCTTTTCCGGATCGCCGGCGTCACGACCGTAGAGGTGGGGGCGCAGTCGCTGCATGACGGCGTGCTGATTGAATCCCGTCGGGGTCACACGGAAACCGACACAGTCCGGGCGCTCACGCTGCTTAGGGAAAAGGGTTTCGAAACGGGGATCCATCTGATGGCCGGTCTGCCCGGGGACAACCCCGACCGTTTCGCCGAAACCATCAGGAAGACCATTGCGCTCCATCCGGATATGGTCCGGATCCATCCCACGCTCGTCCTCCGGGACACCGCCCTCGCCCAGGCCTTTCATCAAGGGGCGTACAGGCCCCTGACCCTCCCGGAGGCGACGGATCTCTGTAAAAATGCGCTCAAGGCGCTGACCGCGGCGGGGATTCCCGTCATCCGTCTCGGCCTCCAGACCACACGGGAGTTGGAAGAACCGGGGGCCGTCGTCGCGGGGCCTTTCCACCCGGCCTTCCGGTCTCTCGTGGAAACCGCCCTTTTCCTGGAGTTGGCCGCCGCCCTGCTCTCGTCCGTCGAATGGGAAAACGGCGCCGTCTCTTCCCGAACAGCCGATGCCGACCGATTGACCGCCCGCTTCACCGTCTCTCCGGCCGATCTCTCTAACTTCTGCGGCGCCAGGCGCGGAAACCTCGTTTTCCTGAAGGAACGCTTCGGCATCGAAGAGATCCGCGTCACGGCCGATCCCGCCCTTTCCCGGGGAAACGTGATCCTGACGCATGGAAACAGACAACTGAAGGCGGACGGCTCCGGCCGCATCACGGGGCTTCGCAGGGCAGGTTTGCACGCAGACGGCTGACGTGGTATCGTGTCGCCCGGAATTGTGAAACGGGGAATTATGGGGACACCTTGCAGCAAGGTGTCCCCATAATTCCCCACCCAACTGCAACGGAGGCGGACGTGTTCAAATCGGGTTTCATCGGCATCATCGGCAGGCCCAATGTGGGAAAATCGACGCTTTTGAACGCGCTTGTCGGCGAGCGAATCGCCATCACGACGCATAAACCCCAAACGACGCGGAACAGAATCATGGGGATCCGGAACCTGCCGGAGCCGCAGCCGGGGCAACTGATTTTCCTCGACACGCCGGGGATTCACAGCGCAACGACGCCGCTGAACCGGGCGATGATCGAGACCGCGACGGGAACTCTCGGAACCGTTGATCTCATTTTGCTCCTCGCCGAGGCGGCCCCTCTCCCCCACCAGGACGACCGGTTCATTCTCGAATCCCTCCGGGAAAAATCGATCCCCGTTTTTCTCGTGATCAACAAGATCGATCTCGTGGAAAAACCGCTGCTGCTGCCTCTGATCGAGGCATACGGCAAACTTTTCCCGTTCCGGGAGATCCTGCCGATTTCCGCGCTGAAAGGCCGGGGCGTGGACGTCCTGACCGCGGAGATCTGGAAGCTCCTCCCCGAGGGGCCGCGGTACTTCCCCGAGGAGATGATGACGGACCGCTCCGAGCGTTTCATCGCCGCCGAGATCATCCGGGAGAAGATCACCCTCCGCACCCACAAGGAGATCCCCTACGTGACCGCCGTCGTCGTGGATGCCTTCAAGGAGGACGAGGCGAAGAACATGATTCGGATCGCGGCAACCATCCACGTGGAAAAGGAGTCGCAGAAGGGGATCATCATCGGCAAGAGGGGCGCGATGCTCAAGGAGATCGGCACAAGGGCGCGCCTGGAGATGGAGAAGTTCTTCGCCGCAAAGGTCTTCCTCGAACTCTTCGTCCGCGTCGCGAAGGACTGGACCCACGACCCCCGTATGCTCCGGGAGTTCGGGTACCGGGAGAAGGGGTAATTCTATTTATCCACCTTCGTCAGCTTCGCTCCGATCCGAGAGGCGATGATCACCAGCGTCGTGGAGATGAAGATCATCAGGATCCCCAGAGCGGAGAGCCTCCCCCACAAACCGTCTTCCGCGAACCGGAGGATCTGGACGGCGAGGACCTCCGTCCCCGGTCGGGAGAGGACGACGGAGAGGCTCAGCTCGCGGACGAACATCGTGGCCATCAGGATCCAGCCGGAGACGATTCCCGGAATCAAAAGCGGAATGACGATCCGGCGCATCGTGTAGAACGGCCCGCCGCCGCAGACCCGGGATGATTCCTCCAGGTTGCTGTGGATCTGGACGAAGGCGCTGGTCAGCGGCCGGATTCCGTAGGGCAGGTATGTCGCGATGTAGCCGATGAGAAGCGCCCAGATCGTCGCGTAGAGGGGCGTCTGGACGAAAAACCACATGAAACCGATCCCGACGACGATCCCCGGGAAGGAGAATGAGAGAAAACTCAAGGATTCGAGAAAGCCGGCGGCCTTCGTCCGGACCTTGACGATCACGTAGGCGACGAAGAAGGAGAGGATCATCCCCAGCGTCGCCCCGCCGACGCCGAGGTAGAGGCTGTTCTTGAGTGAGAGCAGCGAGACGGGGTCCTTGAGGACCGCGATCCAGTGCTTCCAACTCATCATCGCGAAGGCCTTCGCGCTCGGAACCATGGAGTAGGGAACGACGGAGGTGTAGAAGAGGACCAGGACCGGCAGAACGATCAGCACAAACGATAGCAGCGCGACGATTCCGAAAAGGGGATACCGGGCCCCCTTCAAGTCAATCACGCTCGGCCGGTAGCCCCGGCTGGAGACGGTAACGTATTTCTCCCCTTCCCGGGTCAGGTGGCGGTAGAGAAAGATCAGTGTGATCGAGGCGGCCAGCGCACTCATGCCCACGGCCGCCGCCATCCCATAGTCCGTGACATATCCGGTCGCGACGACACGGTAGATGTGGGTCGCCAGCACATAGATCCGCCCCGGCATGCCGATCACCGACGGGACGGCAAAGGAGGCCAGGCTCCGGACGATGACGAGCGTTGCTGCGGCCAGGATGGCCGGCCGGAGAACCGGCAAGGTGATCCGAACCAGCGTCCGCAGGTTCGACGCCCCGCACACCTTCGAGGACTCCTCCAGCGAAACATCGAACGCCGACATGGCCGGGGCGATGACCAGGTAGGCGATGGGCAGGTCCAAGAGCCCCTCCACGAGGATCATTCCCTGGAGCGTGTAGATGTTGAGCGCCGCCCCCTCCCAGCCGAAGACCTGCCTCAGAAAAAGATTGATCATGCCGTTTGACGGGTTCAGCAGCAGAACCCAGCTCACGGCGAACAGGATGTGCGGCACCATCATCGGAATCAGCGAAATGATCCGGAACATGAACTTGAATGGGATGTTCGTCCGGGTGTTCAGATAGGCCAGAAAAAGCGCCAGGACGGTGGAGACGATCGCGGAGCCGATCGTGAAGACGGCCGTATTGACGAGGATTTCGGCGAAGGCGGGATCGGTGTAGGCCTTGACGTATTTCGAGAGCGTGAACGTTCCGAAGGCGTTGAGCCCCTCGCTGAAGCTCCCCAGGATGAGCATGACGACGGGGCAGACCGTGAGGAATCCGACAATCGCGATCAGGCCCGGCGTCAGGCCCTTTCTCGTCTTTTGCATCGCACGCTACCTTTTTTAATTCAACAGGATCGAGCAGTGACGCGGGTCGAAGTGGAGGGCAATCTCTTCGCCCTCCCGGACGGCGGTTGTCGGCTCGATTCGGAAGATCAGCAGGGTCTCTCCGACCCGGATCTCCCCCTCGTAGGCGTCGCCGACGAAGACCAGGGATTCGACCCTTCCCCGGAAGATGTTGCGCCCAACCTTATGGTCTCCTTTCAAAACACGGATGAATTCCGGGCGGATGCACACGGTGACCGCCGCACCCGGCGAGGCGTTGATCTTCTTTTCGCAGGCGATGGCGCCGATCGCGGAATCGACGGTGGTCTCGCCGTTCCCCACCGACGCCACCTTGCCCTCGATGAAGTTCGCGCGGCCGATGAAGTCCGCCACGAACCGCCGGTCGGAGTCGAAGTAGATCCCCCGCGGCGTCCCCAGCTCGATGATGCGGCCGCTCTTCATCACCGCGACGGTATCCGAGAGCGACAGGGCCTCGATCCGGTCGTGGGTCACGTAAACGGCGGTGATCTTGAGTTCCGTGAGAAAGGCCCGCAGCTCCTTGCGCGTCTCCTCTCGGAGCTTCGCATCGAGGTTGGAGAGGGGCTCGTCGAAGAGGATCACCTTCGGCTCAGCGATCAGGGCCCGGGCGAGGGCGACCCGCTGCTGCTGCCCGCCGCTCAGCTTCGTCGCCGGCCGCTTCTCGAACCCATCCAACTGGACGAAATGGAGCGTCTTTGCTACCTTGCGGACGATCTCCTCCCTGGGTTCGTTACGGGTCTGGAGCGGGTAGGCCACGTTGTCGAAGACGTTCATGTGCGGCCAGATGGCGTAGGTCTGGAACACCATCCCCAGCCCCCGCCGGTCCGGCGGGACGTAGATGCCCTTTTCCGTCGAGAAGACCACCTCGTCGCCGATCGCAATCTCCCCCGAATCGGGCATCTCCAGGCCGACGATGCAGCGCAGCAACGTGGTCTTGCCGCAGCCGCTCGGCCCCAGCAGCGTGAAGATCCGGTTGGCCGGGATCGTTAGATCGACCTGGTCCAGCGCCACGATCGTCTTGCCTTCCGAGTAATAGTTCTTGTTGAGGCCTTTGATGCTGATTTCCATTTTTTCAAGGTTACGGCGCTGCGAAAATCTTCTTGAACTCGCCTCCCCACTTCTTGATCTCGTCATCCGACAGTTCGCGGATCGGGATAACCTTCGCCTTGTCGATTCCGGCGATCGGGGGATAGATGCCCGGGGCGAGGACATATTCGCCCACCTTCTCGGCCATGATCTTCATGGCGTCCTCGGACAGCCAGTAATCCACGAACAGCCTCGCGGCGTTGGGATGGGGTGCGCCGGCCGTAATGGCCATTCCCCGGGGAGTCCCCATCATCGGCTGGGAAACCTTTGCCCAATCCAGCGGCGCGGGCGCCTTGGTGATGATGTATTTCGGCATCGAGATGCCGATCAGCTTCTCACCGCTCTCGATCGGGGCCGGTGTGGGGCCGAAAGAGGCCACGAACATCGGCTTGTTGGCGGCCAGCCCTTTGAGGAACTTCATCCATTCCGCTTCCGATTTGATCACGTTTTCCTTCAGTCCGATGAGCCAGGAGATCGTCGTCGGATGGGAGGAGGGATCGGCCATGACGATCTTCCCCTTCCACTTCGGGTCCGCCAGGTCTTCATACTTCTTGGGAACATCGGCCGGTTTGACCAGTTCCTTGTTGTAGATCAGGGCGGCATATTCAATGCCGAAGCTCTGGATCTTGCCGTCCTTGTTTGCCCATTTCGGATATCCGGCCGCGGCGGGAGAGGTGTATGACGCCAGAACGCCCTTTTCCATCAGAAATTCGAGGACCGGCATGGGCGCCTGGAGAACGTCGGCCGTGAGCTTGCCGGCCGCATGTTCCGTCATGATGGTCGCAATGAATTTGGTGGTGGAGAGTCTTGTATACTCCGCCTTGACGCCGTACCTCTTTCCAAAATCCTCCAGGATCGGCTCCACGGAGGTGATGTTGGCATAAAACGTCACCTTTCCTTCCGCCTTTGCCTTTTCCGCCAGGGCCTGCCCTGCCGAACCCTTCGCATCCGTCCCTGCCGCGAAAACGCAGGGGGCCGCGAACAGAACCAAAACGACAAAAATGATGAGTTTCTTCATAGCTTTTCCTCCTTCCACGAATGACCAAAGCACCGTTCCCGTCGTGGGGCATCCAACCGGTGATCGGGGAATCTTAGTCCCCCCTCACCCCCGCTTAAGCATCCCGGATCTGCCCACAGGACGGGGCGTTCCAAGGACAATTCATCCGATATTGTGTTTGGTAACACGCCTGGGCGATATTGTCAAATTCGACACTTTTTTTACGGGCCATGAACGGCGACAGCCGCGTTCAGCAACCGTTACGCCCCTGGTCGGGGATTGTCAAACCCAACGCCAACGGAATGGTTGCACCGATTTTCTCTCCGACCCTGCCGCGGATCTCATATTCGCTGCTCTGATATTTGCTTGACAAACCCCTTCAGCTATGGTTTATAGCGAAACTCATTAATTAAACCGGGGCATAGACGATGAAAAAGACATTGACAGTGTTCAGCAACACCAAACGAAAGCGCACCCATGGTTTCCTCGTTCGGATGGCCACCAGAGGCGGCAGGGCCGTTCTCAACCGAAGACGTGCGAAGGGCAGGAAGAGACTGTCGGTGTAACCCCCGCGGGCGGGCCAAAGGCTGGTCGGTGAGGCCCCGGGAAAGGGGCGGCAGCGCATGGAATCCCAAACCTTTGGCAAAGATGATCGCATTCGGAAAAGACAGGATTATTTGCGGATCTATGAGCAGGGGGTACGGAGTCACTCGGCGCGTTTCACCATTATCACATGCCGGAACCAGACGGGAATCACAAGACTGGGCACGACGGTCAGCAAGAAAGCCGGGAACGCCGTACAGAGAAACAGGATCAAACGCCTTTTGCGCGAGTTTTTCAGATTGAACAAGTCCAGGCTTCCAGCTTCGCAGGACATCGTGATCATCGCTAAAAGGGGCATATTACCGCTGACCTACAGTGATGTTTGCACAGAGCTGGAGAGTCGCCTGATCCGCAGAGCCGATGTCTGAAAACGTTTTCATGCAGATGTTGGGGAAAGTTTTTGTGGTGCTGGTCCGCACCTACCAGGTCTGCATCTCGCCCTTTTTAGGCCCCTGCTGCCGCTTTTACCCCACCTGTTCCGAATACGCGATCATCGCCATCCGGCGCTACGGTCCCTTCAGGGGGGCGTTTGCGGGGTTGATGCGGCTTCTTCGCTGTCACCCGCTGCACCCAGGCGGGTATGACCCGGTGAAATAAAAAAATGATCGTAAAATTGGAGGTATGAATGGACAAGAGAACCCTTCTCGCCGTTGTCCTGTCGGTTGTTGTGTTGATGGTTTATCAGAACTTTTTCGTCAAACCGCCGGTCAAGACGGCGACGGCGCCGACCCAGCAGGAGGCCTCCGTCTCTTCGCAGACGACGGCGCAGCAGGCGCCACCCGCCGATCCGGGAAAGGCGTCGGCCCCGGCCACTATTCAGACGGCAACGACGGGCCGGATGCCGGCAGCCCAGGCCGTGACCGGCGACGAGCGCGACGTAATCGTGGAAACCCCCCTCTACCGGGCGGTTCTCACCACGCGGGGCGCCGCCCTGAAATCCTTTCAATTGAAACAGTACAAGACAGAGGTGGCAAACAGCGAGGATATCGTCGATATCTTCATGCGGCTGATCGGCCAAGGGAAGCCGAAACCGGAAGGAGGACCGAAGCCAATCGAGCTCGTTCATGTTTTGGAGGGTATGCCGAGGCCCCTCTCCGTCTCCTTCCCTGATTCTACCGTCAATATCCCGGATGACGGGTTCTACGAGGCGGACGGCAGCCTGCTCGACATGATGAGAGGCGTGGAGCCGCATCGCCTGACCTTCACCCAGTCCTATCCGGGGGAACTCCGAATTGACAAGACCTTCACCTTTCATCCGGACAAGTACAGCTTCGAGTTGGAGGTTCGCGTCCACAACCTTGGCGCCGCCCCCTTGAACCAGAGCGGCGGCCTGACCTGGTACCAGTATGTCGATCCCAATACGCCGACGGACAGTTACGGCCACGACGGCCCCGTCTCCTACATCGCGAAGAGCATGGACCGCCCCGAGGTGAGTAAGATGGAAACGGACAAGACCCTCGGTCCCGACGTCTCATGGGGCGGCTTCGAAAGCAAATATTTCATCGCCGCCATGATCCCGCAGAATCCGTCACTGACAACCTTCCGGATGTCGAAGGACGCGAACAACCTGATCGCCGTCGGCCTCAAGGGACCGAAGAACGTGATTCCTCCCGGTCAGCCCGGTGTCTTCAGCTACGCGCTCTATATGGGGCCGAAGGATTACAGTATCCTCAAGGCTCAGAACCTTGGCCTGGAGAACGCGATCGATTTCGGCGACTGGCTCAAGTGGCTTGCGATCCCGCTGTTGATCACGCTCAAGTTCCTCTATGGCTATGTCGGCAACTACGGAATCGCAATCATCATCCTGACCATCCTGATCAAGCTGATTTTCTGGCCCCTCGGAAACAAGAGCTACAAGTCGATGAAGGAGATGCAGAAACTTCAGCCGAAAATGGCCGCCCTGCGCGAGAAATACAAGGGTGACAAGACGCGGCTGAGCCAGGAATCGATGGCCCTCTACAAGACACACAAGGTGAACCCGCTGGGCGGGTGCCTGCCGATGGTCGTGCAGATCCCCGTTTTCTTCGGCCTGTACAAGGCCCTGCTTTACGCGATCGAACTGCGTCATTCCCCTCTTTTTTGGTGGATCCAGGATCTTTCAGCGAAGGACCCCTATTACATCACGCCGATCATCATGGGCGGCACGATGTTCATCCAGCAGAAAATGACCCCCACGGGGGCGGATCCGATGCAGGCGAAGATTATGCTCTTCATGCCGATAATCTTTACCTTCATGTTCCTCAATTTCCCGTCGGGATTGGTGATCTACTGGCTGTTCAACAACATCATCAGCATCGGCCAGCAGGTGTACATCAACAAACAACCGGCATAGAGGTGCATTGAACAATGGAAAGAATTGAAATCGAAGGCAAATCCATCGATGATGCCATAGAAAAGGCGTGCAGCGCGTTTCTGGTTCCCCGGGAGAAGCTCAACATCGAGATCATCGCGGCGGGAAATCCCGGCTTTCTCGGTCTGGGGGCAAACAAGGCACGAATCCGTGCGGGACTCCTTTCCATCGACATGGCGCTCGACGACGTCTTCTCCCGCGTGGAGACGCCGACCCCGGTCCGGATGGAAAAGTCTGCTGCGCCGACGTTGGAAGGCAACAGGGCCGGAATCCGCGCCGTGGACAATGGGACACAGTCTGCCGCACCGGTCCCGAAAGGGCGTCCGGCTGTTCACCCCGCCGCAACCGCTCCGGCGGCGATAACGAAGACGCCGGAACCCATGGAACAAAGGGTGACCGCGAGACCGAACCCGGCGGCGGCCGATCGCGACGGCGAACCGGCCGCGGAAAAGGCCAGGAGGCTCCTCGAAGGCATCCTGACCCGAATGCAGATCTCCTCCCCGGTGGACGTGGAGGAGACGGAGGAGGCGATTATTCTGAACATTCGGGGGGACGGCAGCGGCCTGCTCATCGGAAAGCGGGGGCAGAACCTGGACGCGATCCAGTACATAGTCAACAAGGCGGTCCACCATTCCGCAAACGGACACAAGATGATCGTCATCGACACGGAGGAGTACCGCAAACGGCGCGAAGAATCCCTCGTCGCCCTGGCGATGAGGCTCGGCGAAAAGGTCAGGAAAACGAAGAAACCGGTAACAGTCGGCCACATGAACGCCCATGACCGCCGCGTCATCCACATGGCCATGCAGGACGACGAGACCCTGACCACGAAGAGTCGCGGCGAGGGTGAATACCGGAAGATCGTGATCCTGCCGGCCCGCCGCGGACCGGACCGGGCCGACGCCTGACGGCAGGCGCACATCATCCATTGTGCGCAATGCAGGGACCGGGCGCGGGCGGATCATTCCGCAAAATGACGGTATCCCGACAGGGGGGAGGCCCTGATCCCATGACCTTCAGGGACACCATCGCAGCCATCGCCACCCCGCCCGGGATCGGGGGGGTCGGTTTGATCCGCGTCAGCGGACCCACGGCGGAGGGGATCGCCCAACGGCTTTTCCGCCCCTTGCCCCCCGGAAATTTCCTCTCCCATCACCTCTATCACGGCAAGATCATCGCTCCGACGACAGGCGCCATTCTCGACGAGGTTCTCGTCGCCTTTTTGAAGGGACCCCATTCCTACACCGGCGAAGATACGCTGGAGATCAGTTGCCACGGTGGACCGCTGATCCTCCGGACCGTACTCGAAGCGGTTTTTCAAACCGGGGCGCGTCCGGCCGAACGGGGGGAATTCACACGGCGCGCCTTCCTGAACAACCGTCTCGACCTTGCCCAGGCAGAGGCGGTCCTCGACATCATCACCGCAAAGACCCGGCCGGGACTCGCCGCCGCCATCGATTGCCTGGGTGGAAAACTCTCCGAACCGATCGAGGCGATCCGCAGCGAAATGATCGACCTCCTCGCCGGGGTTGAAGCGGCCATTGACTTTTCGGAGGACGACGGCGTCGAGGAGACGACCGATGAAGCCCTTCCCCGTATCCGGAAACTCATCGACAAGATCGCCGCCCTTGCCGCGACGCACCGGCAGGGGCGGATCTATCGGGAAGGGATCGGCGTCGTCATCGCCGGTCGCCCGAACGTCGGCAAATCCTCCCTCCTTAACCGCATCCTCGGCGAAAAACGGGCGATCGTCACCCCCATCCCGGGGACGACGCGGGACTTCATCGAGGAAACCGTCGACATTGGAGGGATCCCCGTCCGCTTGACCGATACCGCCGGGCTTCGACTCCCGGAGAACGCAATAGAGAAGGAGGGGATCGATCTCGTCTGGGAGCGCCTGAAGACGGCCGACGCCGTTCTCGTCCTCCTCGACGGGAGCGCGGACCTCACGGCGGACGATCGGAAACTCCTCGCAAAAATGATATCAAAACCGATGATCGCGGTCCTCAATAAATCCGACCTGCCGCAGCGCCTCGATGAAAAATCTTTGCTCGGGCTCCTCCCGGAGGGAACCCCCCCGGCCATCCGGATCTCCGCCAAGTACGGCGACGGGCTTGACCGCCTGACCACAGCCCTCCGCGACCTGGTCCTCGCAACGCCGGCAGAGGAGTTGCCGGAGGCCATGATCGCGCATCTCCATCAGAAAACCGCCCTGGAGAAGGCGTCGGCCGGCCTCGCGCGCGCCCGTGAGGGTCTGCTTGCCGCCCTCCCGCACGAGTTCGTTGCGCTGGAGGTCCGCGAGGCCCTCAATGCGCTGGGGGAAATCACGGGCAAAACGACGTCGGAAGAGGTCCTCGACCGGATTTTCGCGAACTTCTGCATCGGAAAATAGAATCGCCGCTTTCGAAACAGCTCCCCCTTAGTCAAATCAGGAGGTTTCCATGCCGGAATACCAGCACCAGGAACCGGGAACGGAGGTCCGGTTTATCGCCGGTCACTACACCATCGTTGAAGAAAGGCGGATTATCCACCAAAGCCGGGAGCTCCTCGTTGTCGTGGGGACCGCCGCCGTTGAGAGCACCTGCTGCGGCGCCCAGGGGTGCCGTTTTGTGAACGTTCCAGGCTACGTTGTCGATTGGAAACACCGTCTGACCGAAGCCGGCCTGCCCGCGAGCGAGGTCGAAACCATCGAAGACGCAGAGGAGCAGGCCAAGATCAGGGAAATGCTCAACCGCCAATTTCCTTACTCCCAGATCCTCTTCCCGGTGTGATTCTTAGGACAAACCATTCTCGTTCTTTAGAAACATAACCTGTTTGAAGTTTTCGATCATCTGAATGATTTTGATTTTAACCTATTCAATCGCTTCGGGATGCTGCTCAAATACCACTTTCCCCTTTCTTCCAGCTTCCTGCCACGGAATTCCTGGATCAATTCACTCATCTGCACGACGACTTCCGGCCTTGTGCCTTGGGCGTTCTGATTTGCCCGACTTATAAGCTGGGTGCGCGTACTGGATTTTATTTCTAGACAGGCATAACAACCTATGCTAGATATATTCCATGAGTTTTTATATTGTTACAACAACGAAATTTTTCCAATAACAGTCATTGCCCGCGAGGTTTATAATCGACACAAATCAGGAGATCAAGGGGATGCTGCAGCAGATCGTCTGGGTGACGGAGGTTGAAGAGAAACGGATAGGCGAGTTCATCGTCGGCTATCCTGAGAACTCCCTCTACCAAACAAACAGCCTTCGCCAGAAGGGACACTTCAAAATCATCGACTTCACCCCCTACGCCCTGACGCTGGAATGGAAAAAATAACAGACGAACGACGCGATCAAGAACCGGACAAAGCTCAAGGAACAGCTCAAGAAGTGATTCCTTTCCATCCCCTCCAGAAAGGCCATTACGTTTGCACCGAGGACGCGGTGGTTGTAGCCGCCCTCCAACAGGCCGAAACAGCCGCCGCCGTTCTTCCCGGCCGCCTCGCGGACCATCTGCCCCATCTCCCGGTAGTCGCCCGTCGTCAAGAGGCCGCCCCAGTCCTCCACATGGTGGTCGAACCCGGCGGAAACGCCGATGATGTCAACCTTCTCCGCAAAGAGGAAATGACGGACCTCCTTCAGGTAGGCGTTCCGGTCTGCCGCGGTCGGATTCAGGATCGTCACATATCCCCGTCCTTCGAGGATGTTCACCGTCCCATCCCCGAAATGGAGGTCGAAGTCGAGGATGAGGGCCGTCCTGATCTTCTTCTCCCGATAGAGTTTCTCCATCGCGACCGCCATGTTGTTGAAGTAGCAGAATCCCCAGGAACTCGCCGCCGAGGCGTGGTGTCCGGGCGGACGGATCAGGCCGAAGCAGGGCTCGGTAAGGCCGATCGCGGCCGTCCGGATCGCCCCGCCCGCGGCAAGGGCAGCGATGTCGTACACCCCCTCCCGCCGGACCCGCTCCATCTGGGCGCGGGTATGGACGGCGGCGATTTCCTCTTCCGTCGCCGGGATCGCCTGGACCCACATCACCCGATCGCGAATCACCCGCTCGACGGCCTCCATCCGTCCACTCTCCGCCGCCGGGTCGGAGGTATAGGGCGGACGAAAATCCTCGTGAAATACAACCTTCATGACATCACCTCCTTTCCGGGAAAAACGGGAGAAATGAAACCGATTTGTTGCAGCAGTTTCAAGGTGGTTTTCGTCACAGGGAGCTCCCGAATCTCTGCGGGCGACACCCAACGGGCCTCGAGGGCGTCATCGGCCTCCTTCACGTCGCCGCTCACATAATCCGCCGCCACATCGACGATCACATAGTGGAAACGGATACGCCCAGCCCCATCCTTCTCGAAGGAATCGCAGGTAAAAAGGGGCGCGCCGGCGCGGATGATGATCCCCGTCTCCTCCAGGATCTCCCGTTCCGCACCCGCCTGAAGGGTTTCCCCGAGCCTGAGCCCCCCGCCCGGGATCGCCCAGAGCCCCTGCGCGGGGGCAGCGCCCCGCCGGACCAGAAGGAGACGACCTTCCCGCAGCACGACCGCCCCCACGCCGACCCGCGGATGGTCCGGATATTCACGATGCGACATGCATGACCCCTTTCAATACAGGACGGAGCCCTCCGCCCCCCTTTTCAGCTCACCATGACGGTTCATCCCATAACCGCCATTCTCGATCCGGAAGGCGAAACGGGCCGTCATCCAGGGATCGGCGGCGCCGTTGAACACCCGCTCGATGAAGGTCACGCTTCCATTCCGGTCGATCAGCAGAACTGTCGAAGAGCGTGTTCCGTAGGCCGGGCTCTCGATGAAAAGCGGCGAGAGAATCCTCTCCCATTCCAGCCCAACCCCCGTATCCGGAAGACGGTCGTCCGGTGATCGGGTCCGGTCGGCCAGCAGCGCGAAAAGCGCCTCCGGCGGCACTCCCTTTTCCGCTTGAAGAAGCGCTTTCAGAACCCTCTTCCCCTGCGCCACCTTCGGCCAGGGGGTGTCCAGGAGGTGGTTGCTCAGACCGTAGATCCCGGGTTGCAGACGTTCCCGGGCGCCCCGGTTCGAGAAACAGAAGAGCTCATCGGGATCGCCGACAAGCAGGTCAAAACCGTTGAAACGATCGGTCTCGGGTGCAATCCGGCCGAGATAGGCCCCCGGGTTCTCCCGGCCGCGGAGGTAATCGCTGACCAGCATCCCCCGCGATGGGGCTCCAATTTTCAGGGAAGCCGGATCACGGTAGTTCGTGAGGGCCGCCACCCTCCCTCCCCGGGTGATCCCAAGCCACGTCCCCCCATCCCGCAGATCCCGGCCCGCAAGCAGATCCGGCGCGTCATCCCAGAAGTCGGCCGGCGCCGACGGTCTTTCATAGAACTCGTCCCGGTTCGCCGCGAGGACGAGCGGGAAATTCGGATGCATTTTCCAGGCGAACAGTATCAGGCACATGATCCGGCGAGCCCCTGCCTGACTTCCGCGAGGATGCGCCCCATTGTCTCCCCCGCGGAGGCGTGGATGACAACGTCTGCAATCTTGTCCGCCGGCGTGGGGCTCAGATTAACGATCACGAGCGAGGCCCCCGCCTGCTTGGCATAAATCGGCATGTAGGCCGCCGGGTAAACGACGAGCGAAGAACCGACGACCAGGAGGAGGTCGCAGTGGCCGGCATGCCAGGTGGCCTTGCTCAGGGTCTCCTCGGGGAGGGCTTCGCCGAAGAAGATCACGTCGGGTTTCAGGATGCCGGAACAGCGGCCGCAGACCGGAACCTCCTCCGACGCTCCGTTCTGATGGAGAATTTCCTCCAGCGGGTAGCGTTCCCCGCAATCCATGCAGAGGATCCAGCGCATGTTGCCGTGGAGCTCGAATACCTTTGCAGGATCGTTCCCGGCTTTCTGGTGGAGATTGTCGATGTTCTGGGTGATGACGCAGTTCACTTTCCCCAGCTTCTCCAGCGCCGCAATGGCCTCATGCGCGGCATTGGGCCGGGCCTCCTTGAGCAGATCGCCGGAGAGGAGGAGGCGCCACTGTTTCCGCCGGGTCTCCGGGCTCGTCAGAAATTTATCGATCGTGAAATCCTCCGGATCGAATTTCGTCCAGAAGCCGCCGGGGCTGCGGAAATCGGGAATCCCGGATTCCGTGCTGACGCCCGCGCCCGTAAAAACGACGATGTTTTTTGCCTTCGCAACCATTTCCGCGACCCTGTCGATTTTCTCTTTCTTCTCCCAATCGATCATTTTTCCTCCTCGTTCCGGGGACACGTTCCGATCCCTTTGGGCCGGGGACACCTTGCGGCAAGGTGTCCCTACATGTCCCCGATACCGCAAAGGTGCGCTACCCATTGTTCAGTATTATAGCCGAACCTGCTGGAAAAGACAAAATCAAACCCCGACGGTTTCTACCAAGCCCGGATGCTGCGTTGCACTTCATCCCTCGTCATTGGGCTCCGGGGACACGTTCCGATCCCTTTGGGCTTGGGGACACCTTGCGGCAAGGTGTCCCCACATGTTCCCGACGCCTCATTCCTCAGGATTCGCGCGCCTTGCCTGCGGCCTTTTTACGAAGCCGTTCCATTTTCACGACTTTTAAGACTTATTACTGGTCATCAAACCCCGTTTCCCGCGACGAAGATGGAAGAGAGGTTGACCGGCCATATTGAAATGTCTTGAAATTCGATATCTTCTTGACACACCGCAAAGCTTTTGTTTATATGTTGTAAAAGTTCGTCCGGCTTTTTCAACCGATTCCTGCAAACAGACCGACCCTCTTCCCGGCGGGCGGAAAGATGAGTTTTCCCCATGATCGAAAATACCTTGACGATGCTCAACGCCTTCCGGATTCAGGACATCCTGGACATCGCCATCATCTCGATCATGATCTCGGCGCTGCTGATCTGGTTTAAGGATCGGGCGTCCCGTTTCGTATTCCTGGGCATCACCTTGCTGGGCGTCGTCTATATGCTCGCCCGCTTCTTCCAGCTCTTCCTGACCACTGTCGTCCTCCAGGCATTCTTCGCGATCCTGCTGTTTGTCCTCGTCGTCATCTTTCAGGAGGACCTCCGGCGTTTCTTTGAACGCCTGGCCCTGCTGGGGCGTTTCCGGAAACGGTTCTTTGCCGTTGCCGCGTTCAACGAAGGCGCGGAGGTTCTCGCCCAGACCGCCGCTGACCTTGCGCGCAAAAAAGTCGGCGCCTTGATCGTCCTCCAAGGGCACGACCCACTGGATCGCCACCTGACGGGGGGAAGCAGCCTCGACGGCATCCTCAGCCAGCCCCTCTTAGAGAGCATCTTCGATCCCCACTCGATCGGTCACGACGGCGCCGTCCTCGTCGACGGCAACCGGGTGATGCGGTTCGGCTGCCACCTGCCCCTTTCGGCTAACGCCGCCCGGCACGGGAACCTTGGTCTTCGCCACTCAGCGGCCCTTGGCCTTTCGGAGAGGTCGGACGCGATCTGCATCGTGGTCTCCGAAGAGCGGGGCACAATCTCGCTCGCAAGAGAGGAAAGTATCCAGGAGATCGCCAACGCCTCGGCTCTCCGCATCGAGCTGGAAACCTTCTTCGCAAAAAGGACGCCACTCTCCAAACCGATGCCCATCCTGAACTGGCTGAAGAAAAACCAGCGGGAAAAGGTGCTTGCCATCGTCCTTGCCGGTATCCTTTGGGTTGTCTTCGGCTATCAGCGGGAAACGATCGGCCGCGATTTCGTCGTGCC
>JAURXV010000075.1 GCA_030654195.1 Syntrophales bacterium | reverse complement strand
TGCACTGGACAGTCAGGGGAGCGAATTGCATCATCGCCTTGCGCTGCAGCATCATGAGCAACCGCTGGGAAGATTTTTGGGAGCATCGGGTGGCGGTGTAAACTCGTCGTTATCCGTTACCCATAATTTTGTCGCACACCCCCCCACAGAGAGACTGTACATGAATGCACCTCCGTGATATGCTATAAAGATAAGACAGGTGACCTGTTTTTATGATATTAAATGGAAACGTCAGCTTGCCGCAGGCTGCGGCGAGGGATCCGGGAGGCTGAAGAAACTGGCCATGAAAGAAAAACGACATTTCTACGCATTGTACCTGGGGTTGGCCGTTCTGGTGATTGTCGCCGTGTCGTACCTGGCCCTCAGACAACCTACAGATAAGCCGGCGGCGCCGACGGACAAGCAAGCGGCGCCAGCCGAAGATGGCCGGAAGCAACTGCGCGGCCTGGCCCTAACCAGCAAAGAGTGGACGGGGGACTTCGATAAAATGCTGGAGTACCGGAGGATACGGGTACTCGTGCCACACAGTCGCACGCTTTACTTTAACGACAAGGGCCGAGAGCGAGGCCTAATCGGGGATACCGTGCGGGATTTTGAGCACTACCTCAACAAGAAATACCACAGGAAACTCAGCAAGCGTCCTTTGACGGTGTTTATCATTCCCCACACGCGCGATGCACTGCTTGAAGACGTGGCCAGGGGCCTCGGCGACATCGCCGCCGGCGGCATCACGGTGACCGAAGAGCGTCTGAAGATCGTGGACTTCGTCACGTCGGAGGAAACACCGCATGTGTCTGAGGTCCTGGTGACGGGGCCGAAGTCGCCCCCTGTCGGTGTAATCGATGATCTTTCCGGTAAGACCGTGCATGTGCGCAAGACATCAAGCTACTACGAGAGCCTGTTGTCTCTGAACGATCGTTTTAAAAAGGAAGGAGGATTCTGGTTTTGGAAGAGGAAGGCGCCCGTCAACATTGTCCTCGTCCCCGACGCCCTCGAGGATGAAGATCTGATGGAGATGCTCAACGCAGAGCTCTTTGAATTCCTCGTCGTCGACGACTGGATGGCAAAAATATGGGCGCAAGTTCTGCACAAGATCAAGGTCCGAGAGGACATCGTGCTCCGCCGCAGCGGCACAATAGGTTGGGCAATCCGCAAGGGCAGCCCGAATCTTGAAGCTGAATTCCGAGACTTCTACAGGAACTATCTTAAGAAACAGGGCATCATCGAGAGCCGCCTGGCGCAATACCATAAGCGCGTCAAGAAGATAAAGAACCCGACGGGCGACGCCGAGCGGACGCGCTTCGAGCAGACAATTGCCCTGTTCGAGAAGTACGGGCAGAAGTACCAGTTCGACGAGTTGATGCTCGCCGCACAGGGCTACCAGGAATCCACCTTGGATCAGAACAAGCGCAGCCCCGTCGGCGCCATAGGCATCATGCAGATCATGCCGGCGACCGGAGCATCAATGAAGGTGGGTAATATCACGGAGGCCGAACCCAACATCCACGCAGGCGCAAAATACATGGACTTACTCATGACGCGTTACTTCCCGGACGGAAGCTTCAACGACCAAGATCGCACGCTCTTCGCTTTCGCGAGCTACAATGCCGGGCCGGGGAAAATCTCGACCATGCGCAAGCTGGCGGAGAAGCGCGGGCTCGATCCGAACAAGTGGTTCAACAACGTCGAGGTGGTGACCGCCGAGAGGATCGGTTTCCAAACCACAACCTACGTGCGCAACATCTATAAGTATTACGTCGCCTACAACCTGATGCTCAAGAACACAGAGGAGAAGCGCAGTGCGCGGGAGCGCATCCTGCCGAACAAGAACCAGCAAAGTAAATAGCGACCCACGCCCTGATGGGCGCTTTATCATTGAGAAACTTCTTTGAAGTTACTCAGAAGCGAGGGTGGGTTTTTGAAACAGTCCTATTGTAAGGAATAGTGTTGACACCCCCCTTTGAATATCTTATCGGCCATATGAAAATAAAAGCTTGTCGATTTAATGCCTTGATAAAATCCACTTATCTGTTGATCTCGATGGTTGTCCTGTTGATCGGCGGCTGCGCCGGTATAAGCCATGGTCCGGGCGAAAGGAAAGCGGATGCGGAGAAGGGAAGGATGCACAGCATGAGCAGGGAAGTTATACCCGAACTGGTCGGTTCCTGGAAACTTATATCCTTCCACAGTCAGAACTCAAGCGGACAGAAGGCTTATCCCTTCGGCAGTGACGCCCAGGGAAGGATCACCTATGAACCGGATGGGCGCATGGCCGTACAACTCATGAACCCCAGCCGTCCCGGATTTGCGTCGGATGACCCGCTTGTCACGTCCGAAGCCGAAGTACGGGCGGCGTTCGGCGGATATACCGCATACTACGGGACCTATTCAGTCAATCCCGATGACCGGACCATCGTACACCACATCGAGGCCGCCCTCCTTCCCAATTGGGTAGGAACGGATCAGCAGCGCCATTTCGAATTCGACGGGAAGTATCTGACTTTGAAGGGACCCTTGCTCCTCGGCGGCGTCAAGTGGGTTGTCAGCCTGGTCTGGGAACGCCTGCCCTGAGGTGAAAAAAATACACAGGCATTGAATTCTGAAGCATAAGGAGATTGGAATGTACAAGAGAGTCCTGGCGGTTGCGGTCATGTTCCTGGTGTCTGTTGTCCTGACGGGTTATGGAGGAATCAACGACTGCTTCGCCGCACAAGCGAAAAAAACGGCCAGTAAAAAGACTGCCCAAGGCCAGGAGCAGAAGAAGGTATTCGATGCCCACGATACCAATGTTCGTTATCATTTTAACGATACGGATATGGATTTCAACTTCGGTACAATCGTTCTTGGTTCCGCGGTGAACCACGGCGTTGAGATCGGCGAGGCCTTCTACGCGGCCTCTCAAATAAAGGACGGCGACGCCGCAAGCTGGCAGGAGGAATGGTTTAAGCTGGCGCGCCTTGCCGAGACCCGGGGCGAGAAATCCCTTGCCGGCGGCCATAAGGTGAGCGCCCGCGATCAGTTGCAGCGCGCTTCTTACTACTATCGTATATCGCTCCTCTCAATAATGCCGAATGATCCGCGTCTGAAGGAAAGGGCGCTTAAGAGCCGAAGCCTCTTGAAAAAGGCAGGAGAGCTCTTTGATTCACCGCTCGAATATTTCGAGATTCCCTTTGAAGGAACGGTGCTTCCGGGATATTTCCGTAAGGCCGCCGCAGGAACAAAACCTGCAAAGACCCTGATCATGATCGGCGGCGGCGAGACCTTCGCCGAGGATCTCTTCTTCTATATCGCACCCCAGACCTATGACCGCGGCTACAACTTCATGACCGTCGATCTGCCGGGGCAGGGGCTCCTTCCTCTGGAGGGGAAAACCTTCCGGCCAGACATGAATGTCCCGATGAAGGCGGTCGTCGACTATGCCCTCAGCCGTCCCGATGTAGATCCCAAGCAGTTGGCCTCTTACGGATATAGCGGCGGCGGCGGGTTCGTGCCTCAGGCCGCCATGCACGACCCACGGATCAAGGCGATTGCCATGAATTCCGCCGTAGTTGACGCCTACCCCCTATTCTCCACGATGCCGGTGGTCCTGGCAACAAAGAAGGAAATCGCTTCCTGGACAATCTTTCATGGCAACATCGTCAAAGCTATTTGCTGGCGCTGGGGCGTACCGATGGACAAGCCTTCCGGCCTGGCAGAGGCCAATAGAGGGTTTACCTTTGACCCGGCCAAGGTCTCCGTTCCGGCCCTGCTCATCGTCGGCGAGGGTGAGTATAAGAGCGAGGAGGTCAAGCGGCAACAAAAGATCTGCATGGACAACTTCCCCAACCCCTTGAAGAAAATGGTGATCACGCCGACTGTCGAAGGTGCGACAAATCACTGTGTCATGGAGAATCGCAGTCTTGTGGGCCAGGTGCTCTTCGACTGGCTGGATGAGGTTTTCAAGTAATGCGATTGTAATGGAGCATGGAGAGAAAAACGAGAGAAACTCTCGACAACAGTCCATATTGAATACCGTTTGAAGGATGTCTGAGCAATTGCCCGATGCTTTGTTTCAGGAAGTTGTTGATGCCGGCTCCGGAAAGATTTTTTTCGTGAACTGCGGCATCATTGATTTAAAGTAGCTAAACTTCAAGATATGGTACAAGAGCAGGCAGGAGTTTAAATGGTTTATGGACGCTTATAATGCGTTGATTATAGGTTCCGGCCCCGCCGGTCTGTTTGCAGCTATGCAGCTTGAGCGGCTGGGTTTAGACAGGATTGCTATCATCGATCGACATCCGTATCCCGCTGGAGGATTGCTAAACGATGGCAAACTGAATTTTGACTATCGAGTCGGAATGGATCTGGATGAACTTAAAATTGATCGTGATTCGGCGCAACGTTTGATGGAAGAAATCAGGCAGGTCTTCATCCATTTTCCCAAGTGTCAGCAGGTAACCTTTGTAGATAAGAATAAAACAATTGAGGCTCTTGGAAACATTGCCAAAGAGCATGACGCTCAGTTCATCGCACCGGAGCAGTGGCATTGGGGAACGGACAACGGCAAGTCAGTCGTGGATTATTTGAGAAATCACCTGAAAAAAACAGAATTTTTGCTGGGAACGACGGTAACCTCCATTGTGAAACATGATAGCGACACGTATCACGTCTCCTGCAGTCATCATCGAAAAAAAGTCTGCTATGCCGCGAAAGTCCTTCTGGCCGCTCCGGGACGCAGCGGCGCCTACTGGTTTCGTGACGTAGCTACAAAATTACATGTTCGCCATAATTTTGGCCCTATAGATGTGGGAATCCGCATTGAATTAAACAGAAAGTATTATGACGCCGTTACAGATATTGTATACGACCCAAAATTCATTTTCCGCACAGCGCGCCACGGAGATAGAGTCCGAACCTTCTGCACCAACCCGGGCGGACGGGTACGGGTGGAAAACTATTACAACTTCAAGCTGGTAAACGGTGACGCACTCTCCGGCCGGAAAACAGAAAACACGAATTTTGCCTTAATCAATACGATCTTTTTAACCGAGCCCTTTTCCGATACGACCGAATTCGGGCACATGATTGCCAAACAATTCTTTCTGCTGGGGGGAGGCAGGCCGATCGTTCAGAGGGTGGGGGACTTCCGGGAGGGGAGAAGAAGTTCCAGCTCAACATTTAACAGTGCGACTCGTCATTTCGGGCTTTGCAAGGCAACATATCATGCAACACCGGGGGATATAACGCTTGGTTTGCCCGCCCGTATCATCGACAATCTCTGGGAGTCCTTAAAAAAGCTTGATAAAATAGTGCCCGGGATTCTTCACCCGTCGACCCTGTTGTATGCACCGGAGATTAAGTTTTTCGATACGCACTTTATAACGAATAAAGATCTTGAAACGAGTGTCAAAGGTATCTTTGTGGCAGGCGACGGAACCGGGAAGAGCCGTGGTATTGTGGGAGCAGGAATTTCAGGGATCATTGCAGCCAGAGGAATTTTCAAGAAATACTTTTGATTTAACATACGGCGCCGGTTGACAGAGTCCCTGATCGCATCTGTGGATCGCTTCCCCGCCGGTTCCGGCCCGGTACGGCGTGATCCCGGCGAGGCCCTTTTGGGCAAGGAACGCCAAAGATTGGATGATCCGCATTTTGGCGCAGCAGGCCGAGGCCGGAATCCGCTCCAGCACGAAATGATCCCCTTGCCTGTCCTCGATCACCGCGCGGAAGAGCGTCCGCTCGGGACTTCCGTCAGGGATAAGCGAGCGATGAACTGCCCTCAGGGGGATCTCCGAGAACGCGGCGATCTCCCTGAGCGCGTGTCATGACACCCTATTCTCAGATCCCCTCGAACAGGGCGGTGGATAGGTACCGTTCCGCGGCGTCCGGCATGATGACCACGATCGTCTTGCCTGCGAATTCCTCCAGTTTGGTCAGCCTGATCGCCGCGGCCATGGCCGCGCCGCAGGAGATCCCCGCGAGCAGCCCTTCCTCCTTGGCCAGACGCCTGGCGAGTTCGATGGCCTCGCCGCTTTCCACCTGCTCCACCCGGTCGACGATGGAAAGATCGAGCGTGTCGGGGATGAAGCCGGCGCCGATGCCCTGGATCTTGTGGGGGCCGGGTTTGATCTCCGCCCCGGCCAGCTTCTGGCTGATGACGGGGCTCTCCTTGGGCTCCACGGCCACGGAGAGGATCTTCTTGCCCCGCGTGTTCTTGATGTAGCGGGAGATCCCGGTGATGGTCCCGCCGGTGCCGACGCCGGAGACAAGGACGTCGATCGCGCCGTCCGTATCGTTCCAGATCTCCGGGCCGGTCGTCCGTTCATGGATCTCCGGGTTGGCCGGGTTCTTGAACTGCTGGGGGATGAAGTATCGCTGCGGATCGGAGGCCGCGATCCCTTCGGCGCGGCTGATCGCCCCCTTCATCCCCTCGGCGCCGGGGGTCAGGATCAGGTTGGCGCCCAGGGCGGCCAGGACCTTCCTGCGTTCTATGCTCATCGTCTCGGGCATGGTCAGGGTCAGTTTGTAGCCCCGCGCGGCCGCGACATAGGCCAGGGCTATGCCGGTGTTGCCGCTGGTCGGCTCGATGATCTCCACGCCGGGTTTCAGGACGCCGCGCTTTTCGGCGTCCCAGATCATGCTTGCGCCGATGCGGCACTTGACCGAACAGGCCGGATTGCGCCCCTCGATTTTCGCAAGCACCGTCCCATTAAATCCTTTTGCAAGATGGTTGATGCGGACCAGCGGCGTAAGGCCGATGCTCAGACTGCTATCCTCGTAGATTCTTGCCATGATGTCTCTCCTTTCAATGGATGAATGCCTCCCGTCCAATACACCGTCCTCCGGACGGGGATGATGCAGAAACTACTCATGCGCCGCCTTGAGCGCCTGATCCAGATCAGCCGTGATGTCGTTTATGTCCTCCAGTCCTACGGAGATGCGTACGGCATCCTGTTCAGTTCCGGATTTCTTCAGTTCATCGGGTGACAGTTGCGAATGCGTCGTGCTGGCCGAGTGAATCACGAGCGTCTTGGCATCCAGGACATTGGCCAGGTGCGAGGCCAACTTCACGCTGTTGATGAACCTCTTGGCAGCCTCGAACCCGCCCTTTACGCCAAAGGTGAAAATCGCTCCCGGACCCAACGGCAAAAGCTTCCGGGCGCGCGCGTAATCCTTGTGGGTTGTCAACCCCGCATACTCCACCCAGGAGACCGATGGATGAGCGGCCAGATACTCCGCCACCTTCTGCGCGTTTTCGACATGACGCCGAGCCCTCAGGGGCAGCGTCTCGATCCCCTGGAGGAGCAAAAACGAGTTGAACGGAGAGATCGTCGCCCCGGTGTCCCTGAGCAGGCCTGTCCGGATCTTGAGCACATACGCGAGTCCGGGCGCGACGGCTTTTTCATGGTTGCCAAACGCATCCCAGAAATTAACGCCATGGTAGGCGGCATCCGGTTCGGAGATCTCCGGGAATTTTCCGGAACCCTTCCAGTCAAAATCACCCTTCTCCACAATGGCGCCGCCCATGGATGTGCCATGGCCGCCGATGATCTTGGTCAGCGAATAAACCACGATGTCCACCCCGTGTTCAAAGGGGTAAAAAAGCGGCGGCGGGGAGACCGTGGTGTCCAGAATGAACGGGATCTTGTGCCGGTGGGCAATCTCGGCGATCGCATCGATGTCGTCCACATTGCATTTGGGGTTTCCGATGGATTCCGAATAGACGAGGCGCGTGTTCCCGTCAATCGCTTTTTCAAAATTTGCTGGATTGGAGGAGTCCACGAATCGCACTTCGATGCCGAACCGTTTTAAATCCACGGTGAAGAGCGTGTAGGTTCCTCCATAGAGCTTGTCGCCCGTGACAATATTCTGTCCCGCCTGGGTGATGGCGCATATCGAATAGAAGATCGCCGCCTGGCCGGTCGCCGTCGCCACGGCGCCAGTGCCGCCGGTAATAGCGGCCAGACGTTTTTCCAGGACGTCCGTGGTGGGGTTCATCAGGCGGGTGTAGATGTTGCCGAAGGCCCTCAGCGCGAACAAATCCGCTGCATGGTCGGTGTCCTTGAACGCATAACTGGTGGTTTGGTAAATCGGGACGGCCCGCGATCCCGTGGTCGGGTCCGGAACTTGTCCCGCGTGCAATGCCAATGTGTCGATTCCCTGATTTTGCTGGCCCATGTTCATTTCCTCCTGGTATCAAATCGATTTATGAAATCCTCCCGCTGAATACCCCGTCCTGTGGACGGGGATGAATGCAGAGCGGGGGTAAGGGGGATGCAATCCCCCTCATCAAGTTTTTTGGGATGCCCGCCCTGTGGTCGGGGTAATTCACTTATTATTTTTCAGCAACCCCTCGTATGCTCATTCCTACTAAGGACATCATGGCTTTCGGCATTCGGATTTTGGACATGGTCCCATACCCCCCTTTCATTATTTTGTATATCATTATAGTAGTCATTGTATAACTTTTCACGAAAATTTTTAAACCCGATCGCCGCTCTGAAACGGTTGCAGAACGGACTCGCTCACGTTGGAAGGGCCGGTATCCGGGCGCCGCCGCCTCAGCTTTCCGGCAAACCGGCAGAGGGTTTGATCCGGATCTCCTTTTCCAGGCTTTATCGTAATGAAGAAAATCGATTGCTGTGCTATAAGCGGGTTGTCGCCAAGGACAAGGCGTTTCATATCGATGGCCCCCGCCTGTCCGTTTGGCCTGAGAAGGAGCGGTTTCATCTCGATGAACCGTCTGTTTTAGACATCATTTCCGCTGAAGGAGGCAGTCAAATGGGCAAAAAACTTGCACCGATGTTATTGGCCGTTCTCGCATTTGCGGCGGTGGGAGGAATGTCTTACAAGGCAGATGCGGAGCAGAGGAAAGTCACCGCACGAAAGGCAAATCTGGAGAAGCAGGTCAAGACGGATGAATGTTATACGTGCCATGACGCCGTCAAGGAATTACACGCCAACGGCAGACACGGGAAGGTCAATTGCGTGAACTGCCACTTCCACAATCCTGAACTGGCGAGAGAATCGTTGACCAGATCGGTTGATGAGTCCCAGAAGGCCTAAATCCACCACCAACTTTCAGCAAACCCAGGAAAGCAGGGAGTTTGCTGACAATTTACATTCACCTCACTTCATAAAAAGAGTCATCGTTTATGCTGTAAATTCAATCATCATAAAGTGTTGGTGGTGGATCAAGGAAGGGGATCGAGCTGCTGAAAAAAGCCCTGGCTGAAAAGAGTGCTGCCCCATAGATGCCCCGGCCGGCGCCCGTTGACGCTCTGAAGCCCTTGGGATTCGTGGACACGTCCGATTCTGTCCCGTGGCGCGAGGCTTACCCCGAATGTTCGGAAGCGCAGCTTATCGGCAAGGCTTTGGCAGGGGCAAGATATCGGGAAGGATTGACGCAGATCGAGCTTTCCAGCCTGACCGGCATCCCTCAGCGCCATATCTCTGAAATGGAAAACGGCAAGCGTCCTATCGGAAAGGAAATGGCGAAGCGCCTGGGAAAGGCCCTGAAGATCAGCTATAAGGTGTTTCTGTAGGACCGTCACCATAGTTGCCACTCATGTCCCTGTCATCGTACGGCCAATCGTCATCAGGATAAGCGATCAGGTGTTGTGGTGCGTGTAGCACGTTACTCAGGGATGATTTGTGAGGAGTTGCGGCTTGGCTTCACCTACGAGTCAATGACGGTCGATGTCGAATTGAGGTGAGGATTACCGCTTATAATCAAGCCCTTCAAGTTTAAAACCTTTTTCCCGGAATAATCTTAGACAGGCATCTGCGACAGCGTTGTCGTAAAAGATACCTCTGTTCTTCTCGATTTCATTCAGAGCTGCATCAACGCCCAAACTAGGACGATAGGGCCTGTGTGAGGCCATGGCTTCCACCACGTCGGCAACAGAAAGAATGCGGGCCTCGATCAGAATGTCATCCCCCTTCAGATTTCGTGGATAGCCGGAGCCATCTATCCGCTCATGGTGCTGGCGGACGATCTCCGCCAGGGGCCAGGGTGATTCCACATCCTTCAGCATCTCGTATCCCTTCTTTGCGTGTTCTTTAATCAGGGAAAACTCGATTTCAGACAGTTTTGTCGGCTTGGACAATATCTCCGCAGGGATCGATAATTTTCCAATGTCATGGATGGAACCGGCCATCCGGATGCCCTCGATCTTTTCGGGGGGAAGTCCCATCTCGGCGGCAATTGCGCGGGCAAGATCCGCAGACCGTTTCTGGTGGCCGGATGTATAGGGATCTCGTGTCTCCACAGCGGCTACCATGACCTGCATGGTCGCGCCGACAGCCTTCCTGAGACTTTCGAGGGTATCTTGGAGTTGTTTCTCCGCCTGCTTGCGCTCGGTGATGTCCTCATAAATAATGAGCTGCTTGCCGGTAGGCAGGGTTACCGGCCTGAACATGATTGTTCTAAAGTCACCTCCCTTACACCTCACCTCGTAAATACGGGGCCTTATCTCAAGATTCGGGTAGCTGCTCAGATCCTCCTTCCAGTCCGCCATGACTTCTCTGCGATATTCAGGATCCGGATATGCCATTCTGAACCATTCCTTGCCTGTGGGAATATCGGATAGATCATAACCAAAGATTTTCACAAAGGCGGGGTTCACATATTCGTATCGGCCATCAATGTCTATTAAGCACATCCCCAGTGGTGTCTTGTCGCTGAGCGTTCTGAAACGTTCCTCGCTCTCCAGCAGCGTTTTCTCGGCGCGCCGGAGCTCAGTCT